>NZ_CP042812.1:943158-1257544 GCF_008000835.1 Malaciobacter canalis
CTGATAAACAAAATGATGGAACAACTAAGATCTATTTGGAAAGATAAAAAATGATTAGACAAAAAATTGTAGATACGATTATTGAAAAGCTAAAAACAATATCAGGTTCAAATGGATTTTATAGTGAAGCTGGTGCAAATGTTTTTGAGTGGTTAGAAAAGCCACTTGATAAAGATGAATATCCAGCAATCGTTGTTAGAGATCCAGCAGATAATGTAACTGATGATTTTACTATCACAAGTCACACATTAAAGATTGAAGTTGATATTGCAGTAAGTGGTAAAAACACTCCTTGGAATATGAGAGAAGTTACAAGTGATGTGATAAAGGCTTTTTCTTTGGTTGAAGAAGAACTAAACTATCAATGCAAATGTAATGGAAGTGAATTTATAACTGAACAAAAAGACACAACTTATGGTGGTGTTAGAGTTGAATTTGATGTGATGTATCAATCAAGAAGATGGGAACAGTAGATGAGTTTTGCAGAATTAAAAAGACTTATTGACAACCTGGTGAACTTTGGAACTATAAGTGAAACAAAAAGCGCAGATGGTAAAGCATTGGCCAGGGTAAAAGTATCAGATCGTGAAACTGATTTTTTACCAATTGCTTCATTTTCAAATAGTTTTAAAAGGCACTTTATACCAGCAAGAGTTGGTGAACAAGTTGTTGTGATTAGTCCTTTTGGTGAAGCAAATGGTGGGTTTATTTTAAGATCTATTTTCAACAAACATCAAAAAGAACCAAGTGGATCAAATGATCATACTGAAGTTATAGAGTATGAAGATGGTACACGATTTTCTTATGATATACAAGCAAAGGTTTTAACAGTTGATTGTGTTGGTGATATAAACATCAAAGCTGGTGGAAATATCAATTTTGAAGCTGGTGGGAATATTGGAGTTAAAGCCACAAACACAAACTTTGATGGTGGTTCTGTTACTCACAATGACACACCAATGGATGATACACATGATCACACGCAAACTGCTGGTGATCACTTTGGTGCTGGTGGTGTTACAACTCCACCGAATGGGTAAAAAGTATGTATGCAGTAAGTATTGAAAAAAGTATAAAAAGGATTTTAAAAACTCCACTAGTTACAAGAGCCATGCGCCCTGAATTTGGATCAAAGCTTTATGAATTAAGAGATAGAGAATTCAATGATGAATATAAACTTTTAGCTACTAAATATACATATGAAGCAATAGATAAATATGAACCAAGGGTAAAAGTAGAAAAGGTTAATTTTAAACTTGATCCAGTAAGTGGTGTTGTGACTTTGATTATTACATTAACAAATGGTCAGATTGTAGAGGTTGAAAATGATTAATTTAAATAGTTTACCACTTCCTAAAGTTTTGCAAGTACTAAACTATGAAGCAATACTTGAAAAAAATATAACAAACTTCAAAAAGTTATATGGTGAAAATTGGCAACCACTTGAAAGTGATGATTTTAAGATGATGTTAGAAGCTTTTGCATATAGGGAGCTAGCAATTAGATCAGAGTTCAATGAACTTGCAAAAGCTTTTTTTGTATCTTTAGCAAAAGATGAAGATTTAGACAATATTGGTGCTTTTTATGATTGTGAAAGACTTGATGGAACAAAGCCTTATGATGAATATGATTTTGAAATAAGTGAACCTCTAGCACAAGATATTGTAGTGCCAGTTAATTTAGTTTTAACGGATGAAACAAGTACTTATGAAGCAAAACTTCTTGAAGATGTTGTTATTACTGCTGGGGAAACAAAAGCAACTGGTACTGTTGAACTTCAACTTGAAATATCATCAAGTGAAATTAAAACAGAAATTATCACTACACCATTACCTTTTGTTGTTACCGCAACTGCACAAGGAACATTTCAAAATGGTTCAGAGGTAGAAAATGATGAAAGTTTTAGATTTAGAATACTTTTATCAATGGCAGATAAATCAACTGCTGGATCAGAAGAGACTTATCTAAGTTTTACATATAAATCTGATGAAAGAATTGAAGATGTTGCTGTAAAAAGAGGATTGTTATCTTTTGAAGAATATATACCTTTACTTATAAATAAAAATGAAAATGAAGTAAGAGCAGTACTAAATAAAATTTTTGCAGATATGGGTATTGTGAAAGTTTATTATTATAGTTCTAAAGCTGATGAACTTATGCAAAATAGAATAGAAGCACAGTTAAATGCAAAAGAAGTAAGGCCTTTAACAGATACTGTTGTAGTAGAAAAAGCAACAGAAGTTTCATTTTCTGTAAATGCAGAGTTGAAAATTCTGCCAGGACAAGAAACTGCAACAGTTTTTTCAAATGCAAAAGAGAGTTTAAATGCTGGGCTTAACTCTTTAAGGAAGATTGGAACAGATATTACACTAAGTGAGATCAATGATTTTCTAAGAGTACCAGGAGTGAAAGAAGTAGTTATAAATTTTCCCACGGGAAATTTAGAAATAGCAGATAATCAAATAGGAATATGTAGTGAAACAACAATCACTTATACCGTTATTTGAAGATGAAGGTTTACATAAGATTGATCTAGTTGCAGCAGATGTAACAGATGGAATATCTAATGAAAATCAAGTAATCAAAGGACTTGGTAATCCTCTTATTTGTAATGAAAAGTTTTTGCCTTATTTGGCTTATTCTTTCAAGGTTGATTTTTGGGATGAAGAATTAAAAGAGGAAGAGAAAAGAGAATTAATAAAGCAATCAATTCTTTTGCATAGATATAAAGGCACTGTTTGGTGTATCGAAGAGATTTTAAAACTTCTTAATCTTGCTAGTGATGAAGAACCAGCAAGTATTAAAGAGGGGCTTAGTATCAAATATGATGGTAAGCATAAATACAATGGCATATATACACATGGAGATAAAACAAAGTGGCCTTATTATGTGATAGATTTGGCAAAACCAGTTTCAACAGTAAGAGCAAAGTTTGCAAAAAAGATTATTGATCAATATGCACCAAAGAGATCATTACTTCATGCAATAACATATAAGCAATTAAATAGATATGACGGGAACATCAAATATGATGGAACATACACATATGGAATAGTAGGAGCAGATAAATTATGAGTAATTTAATAGAAACATCAGAGTTTACACCTAATATATATCAGATAGAAACAAATGATGATGTACTTGGTGGTGAAAATGGAATTGCAAATGCACAAGCCAAAGCCTTAGGAAATAGAACACTTTGGCTGAAAAACAACAAAGCTGATAAAAATGGAAGTGCTGCAAATCTTTTCAAAGTAAAAGATGCAATTTCTGTTGATGACGCAGTAAATAAAGGACAGATGGAAGATCTTTTCAAACAAATTCCAACAGTACCAACTGGTTCAATAATCACATTTCCTACAAATACTGTACCAACTGGTTTTTTAGAGTGTAACGGAGCAGTTTTATCAAGAACTACTTTTGCAGATTTATTTAAAATCATTGGAACTACTTATGGACATACAAATTTGAATAATTTTAGACTACCTGATTTGAGGGGAGAGTTCATAAGAGGTTGGGATCATGGAAGAGGTATTGATAGGGCTAGAACAATAGGAAGTTTTCAATTTGGTACTTTGGTTGCAGCAGAGATGGATAGTGTTGGACAAGTTACGCAAATGGGAGCGGGCAATCAAGGAAGTTATGTTTCAGAGTTTTATGCAGACCGTCCAAATACAGAACAACTAAGTGGCAAATATTTTACACAAACTCCACCAGGACAATCTACTTATTTGGCATCAACTCATCCAAATTATGTTGGTTCAACAAGACCTAGGAATGTATCAATGATGTACTGCATTAAATACTAATAAGGGGATATGATGAAAATATATAACTATAACAAAGAAACAAAAGAGTTTACAACTCAATCAACTGCAACATCAAACCCACTTGAAAAAGGTTATCTTATTCCAGCAAATGCAACAACTAAAGAGCCCTTAAGTCCAAAAGATGGTTTTGCAGTTTGCTTCAATGAAGAAACAAAAGAGTGGGAATATATAGAAAATAATAGAGGTAAAACTGTTTATGAAACTTCTACAAAACAAGAGTTAAAAGTAGATTACTTAGGAGCTATTAAAAATGAACATACACTTTTAAAACCAACACAATTTGATAAATGGGATGATGTAACTAAGTCTTGGGTTGAAGATAAAAGAGCGAAAAACATAGTAGAAAACAATAATATTCAAAGAGAAATAGATTCTTTAGAAAAAACATTAATTAGGCCATTAAGAGAGTTATTATCAACTTCTACAACTGATAAAGTAAAAGTAGCAGCACAATTAAAAGTTGATGAAATTGAAACAAAAATTAAGACTTTAAGAAGTCAATTTGTAAATATTGAATAAAGGGGAAAATGATGGATTTAAACTTTGGTATTAATGGAAGTTTTGGTGTAGCAGCTGCAAGACCAATTACAATTAGTTCTTCAACACCAATTGGAATTGTTGCAACTGCAAGTGCTGGTGCAACTGGACTGATGAAGTTTAATAGTGCTGAAGAGGGACTAAAATATGTAAAAGAGAATAATATCACGAAAGGAACACTTGAAAATGCTTTAACTGGTATTGATTTACAAGCTGTTCATTGCCCACTGGTTGTTCATGTATCAATACATGATGTTGATGAAGCAATAAATAAAACAAATGTATTGGATGGGCTTGATGTAATCAAACAATCAGATCCAGTAACTAGTATTGATCTTAAAAATGGTTTGATCATTGTTCCTGAATACTCAGCTGATGTTGAAGTTGCTGCAAAGCTTGATAGTATCTCTACAAAGATGTGGACTACTGGATTAACAGATGATTTTTCACCTGATGAAGCTGGATTTAAAACATACATGGAAAATTTTGGATCTAAGTATTTATTACATTGTACTGGTAGATATAAGGCAGATGGAAAGTTAATTCCTATGAGCGCAATCATGGCTGGTGTTATTGCATATCATGATGGAAACACTGATTTTGGTTGGGCAAAAAACCATTCAAACAGAATTGCAAAGGGTGTTGCACAAAGTGCTGAAAGAGTTATTGAATACTTTGATGGATCTGATTGTGAAGCAAGAAGATTAAGACAAGATGGTGGATGTATGATTGTTAAAGATGTAGGTTGGAGAACATACGGATTTGAAACGAGAGATATTGATCCAATTTGGCAATCACTTGACAGAGTAAGAACATTTCACAGACTTTTAACAGCTATTCTTAAAGCAAACAAATGGGCAAGAGATAGAGAAGCAGATCAACTTTTTTGGGTTAAAAAATCAGTTGTTGATTTTATGAATGAGTTAAAAGGGAATGGGGTTATTATTGGTTTTGATGTGTACTTTGATCCTAAAAAGAATACAAAAGCAACTGTAACAGCTGGTAAATTTTATCTAACAATCAAGGTTCAAGATATGCCAAGTATCAGAGAACTAAATATTGAGTTAGTTTACAGTGATGATTGGGGTGAAACACTAATCAATTATATTAATGGGGAGGCAGCATAGCATGAAATATCCACAAACATTAACGGATTTTAATATTTTTATTGGTGGTATCGGACATTTAGGTACAAGTAAAAAGGTGAGTTTACCCAAAATTGAACAAATAAGAGAAACAATAACAGCTGGGGGTTTTGAAAGATCTGTTGATACAGGTGTTTTTAAAGAGCTTGAAAGTGAGTTTATACTAAGTGAATTTTCATCAGTTATATTTAGTGCAATGTCAGATGCTTCAAAAACTGCTGATGGAATTTCTATTGAAGCAAAAGGATCTATTTTTCAAGGTGGTGAAAGAATATCTATCGTAGCTACATTTAAAGGAAGTGTAGATATTGATGATGGTGATTTTGAAGCAGGTAAACAAATTGAAAGAAAAATATCTATGAAGCTAAATAGATATATTCTTGAAATTGATGGTAAAGAGATGGTTATGCTTGACACTATAAATATGATAGCAAAAATTGATGGTAAAGATCTTTTAGAAGATCTTAGATCTCATATTCAGTAAGAAAGGTAAATGATGGGAAATACAGTAGAAGTTGAAGTAAAAGGGAAAAAGGTTCAAATGAGAGAACCAAAAGTAAGAGATTTTAGAGTTGTGGGAAATCACCAAAGCCAAGGGGAACTGGAAGTGCATTTGATTGCAAATCTTACTGGGCTTACAGTTAAAGAACTTGATGATCTTACAATGAAAGAGTATACACCTTTACAAAAGGCTTTAGAGGGTTTTCAATCTTAGAATATGATCAAATTTTGCAAGGTATGGCTTTGATAGGTTCTACTTTGCATTTTGGTTATGTTGATATGCTTGAAATGTATTTAAATGATTTTATTTATTTTGTAGAGAGTGCAAATAAGATTGTCGAACAAGACCAACAAACCCTAAGATAAAAATAGTTGCTGTTGTATAAAGACTGTATGCAATATTTTCACTAAGTATTGCAACAGTTACACCAGCAATAGCAGTAATAAGAAATAAGCCTATAAAAGCTTTTATTGAATATATAAGATCTTTCATAGTTTTATTTTATCATAAATTTAAGAAAAAGGCTAGATATGGAAAAAATGTTGGCACTTGGTGTTGTGTTATCTGCATATGACCAGCTATCACCAGCACTTGGTAAAGCAACTCAAAAAATCAATAAGTTTGATAAACAGATTACTGCACTTGGTGGAAGTATGGCTAAGTATGGAACAATGTCTCTTGCTGCTGGAACTGCAATAAGTTCAGGTATTGGATCAGCAGTTACAAGTTACCAGGATCTAGCAGCAGCACAAGGTGATATAGCTTCACTTGGAATTGGTGAAAGTGGTATTGCAAAGATTACAAAAGAAGCAAAAGCCTTTTCAAATGAATTTGCTGGAACAACTGCACCTGATTTTGTAAGGGCTTCATATGATATTAAATCAGGTATATCAAGTCTTAGTGATGAGGGTGTTGCAAAGTTCACACGACTTGCTGCAATAACTGGTGCAGCTACAAAATCAACTACTGAAGAAATGACAAAAATGTTTGCACTTGGGCATGGGATATTTAAACAAACAAATGAAACTGATTTTGAGTTTGGAAATAGAATGTCAGCGCAAGTTGGTTTAGCAGTAAAAGCATTTAGAACAGAGGGATCAGATCTTATTGCTGGTATTTCAAACATTGGTGCAATGGCAAACAAAATGGGTGTAAGCTTAAGTGAAGAACTTGCAATCATTGGTAATTCAAAAGGTGCATTTGATAGTGCAAGTGAAGCTGCAACTGGATATAGAGCATTTTTACAAGGTGTTGGATCAGCACAAGAAGAACTAGGATTACAGTTCACCGATAGTGAGGGCAAAATGTTGCCAATGGTTCAGATCCTGGAACAGTTAAAAGAAAAGTATGGTGATACTCTTCAAACAGTAGAAGTGCAAGATGAAATAATAAAAGCATTTGGATCAGGTGAAGCAGTTAAAACAATAAATGGATTAATTGATAAAACTGATCAGCTAAGACAATCACAAATAGAACTAAATAATGCAACCCTTGACAATGTTGAAGCAATGGCAAAAGCAAGGAATAAAGGTAGAGAGTTTGAAATTTTAAACCAAAAGCTTGGCAATGCTAGTGCAACTATTGGAAAACTATTTGCACCAGCTGCTTATAAACTTGGGGAAGCAATTGGATCAGTTGCAAATTCAGTTAGTACCTGGATAGATGATAATGAGGGATTGGCAGAAACACTTGGTTGGGTTATTGCTGGTACTGCTGGAGTTTTAACAGTTGTTGGAACACTAGGGATCACAGTTGGTGGTTTTTTAATGGTTCTTCCAACACTTACAGCTGGACTTGCAGCAGTAAAAATTGGATTGTTTGCAGTTGGTGGTGGGGTGAAAGCATTAACAATGGCTTTTGCTGCAAATCCAATTTATGCTGCAATAACTGGAATTGCAATTGCTGCTGTTGCTATATATACATATTGGAATCCAATCAAAAAGTTTTTTGTTGATTTTTTTGCTACATTAAAAAGTAAATTTGCTTGGTTGGGATCAGCAGTAAGTAAAGTAAAAAGTTTTGGATCATCTATTAAAAGTTTTTTTGGATTTGGATCAGATGATAAAAAAACAGCAGCAGTAACACCAAGAGCAATGAAGATCAATAAACCAGCTGCACAAAATGTTGCACAAACAAATCATATAAAAGTAAATGTAAATAATCCAGCTTCAAATGTAGAGGTTGAAAAAGCAATAGTAAGTGCCATGAATAGAGATGGTGCAGATCGTGGTTTGAGTGATGAAGATATATAAATATATTTTTGTCCCTTTTAAATGATCCAGGGTTTTTAATAAAATCCATGAAAAGATTATAGGAGTTTATTTTGTTAGCTTTAATTGGTGATTTCAAATTTGATATAAATACAACAAATTTTGAAAAACTTAAACGATCAATTTCTTTTGGTTTTGTAAAACATGCAAGAGTGGGAAACTTTGATAGTTACCAGGCAATTGGTGAGTATGAAGAAAAGATTGATGTTGAGGGAACTTTAATTGCTAAGAGCCAAAAGCAGCTAAGAGATTTTGAACTTCTTGGAAGAAAAAAAGAACCAGTTACTTTGGTTCTTCCTGATGGAACTGCAAAAACTATAATAATTATGGATCTTGAAGAGGATAAAAGCAGCTTTTTAAGAAGTGGTGAGTTTTTAAAACAAGTATATAAAACATCATTGCAAGTTGTAGAGGATAATGATCAATGAGAGTTTACACAGCACAAAATGGTGATAGGCTAGATCAAATTGTTTTCAAAGAATATGGATCACTTAAAGTATTTGAAAAAGTGGTTGAAGCTAATCCAGGATTAAAAAACAGAACTATTTTACAAGATGGTGAAGTGATCAATTTACCAGTAGTTACAATCGAAAAAACAAAGATCAAAGAGGTTAAAACTTTATGGTAAGAACACCAGGCTTTATGATCCAGGCAAATGGCAAGGATGTAACTGCTGCCATTCAAAAAAACCTGATCAGTTTAAGTTTCCATGATGAAGTAAATGAAAAAGCTGATGAATTAAATATCAAAGTAGCTGGTGAATTTGCACGACCAGCTTACCAGGATGAATTGAAACTTTACATGGGATATGATGAACAATTCACTTACATGGGATCGTTCCTGGTACAAACTACAACTAGAGATAAAAAACATGTTTTAAGTATCAGTGCTACTGGTGTAAACTTTACAAATGCACTGAAAGAAAAAAGAGATATTACATATGAAAAAGTATCTATAAAAGATATATGTAAACAAATAGCTGCTAGAAGTGGGATAAACCTTAAAAGTGATTTTGATGATACTTTTGTTTCATGCCAGGTGCAGAGCAATGAAAGTGATCTACACTTTTTAAATAGATTAGCCAAAGAATACAATGCAATATTTAACATAAAAAACAACACTTTGATCTTTACTAAGAAGATTAAAGATGAAAAGAAAAATGATGATCTTCCAACATATACAATCAATGCAAATAATTGTGATAGCTACTCCATAAAATATTCAAACAAAACACTTTATAAGTCGTGCAAATCAACTTGGCACGATACAAAAGAGAACAAAACACAATCAATCACAGTTGGAAGTGGTGAACCAGTTCTGATCAATAAAGGCAATTTCAAAAATCCAGCTGAAGCAAAAGGGAAAGCAGCTGCAAAACTTCAAAGAGCGAACCAGGGATTGATTAGTGGTTCTTTGTCAATTGAGGGTGAAGCAATCTTTGCTGGTGGAAAACTTAACCTGGTGAACACACTTGAAGATGATGGCGAATATCAGATCAAGACTGTTGAACATACATTTGATCAAGGTGGTTGGATGATAAATATTAACTTTGAAAGGTAATAGATAGATGATTGATTTAAAAACTTTATGGATCTTTGCAATAGGTGTGTTTTTATCAGCACTCTTTTTTATAGAAGAAGCATTGACAAGTGAAGAAGAAAAAGAAGTAAATATTTGGAAGCTGGTGATCCTTGTGATTATAAACTCAATTCTTGGTGGATTTATCATGGTAACAGTTTTTTATTTACTTGAACAATATTATCCATTATGGAACATGTGGATAAAAGTTGGTTTAGCTGGTGGTGTTGCAACTATGGGTAAAGATGGCATAAAGATGTTTCATAAGTATATCAAAGTGAAAGGAAATACAAATGCTTAGTTTAACAATCTTGCAAATCACTGCACCACTTTGCCTGGTGTTTTCACTTAGAAGAAAAATGTATAAAACAAACTTTGTTGGGTTTATTTTTATCTTATCAGTTTGTGCATTTTTATTAATTGCAAACTTTGTGAGTGACTGGGAACATACACACTATGTACTGATCACTTTACTTTTATTGTGGATCGTGACTTATAACACATATAAGCACTATAAAAACTGGAGGTGTACATGTTAGGTTTTTTAGGTGGATTAAGTTCTAAAGTTTATTTGATTGTTATTGCTGCACTTGGTGCAATGCTTTTAACTGTTGGTTTATATTCTTGGTGGGTTAGTTCTGAAAATGATGAATTAAAAGCTGATCTTCAATCATACGAATTGGCACTTAATGAAAGTGTAAAGATCTCAAACCAAAATGCAAAAGAGTTCCAAGAGTATAAAGAGCAGAACCAGGTGATCATAGAAAAGTTAAATGCTTCACATAAAGCAGAACTGAAAAGATTTAAAACATATGCAAATAAGAAAGGTGAAATAAAAAATGTTAAAAAAAGTGATGATGGTATTAATGCCAATGTTATTAATAGCACTCTTCAGTGGTTGCAGTCAGAAACCATTAGTGCAAACAAAGATCCAAAAGATCAAAATATCAGTACCAGGTAAATACCTGGAAGATAAAGCACTTCCAAGTGTACCAGTTGCAACAATGCAAAGTGAAACATCATCTTATATGGTAGATCTCTTTTACTTTGCAGTTGAGTGCAAAGAAGATAAAAGAGCTATAAAAAACATCTTAGATAATAAAGGAGTATCAAATGAGTAAAAAAGGTATTATCATTCATTGTTCTGATTCAACTTTTGGTTCAAGTATTGAAGTGGATAAATGGCATAGACAAAGAGGTTGGAACAATGTGGGGTATCATTTTGTGATTTGTAATGGTCAAGTAGAAAACAATACATATCTTGAATGTATGGATGGCACGATTGAAAGAGGAAGAGATATTGATAAGTCAGGCGCTCATGCAGTAGGTTTAAATTCAACACATATTGGTATTTGCTTAATTGGAGTTGATGAGTTTACTGATAAGCAGTTTGAGTCCTTAGCTAAATTAATCAAAGAGCTTAAAACTAAATATGATATCATAAATGAAAATATCTTAGGCCACTATGATGTTTCATCTAAAACATGTCCTAATTTTAAAGTTAAAAGATTTCTTGATAATTTACAATACTATTAAAGAAAGTTAATTTGTACAGATTTATACAAAGAATAATATTAGCTGTACAAAGACTGTACAAATATAAAAAAAGGTAGAAACTTTAAACTCCTACCTTTCCCATGAAATCGAATATATTACTATTCAGTAACTTCCACAATTACGGGCGTTGATTCCCAAATTCCGTGTTTTGTACAGTATCCGTGTGCAACTAGGTTTAATTTTTTTGTTGTTGGAATAATAGTAAATGTAGTTGTATTATGAGCTTTTACATTTCCTAGTGTTCCTGGAACATATGTAGCTTTTGCTAATAGTGTTTCTTTATTATATAATGCAACAGACTCAATATAGTGATCAAAATCATCTGGATGTGTATATTCATTTCCCATTTTTACAGTTACTTCAAAAGGTTCTCCTGCTTTTGCAGTTTCCTTACAGTGAATAAATGGTGAGTGTCTATCTATTAAGTCTTTTTTTGCTTCTCTTTCTACTGTATCAATATCTACGTATTTGTTAATCTTTGGCATTAATTCTCCTTGTTAAAATTGTATTATTATATAATAAAAATTATTAATTAATAAGAATAATATTTTACCAAGAAAATAATTTAAGGGAAAAATTAGATTTTAGAGGATTATTTTGATATAATTTCGCCATGAATAAAGAAGACTATTTTATACAACAATTTACAAATCAAACAGAACTTATAGGCGATGATGCAGCTGTAGTTGGAAATATGGTTTATTCTCAAGATGCTTTTTTTGAAAATGTACATTTTAAAAGGGAGTGGATGAGTTTGAAACAGATTGCTGCTAAAGCAATGCTTGTAAATATTTCAGATGCAATTGCTATGAATGCAAAGCCTCTTTATGCGCTTTTAACTGTTGCTATTCCTAAAGATTTTTCAACAAGTGATTTAAGAAAACTTGCAAATGGTTTTAAAAAAGTTGCAAAAGATTATGGTATTAAAATTATTGGTGGAGATACAATAAGCAATGAAAAACTTGATATTTCAGTAACTATTATTTCAAAAAGTCAAAATCCAATATATAGAAGTGGAGTAAAGATTGATGATTTGGTATGTTATACAGGAGATCTTGGTAGTTGTAAAAAGGATTTGAAAAAAGCTTTAAAGGGTAAAAAAATAGCTTCAAAATCAAAACTTATAAAGCCAAAATTAAAAGGTGATTTTTTTTATGATATTTCAAAATATGTAAATGCTTCTTTAGATATATCAGATGGATTATTTTTTGAGTTAGAAAGATTATCAAAGGCAAGTAAGGTTGATTTTGAATTTTTTGATAAAATATCATCTGATATAGGTACATCAGGTGAAGAGTATGAGATGCTTTTTACTTTTTCTAAGAAAAATCTAGAAAAGATTATGCAAAGTGCAAAAAAACATAATATTTCTTTAAATATATTTGCAAAAGCAATAAAAGGCAGCTATAAAACAGATGCAAAAAATCATCACTTTTAATACAATAGAAAAAACAATCAAAATGAGGAATAAAATTGACTAATATACAAAGATACTTAAATCATGCAAAAATAAATGTTGTTTTCAAACAAAGTAAAGACGACTTTGTTGTAACAGAAGAGCCTTTATATGAGTTTTCAAACGAGGGTGAACACTTAATTATAAAGTTTAGAAAAAAAGAGCTGACAACATGGGATGCAGTTTCTATATTTGCTAATCACTTTGGATGTAAGCATAGAGATATTGGTTATGCAGGTTTAAAAGATAAGAATGCAATGACAATTCAATCTATATCTGTACATAAAAAATATGAGGATAAATTAAGTAGTTTTAAGCATGAACAAATCAAGATATTAGATACTACTTATCATAACAACAAGATAAAAATAGGGCACCTAAAAGGAAATAAGTTTTTTATTAGATTAAAAAGAGTTAGTCCTGTTGATGCTAGAATAATCGAGCAAGTTTTAGCTCAAATTGCAGCTTTTGGTATGCCAAACTATTTTGGTTTTCAAAGATTTGGAATTGAGGGAGATAATTATAAAAAAGGTGAAGCAATAATAAATGGAACTTTAAAAGAAAAAGATAGAAAACTAAGACAAATGTTTATTAACTCTTATCAAAGTTACCTTTTTAATAATTGGCTTTCAAAAAGAATAGAGATTTCAAAACTAATTGAATCTTTTGAACCAAAAGAGATTTATGAAAAATTAAATCTTCCTTTGGATTTAGTAAAACAGATGAAAACACAAGAGCATCCTTTTAAAATAATGCATGGAGATTTAATGTCACATTATCCTTTTGGTAAGATTTTTTATGTTGAAGATATACAAAGTGAAGCTTCAAAATTTTATGCAAAAGATAGGGTTCCAACTGGACTTTTATGTGGTAAAAAGATTAAAAAAGCTCAAGGTGAAGCATTGAGTATTGAGCAAGATTTTACAAAAGAAGTTGTTCAAGAAGATGGTGCAAGAAGATTTGCTTGGATATTTCCTTCTGATATTGAAAGTAATTATAAAGAAGATAAAAACTGGATGGAGTTGTCTTTTTATCTTCCAAAAGGTTCATATGCTACTGAGTTAATTGCTGAACTTATTCATTAAAAAACAAAAAAAATGACTCTTTTGTTTATATAGTTAAGTTAAAAAAAGATAGACTTATAATATAAATGTTTATAAAGGCTATATATGAAATATGAAGAGTTGATTAAAGAACTTTGTGATGTGATTAAAGAGTCAGAGATTCATGCTTGTAAGATATATGAGGATTTTGAGTTTCTGCAAGAAAGTATTGATACTATGGAACTTTCTATTAGAGAAAAAGAGAAATTAACTAACAAGATTTCCAATTCACTTGGTCTTTTACAGCATCAAGATTTACATAGACAAAGAATAGAAAGAGTCGTAAATTTTGTTTGTGAGAAAAATAATATTGATAAATCTCAATATAATCTAGCCAATTCTGCTAAAAATATTGATAATAGTGAAGACAATATGTCAGAAGAAGAGTTAGAAGCTTTGATTAAGCAAATGCAAGGTTGATAAAAGAAGAAAGTTTATTTCTTCTTTTATCTATTTTATTTTTTCATATGTTTACAAGCATCTTTTTTTAGAGCATTTAATTCTCCAAAAATTCTTAAAGCTTCTATTTCTACTTCTTTTGCTTGCTCATTTAATAAGGCATTGTCTTGTTTATTTGCATTTGAAGTAACAAGTGTTTGAAGTTTTGTACTTAAACTTTTGTTTAATTTTCTTAATTTTTCAATGGCATTTGTATTTACATTTGTTGTTGAGTTTTCATAGTTTTTAATCCACTCTTCAAGTGAATTACTCTCTTTAACATCCCAAGTGTTATATTTACCAAGTTGTGAATATACTGTATCTTTTAGTTTTAATACATCAACTTTTAATTTTGCTGTATCATAAACTAAATCAACATTTGCAACTCCATCTCTTGCTTCTTCTAAGAAGTTTGCTCTTGAAGCTGCTGTTACAAGTGAGTCTGACATAAATGCGATTTGAGCAGACATTTTTGATATATCATCCGCAACTGTTGCATTTCTTTGTGTTGAGTGATCTAGGTTATTTACTGCATCATTTATTTGAACGATACCTTTTTCTTGCTCTTTAGATGCAGTTGCTACACTATCAATCATTTCAATTGTATCTGCTATATGACTATTTAGTTCATTATATCCCTCAATCATATTAGTAGAGATATCTTTACCTTTTGTTGCTTTATCACTTGCATCTTCAACTAGCTCTTTAATCTCTCTTGCTGCTTGTGCACTTCTACTTGCAAGATTTCTAACCTCACCTGCAACAACTGCGAAACCTTTTCCAGCCTCACCAGCAGTTGCAGCTTCAACTGCTGCATTTAATGAAAGAATATTTGTTTGAAATGCTATTTGGTCAATTACTTCAATTGCGTCATTTATTGCTGTAACTTTTGAGTTTATCTCTTCCATTGATGTTGCTGTTGTATTTGCAAGATCAAGACCTTTTTTAGCTGAACCTGTTACATTTTGAGCTAAGCTAGCCATTCTAACTGTAGCTGCTGTATTTCCTTTTATATTAGAAGTGATTTGTTCTAATGCAGCAGCTGTTTCTTCTAAACTTGATGCTTGTTCATTTGATGAAGCAGATAAGTTCTCAGAAGCAGTTGAAAGTAAATGAGTATTTTTACTAAGCTCATCACCTGTATTCATAATCATTGCTAATATTTCAGAAGTGTTATTTCCAACAAGTTTAATTCCAGCAGCTAAAGAACCTAAATCTCCATAAATACCTTTGTCATCAATTTTGTAATCAAAATTTGATTCTGAATAGTTTCTTAATGTATCATTGATTTTGTCTAAAGTCTCTTTTGTACTTAAAATCATCAAATTAAGTTTATTTTTCAAATCTTCCACATATGGGTTTGCTGCTTTTGATTGTACATTGTAAACAAAGAAACCATTTCCAGTTTTTTCTAAAATATCATTTGCTTCTTCTATTACTTTCTCATCTTGTTTTAAACCATCTCTTACTTTATCCATATATGCATTAAATAAGTTTGCAACTTCTCCAACTTCATCTTTTGATTGAACTTCTAGTTTAACACTTGTATCATTTGAGTCTAGAAGATTTTGAAATCCCTCTTTAAGTTTCCCTATAGGATTTGTAGCTTTTTTAACTACTAATAAAACTAAACCTATTGTAATCCATCCAAGTATTGTTGAAATAATTAAAATTTCAACTATCAAATCATAAATTCTTCCATCAGCTTCATCTAAAGAGAATGTTAAATCCATAATCCCTATTACATCACCTTCTTGTTGATTTGCATGACACATCAAACACTCTTGTGTTGCAACCATTGGTTTAATCATTCTTAAATTATGATGTTCACCTTCTCTTACTTCAAGAATTTGTGACTTTTTTGTTTCAAATGATTTAAGAATATCTTTATCATTTGTAAATTCTGCTCCTGGATCGTACATTTCTATTAGTGGTTTACTTTTTGCTACCACTAATTCTCTTACACCTTTTATCTGTCTTGCTTCTTCCTCAGCTTTTGCAATTTGTACAGGATCACCTGTATTCATAGCATACCTAAGACTTTGAAACATAGCACTATTTAACATTGCAAGATTCTCTTTTGTTACGGCAATAGAGTCTGCTTTTACGCTTTTTGTTGTAAAATAAACGATAGTTAAACTACTAATGGTCATCAATATCAGTAAAGAAAATATTATTTTATTACTTATCTTTTTTGTTACGATATCGAGCATTATAACGCCCCTTTTTTTTAAGTTTATTTATTATATAATGAAATTCATTTAGATATGATTATCTAGGTGTAAAAAAGTATTGTTTCGGTAGAAAAGTAACACTTTTTTTAAGAAAATTAATTAAAAATAATTTTAAAGAGATTCAAAGAATGATAGTCGGTATTGAGGGAAAAATAGAAAAAAAAGAGCCTACTTTTTTACATATAAATGCAAATGGACTTATTTATGAAGTATTTGTTTCTATAAATTGTAGTTCAAAAATAACGAAAAATGAAGTCAAGCTTTATACTACTCATATTATTAGAGAAGATGCGCAAAATTTATATGGTTTTTTAGATTTAAATGAAAAAAAACTTTTTGATACAGTAATAAAAATCAATGGTGTTGGACCAAAAGTTGCACTTGCAATTTGTTCTACTTTTACTCCTTCATCTTTTTCACAAATTGTTAGCTCAAATGACATATCTATGCTTAAAAGAGTTCCAGGAATTGGACCAAAAGGTGCTAGTAGAATTTTAGTAGAGCTTTCTGGATTTGTTATTGATGGTGGAAGTGATGATGAGTCTTCAAATGCAACAAATGCTTTAGATGCTGCTCTTGCTTTGGAATCATTAGGTTTCAAAAAAGATGTTGTCTCAAAAGTGCTTAAAACTTGTGTTAGTACAAATACAGGTGAACTTGTAAAAGAAGCTTTAAAAAAGCTTCAAAAATAACTTAGGAGTTAAGATTGAAATTAGGGATTATTTTTGGTGGGGTTTCATATGAACATGAAATCTCTATTGTATCTGCAATAGCCATGAAAGATGTTATAAATGTTCAAATAGAGTATATATTTTTAGATGAAAATAGAGATTTTTATCATATTCCAACAGATACAATAAAATCTAAACTTTTTAGTTCTAGTGAGTATAAAAAATGCCAAAAGCTTTTATTGCAAAAAGATGGTTTTTTCACACAAGCTGGATTTTTATCAAAACCTAAAAAGTTAGAAGCAGATGTTTATTTAAATATGATGCATGGTGGTGATGGTGAAGATGGTGTAATTGCTTCACTTTTAGAGTTTAATAATCTTGATTTTATAGGTCCAAGAAAAGAAGCTTGTGCAGTAAGTTTTAATAAATTTTTAACAAAAGGTTATGCTCATAGTGTAAATGTAAAAACTATTGATTATAAATATTTTACAAAAGATGATGAGATTTTAATTGAAGAGTTCCCTGTAATAATTAAGCCTGTAAGACTTGGTAGTTCTATTGGTGTATCAGTTGTAAAATCAAAAGAAGAGTTAGAGTATGCTCTTGATGTGGCTTTTGAATTTGATGATGCGATAATAGTAGAGCCTTTTGTAAATGGAATAAAAGAGTATAACCTAGCAGCTTGTAAAATAGCTGGTGAGTTTGAGTTTTCTATTATTGAAGAGCCTCAAAAAGCAGAGTTTTTGGATTTTGATAAAAAATATTTAGATTTTGCAAGAACTAGTACTGCTTTAAAAGCTGATATATCAAAAGAGCTAGAAGAAAAAATAAAAGAAAAATTTAAAGCTATTTATAATACACAATTTGAGGGAGCACTTATTAGGTGTGATTTTTTTGTTAAAGATGATGAAGTATATTTAAATGAAATAAACCCAGTTCCAGGAAGTATGGCAAACTATCTTTTCTCAAATTTTGATGAAGTTATAAAAAAACTTTCTAAATCATTGCCAAAAACAAGAAAGATTTTAATAAACTATGAGTATGTAAATAAGATTCAAGCAAGTAAAGGGAAATAATTGGCAGTTAAGAATATAGCAGTTTTTGAAAAAGAGTTTGATGTATCTTATGAAATAGTAAATGCAAATGCAAAACAAGATATAGTTTTCTTGCATGGTTGGGGAAGCAATAAGCAAATTATGAAAAATGCTTTTGAACATTGCTTGGAAGAGTTTAGACATATTTATATTGATATGCCAGGTTTTGGAAAAACATCAAATAGTTATATTTTGCATACAAATGATTATGCTTTAATAGTTGAAAAACTACTTTATGCTATAAAATCAGAACCAGTTGCCATTGTAGGACACTCTTATGGTGGAAAAGTTGCAACTTTATTAAAACCAAAAAATCTTGTCTTATTAAGTAGTGCTGGTATTGTTGAGAAAAAAAGTTTAGATGTAAAACTAAAAATCTTTCTTGCCAAAATATTTAATAAATTGGGTTTTTTAAAACTAACTAAAATTTTTAGAAGTAAAGATGTAGATTCAATGAGTGAAAATATGTATGAAACTTTTAAAAATGTAGTAAATGAAGATTTTAGCAAACAGTTCTCAAACTTTCCAAATAATGCACTTATTTTTTGGGGAGAGGAAGATAAAGCAACCTCTCTTGAATCTGGAAAGAAAATATCACAATTAATAAAAAAATCAAAATTTAAATCATACAAAGCAGATCACTTTTTTTTCTGTATTCATGCAGAAGATATTGCAAAGGAAATAAAGAATGGAATACTTTAATTTATTTACTGAAATAGTTTTCATAATGGCACTTGGTTGGTATATGATTACTAATTTACAGTGGTATAATTATAAGCTAGAAAGAGTTATATTAAAGCATCATAAACAAGAATGGCATTTTACATATTTTGTTTTTCCTATTGTTATTTTTTATGTATTAAATGATATAGCTTTTGCTATATTCTTTTATGTATTTTATGCAGGTTTATTTTATCTTTGGAATAAAAAACTTGATAGACCACTTGTTCTTACTTCAAGAGTAAAAAGATTTTTGGCAATTTTATTGTTTGTTACTTTTGCCATTAAAGCTTTATGTTTAGTTAGTCAATCATGCTATATCTCAGCTGTTTTTATACCTTTGATTTTGGCATATGTTATCTCTACTGTTTTAGAAAAGATATTTTTTATATCTTTTAAAAATCAAGGCAAAAGAAGAGTTCAATCTATGAAGGATTTGAAAATAGTAGCGATTACTGCTTCATATGGTAAAACTTCTATAAAAAACTATTTATATCAAGTATTGAAAAATAAATATGTTACATATAAAACTCCAAGATCTGTAAATACAATTGCAGGAATAGTTTTAGATGTAAATAAAGACTTACCATCAAATGCACAAGTTTATATTGCAGAAGCTGGGGCTAGACAAGAGGGTGATATTGCAGAAATTGCAAATTTTTTAGAACCACAATATTGTGTAATAGGAAGTGTTGGAGAACAGCATATTGAGTATTTTAAGACTTTGGAAAATATTATTAAAACTAAGTCTGAATTACTTCACTCTCCAAGATTAAAAAAAGGTTTTGTGCATGAAAGTGTACCATTAAAAAAACATCCATCAATTATTAAATTTCCAGATAATTTAAATATTACAATGAGTAACTTAGATGGCATATGGTTTGATGTGGAAATCAATGGAGTAAAAGAGCACTTTCATGCTCCTTTACTTGGAAGTTTTAATGCAATAAATCTAACAGCTACTATATATGTAGCCCTTGAACTTGGAATGAGTTTAGAAGAGATAAAAGTAGCATTTGAAAAACTTCAACCTGTACCACATAGACTTCAATTAATTCATGCAGGTGGAAAAATAATAGTTGATGATAGTTTCAATGGAAACCTTGAGGGAATGCTTGAGGCTGTAAATATTTGCTCAACATATGAGGGTAGAAAAGTAATAGTAACTCCAGGACTTGTAGAATCAACTGATGAAGCAAATATATTATTGGCAAAACAGATTAATGAAAATTTTGATCTTGCAATAATCACTGGAAAGCTAAATTCACATTTATTAAGTAAAAATATTGATGAACAAAAAGTTATTGTTTTAAAAGACAAATCAAAACTTGAAGAGTTATTAGCACAAAAAACCCAATCAGGTGATTTGATACTTTTTGCAAATGATGCACCAAACTTTATATAAAATTTTATTTGTCAAAGGAAATCAGGATGGAAAAGATATATGCCCCTTGGCGACATGAATATGTAACAGAAGACAAAATCAAAGGTTGTGTTTTTTGTCATATTGGGAAAAACTTAGATGATGAAAAGTTACAAGTAGTATTTAGTGATGAATTATGCTATGTTGTGATGAATAAATACCCATATTCACCTGGGCATATGATGGTTATTCCTTATACTCATACAGATAAAATTGAAGACTTAGATGATGAAGTTTGGTTAAGAATTAGCCTTAGAGTAAAACAAGGTGTTAAATTATTAAAAGATGTGATGAATGCACATGGGGTTAATATTGGTATGAATTTAAGTGATGCTGCTGGTGCTGGAATAGCTGAGCATGTTCATTATCATTTGCTTCCTAGATGGAAAGGTGATACTAATTTTATCACAGTTATTGGACAAACAAGAGTCTATCCTGCTGATTTTGATGAGATATTTAATAAGCTAAAAAATAACGCAACTAAATATTTTGTTTAGATATTATAATAATTTAATGTAATATTTAATATAATTTCAAAACATAAAAAAAGCTTAAGGTTTAAGCAGAACATAAGAGAAAAATAACTACTTATGCTTCATAATTTTTTATAAAATTATAGGAGTAAGTTTTGAAAAAATTACTACTTACATTAATCACACTCTCTTTAACTTTTTTGAATGCATCAGATTTAAAACTATTTGAAAATTTAAAAGGTACTTTAAATATAGCTGGTGGAACAGCTCATATAAAATGTGAAAAAGAAGCTATCAAAAACATAATGAGAAAATATCCAGATATTACTATTTCAATTGCAGGTGGAGGTAGTGGGATTGGTATAAAACAAGTTAGTTCAAAAATCATTGACCTTGCAAACTCAGGAAGAAAACCAACACAAAAAGAGATTGAAAATGGAGATTTAAAACTATTTCGTTTTGCAATTGATGGAATAGGTATTGTTGTTAATCCTAAGTTAAATATTGATTCTTTAACAACAAAACAATTACAAGATATATTTAGTGGAAAAATAACTAATTTTAAAAAGTTAGGTTTATCAAATGCACCTATAAATTTATATACAAGAGATGAGTCAAGTGCTACTAGAAAAGTTTTTTGGAAAAAGGCTTTAAAAAAATCACCTATATCAAATAAAGCAAGAGTTGTATCATCAAATGCAGCTATGAAAACAGCTATCTCAAAAGATGTAAATGGTATTGGTATTATATCTTTAGGTGTAGCAAATGATAGCGTAAAGTTATTAAGTATAAATGGTGTTAAACCAACTGTTGAAAATATAAATAATGACAGTTACAATGTTGCAAGAGGTTTATATTTATTAAGTAGTGGTGAGCCATCAAAGTTAGCAAGTGCATATATTTCTTATCTAAGAAGTAGTGAGGGTGCAAAAATAGTATCAAAATATGGGTTTATTCCAGTAAATGAATAATATCTTTTCTAAAGGGCTACTTATAATAACTCTTATAAGTAGTTTTTTGGTTTTTTGCATTTTTTTTATTATTTTTTATTTATGTATAGATTTATTTAGTTTTGATGAATTGAAGAGTTTTTTCTCTTTTACTTGGAGTGTACAAGATAATAAGTATGGAATCTTTACTTTTTTATTTGGTTCTTTTATTGTAAGTTTTTTAGCATTGATTTTGGGTTTTGTTTTTTCATTTTCTATTTGTAGTATTATATTTCTTACAAATTCATCAATAATAAAATTTTTCTTAGAAAAAACTGTTTTGATGATGGCTACAATTCCTACTGTAATTTATGCTTTTTCTGCACTATTTATTTTTGTTCCTTTTATTAGTTATTTTAAGCCAAGTTCAACATTATCTATATTTGTTGCTAGTGTTGTTTTATCATTGCTTATTATTCCAACTATGAGTTTGATTTTTTTGAATATATTCAATAGTTTATCTAATAAATATATGAAATGTTGTATGAATTTATCCATAAGTAAAGAAGAGTTTTTTTTTAAATTTGTAATAAAAAATTCTATTACACAATTAAGTCAAGGAGTTTTATTAGCAACTACAAGAGCTTTGGGTGATACTATGATAGTTTTGATGCTTGCAGGAAATGCATTGGCTTTTCCTACATCTATATTTGATTCTACTAGAAGTTTAACATCTCATATAGCATTGATTTTTGCAAATGATTTTGAATCAATGGCTTTTAAAGCAATTTTTTTATGTGCATTTTTACTTTTAAGTTCTAATTTTATACTAATACTAATTATTAGAAAAATAAAAGGTAAAACATATGAAGTATAAACTTTATAAATTGATATTGTATGTTTTTACTTTAGGTGCTATATTTTTAGTTTATACACTTTTGGGATTTGTTTTATATAAAGGACTTGCTTCTATCTCTTTAGAATTAATTTTTCAAGATACAGATGTAGTAGATGCTCTTTTGTTAAAACAAAGAGTATTTGATGGTATTTTTCCTGCAATTGTAGGAACACTTATGCTTATTATATTGAGTTTGGCTTTTTCATTTATTTTTGGTTTTGCTAGTGGAATATACTTAAGTGTGTATGCAAATAAAAAAGCAAAAGAGTATATTAATTTCTGTTTTGAGCTTCTTTCCTCTGTTCCTTCTATATTAATTGGGCTATTTTTTTTACTATTAAGTATATATTTGCATGAAGAGTTTTTAACAAATTTTTTACCATCACTTTTTCTTTCATCTTTGGCTTTAGCACTATTAGTTATGCCTTATATTGTAAAAAATACTCAATATGCTTTAGATAGTATTCCAAAACATATAAAATTATTGTCATTGAAATTGGGTTTATCTAAAACTAAAAATCTTTTTTTAGTACTTATTCCTTATTGTTCAAAAGAGCTTTTAAGTGGTATCTTTTTAGCTTTAGGTAGAGCTTGTGAAGATACAGCTGTAATTATGTTAACAGGTGCAGTTGCTAGTGTTGGAATTGCTAGCAGTATTTTTTCTAAATATGAAGCATTGCCTTTTTATATTTATTATATATCAACAAACTACGCAGATGAAACTGAACTAAATCAAGCTTTTAGTGCTGCACTTATTCTTTTGATTATTTCATTGATTTTATTTTTACTTACAAAACTTATACAAAAAGGGGTTAAAAGAAAAGATGGTTATTATTAAAAATCTAAAATTAGAGTTTTCAAATAGAGTAATTTTTGAAAATTTAAATTTAGAAATAAAAGAGAATAAAATTACTGCCATTCAAGGTCCAAGTGGTATAGGAAAAACATCACTATTTTTATGTATTAACTCTATGATTAGATATGAAGATGACTATAAATTAAGTGGAGAAATACTTTACAAAAAAAATGATAACTATATTAATCTATTAAAATTAGATGAAAATCAAGCACAAGATTTGAGAAAAGAGATAATTTATGTATCTCAACACCCTGATTTACTTCCTATGAGTATATATGATAATTTGAATTTTTTTGCTAAAACACATAAATTAGAGAATAAAAATGAAAGAATATTAGAAGCTTTAAAACAAGTCTATTTATATGATGAAGTAAAAGATATTTTACATAAAAGTGCTTTTAATTTATCAGGAGGACAGCAACAAAGATTGATTTTAGCAAGAGCTTTACTCTTAAAGCCAAAACTTTTATTGCTTGATGAACCTACTGCCTCACTTAATGAATCACTTAGCCAAAAAATAGAGGAAATGCTAAAAAATCAAAATATTACTATTTCCATAATTAGTCATTTTAAATCGCAAATAAATAATATTGCTGATTTTTGTTATTTCTTAGAAGAATAAAAGTTTTTTATTCTTCTAGATTTTCTTGACTCTCTTCTAATAGTTGCTCTATTTTAGCGTAAACTTCTTCTGCTTGTTCATCATTCATCTTATCTTCTTTTATAGCAAGAACAATATTTTGTAATTCTAAAAGAAATGACTCCATTTCTCTTGATTCATCCATATTATCTTCTGTTTGCTCACCTTTTTCAATTAGTTTATGCAAGTCTTCAATATAAGCTTCTACTTCTGGTATCATTGTTGTTTCAACTACTTCTAATAAATCTTCTTTTATTTGTGTCATATGTATATTTTCCTTTGATTTTTTCTATTATAACAAAAGCTAGGTTTATTGTAACAAATCTATTGAAATATTGATTAAATTTTTAATGTAGATTAAAAATTTTTTTATTATATATGATTTTTTAGTATTATATGTATTATAAATATAATCTAAAAGGATTTTTTATGAAAAGAGATGTAGTTATAATAGGTGGAGGTATTGTTGGACTAAATTGTGCCTATTTTCTACAAAAAAGTGGTAGAGAGGTGACAGTAATAGATGAGGGTGATATTACAAACTCAACATCATTTGGAAATGCAGGTTTATTATCTTCTTATGATAAAACACCCTTAAGTTATCCAGGAGTTATAACAAATACTTTAAAGCTTATGCTAAAAGGTCAATCTCCAGCAATTTTTCATCCTACATTAAGTCCTAAGATATACAAGTGGCTTTTAAACTTTATACTTAGTGCAAATGAAAAAAGAACAAAAAAAACAATGATGCTATTTGAAAAGTATGGAGAAATGTCTTTACAGTTTTATGAACAAATGATAAAAGAACATAATTTAGATTTTGATTATCATAGAGATGGAATGTTGTCTGTTTTTACAGAAGAGAAAAGTTACAAAGAGAAATTGAAAAAATATAATTATATAAATGAAGATAGATTTAAAGTTTTAGATTTTGATGAATTACAAGAGTATGTCCCAACAATAACAAATAAAGCAAAGGGTGCAATTTTATTTAAAAAGAATGCACATTTTGATTCAAGAAAAGTTATGAGTGAATTAAAAAAACATTTAGAACAAGAAGGTGTTGAGTTTATACTAAATGAAAGAGTAGAACAGTTAGATATTAGAAATGACAAGATAAAATATATAATCACTTCAAATGGAAATCAATATAGACCTGAACATACTATTATGTCTACAGGTTATCAAACATTGCTTGCAAATCAATGTAAAAAAGATTTGATGATGACTCCTGCAAAGGGATATAGTATTACTTTTGAAATGCCAAAAGAGTTTGTACCAAAAACTTCTACATTATTTAATGATTTGTTTATTGTTATGACTCCAAGAAAAGAGAATGTAAGACTTACTTCAAAATTAGAAATAGGAAGTAATGATCCTGCTGTAGTACAAAAGCAAATTGATAGTATAAAAAGTAATTTCTTTGCATATAATAAAGCTTTTGATATGAAAAATGAAGTAAATTGGACAGGATTTAGGCCACTTACTCCCAATGATATACCTTTAATAGGTAAAGATGAAAAAATAAAAAATCTAACATATGCCATGGGATTAGGCTGGTTAGGTATGACTTTTGCTCCAGCTGTTGGTTCAATAATAAGTGATTTAGTATCAAATGATAAAACAAATGCCCAAAGTGATGGAATATTACTTTTTTCAGGATTTTATCAGTAAAGGATAAACATGAAAAGATTATTTGTACTACTACTATTTATTAGTAGTTTATTAAAAGCAGAAGATATTGAGATAAGATTAGTATTTAACTCTTTTAATGTAGATGGCACAATAGTTATACAATCTTTAAATAGTAATAAAAATTATGCTTATAATTTAAATAGGGCAACAAAACCTTTGTTGCCAGCTTCAACTTTCAAAATACCAAATAGTTTGATTATATTAAATGAAAAACTACTAAAAGATGAAAATCAAATAATAAAGTGGGATAATAAAAAGAGATTTTTAGATGTATGGAATCAAGACCAAACTTTAAAGAGTGCTTTTAAATACTCTTGCGTTTGGTGTTATCAAAAGTTTGCAAAACAAATCTCAATACAAAAGTATGAAAACTATTTAAAACTTTTTGATTATGGAAATAAAAAAGTTGGTACTGATTCAAGTAGCTTTTGGCTTGATGGAGATATAAAAATCACAGCATTTGAACAAGTAGAGTTTTTAAAGAAACTGTACTTAAATAATCTACCACTAGATAAAAAATATATAAATATAGTAAAAGATATTATGTTTGAAGAAAAAAACAGAAAATATAAACTAAGTTCAAAAACTGGATGGGCCACATCAGTAAAAAATAAACACGGATGGTATGTAGGCTATTTAGAAACAAAAAATGATGTTTGGTTTTTTGCAACAAATCTCTTAATAGAAGATTTTAAAAGATTAGATTTAAGAAAAAAAGTAACCTTAGAAGTCTTGAGACAAAAAAGGGTGATTTAGATAATCAAAAAAAGATTATCTAAAATACAAAAGCTATTTCTGTAAGGCTTAGTTGATACATAGTAACTTTAACACCAGCAGAATCAACTATATTGTAAGTAATAGTGTATTCATTTGGATTTTCAATGTCTGGATTGTTTTTTGCAAACTCTTCAAATTTTTTATTATCTATTATTGAATAGATAAATTGAGCTTTTTCTTTAAACTTATCATTATTAATATATAAATCAAATATTTGTTTGTGTTGAACCTTATCATACTTATTTACAAAGTTTTTATTGTATAGCTCTTCTATTAAATCTGATTTGTTAAATTCATTAGTATTATATAAATAGTAATCTTTGTGTAAAAGTTCATTTAGATTTTCACTAATTAGAAAATGGTTGTATCTTATATAGTCTTCATCTTTTGAGATTTCATTAATATATTCAATCATATTGCTCCTTATTATATGTAAAAGTTTATATAATTTTAACTTTATAAAAGCATAAAAATATTTTCATCCTTTTAAAAAGGAAGAAAATAGTAAAAATGCACAAATAAGTACAAAAAAGCTTAAAAATCACTATATTAGTCATTATTTCCTTTTAAAAAGGAAATAAAATTAAAATATTTTTTATAGAAGCCCCATAAACATTGACATTTTATATAAAAAAAGTTATAATCCGCGTCCATAAAATATAGTTAGGGTGTTTTTTAAACGCAACTAACGAGTTCTTTAAAGGAAAAAAATGGAAAAAATTAGATTAAAGCTTAAAGCTTATGATCATAGAGTTTTAGACAGAAGTGTTGCTTCTATTGTTGAAGCTGTTAAAAGAACTGGTGCTGAGTTAAGAGGACCAATTCCTCTTCCAACGAAGATTAGAAAATATACGGTTCTTAAAGGACCTCACGTTAACAAAGATGCTAGAGAACAATTTGAAATTAGAGTACACAGTAGAATTATTGATATTATTGCTGCTACTCCTGATACAGTTGATTCTTTAATGAAACTTGATTTAGCTCCAGAAGTTGATGTTGAAGTTAGATCAATGGGTCAAGAATAAAAAGAAAGGGTAAAGAATGGAATTCATAGTTGAAAAAATCGGTATGAGTAGAACTGTTTCAGTTCCAAGTGTTCCTGTTACACTTTTAAAAGTTCTTGATACAAAAGTATGTGAGATAGCTGAAAACAGTAAAGCAATAGTAGCTTTTGCAAGTGGTAAAAAATTTAATAAAGCTATTGAAGGTCAACAAAAAAAATACAATATAAGTAAAGAGTTTAACAGATTTGCAACAATGACTGTAGCAAACACTGAAGCTGGAGACTTAGATGTATCTGGATTATCTGAAGCTAAAGTTTTAAAATCGACTTTTAAAACAAAAGGTAGAGGATTTGCTGGTGGTATGAAAAGATGGAATTTTGCTGGGGGACCTAAGTCTCATGGTTCAAGATTTCACAGAGCAGTTGGTTCAATCGGTAATGCTGAGTGGCCAGGTAGAGTTCAACCAGGTAAAAAAATGCCAGGACATTACGGAAATACAAACGTATCTTTAAAAAATGAAGTTATTTCATTTGATGTTGAAACAGGTATTTTAGTTGTAAAAGGTTCAATCGCTGGACCAAATGGTGCATTAGGAAAAGTAAAGGTTGCTAAATGAGTAAAGCAATAATATTAAATGAAAAATTTGAAAATAATGGTGAATTAGATTTACCAGCAAAATATGATGAGATTAACTCTCACAATTTATATTTATATGTTAAATCACATCTTTCATCATTAAGAGCTAATACAGCTAGAGTTAAAAATAGAACTGAAGTAAGCGGTGGTGGTAAAAAACCTAAGGCTCAAAAAGGTTCTGGTGGTGCTAGATGGGGTTCTAAAAGATCTCCACTTTTTGTTGGTGGTGGACAAATTTTTGGACCTACTAAAAGAAACTACAATCAAAAAGTTAATAGAAAGCAAAAAGCTTTAGCATTATCTTATGCTTTAAATGCTCATGCTAAACAAGAATCTTTATTTGTAGTTGATTCTGTTAAGGTTGAGTCTGGAAAGACTAAAGATGCAGTGGCAGTTTTAAATAAGATTAATAAAAGAGATACTTTAATTGTTGTAAATTCAATTGAAGAGAAAACTTATTTATCATTTAGAAACATTAAAAACTGTTATGTTATTGAAAAGCAAGAAGTTAATGCTTATTTAATTTCTGCATACCATTCAGTACTAATTGAAAAATCAGTATTTGATGCACTAACAAAAGAGGCGTAAAAATGGCAGATATTACAGATATAAAAGCAATATTATACACAGAAAAAACTATTGAGCTTCAAGAAGACGGTGTAATCGTTGTTCAAACTAGTCCTAGAATGACTAAGTCTGGTTTAAAAGAAGTTTTTAAAGAGTATTTTGGAGTGACACCTTCAAAGGTTAATTCATTAAGACAAAGTGGTAAGGTAAAAAGATTTAGAGGAAGAGTTGGTAAAAGACCTGACTTTAAAAAGTTTTACGTAACATTGCCAGAGGGCGCTGAAATAGCGAACCTATCAGCATAAGGAGTATAGAGTATGGCATTAAAAAAATTTAGACCAATAACTCCTGCTAGAAGATTCATGTCTGTTATGGATACTTCTGATATTACTTCTAAACCAACAGTAAGAAGCTTACTTAAAAGAGTAAAAGCAAGTGCTGGTAGAAATAATAACGGTAGAATCACTTCAAGACACAAAGAAGCAGGTGCTAAAAAGTTATATAGAATTATTGATTTCAAAAGAAACAAATTTGGTGTAGAGGGTACTATTTCTACTATCGAATACGATCCATATAGAAATTGTAGAATTTGTTTAGTAACTTATGCTGATGGAGATAAAAGATATATTTTACAACCATCTGGATTAAAAGTTGGAGATAAAGTACAAGCTGCTGAATCTGGACTTGATATTGTTACTGGTAATGCATTAAGATTAGTAAGTATCCCAGTTGGTACTATGGTTCATAATATTGAGTTAAAACCTGGAAAAGGTGGACAAATCGCTAGATCTGCTGGTGGATATGCTCAAATTATGGGTAGAGAAGGAAAATATGTTATCTTAAGATTACCATCTGGTGAAATGAGAAAAATCCTTGGTGTATGTATGGCAACTGTTGGTATTGTAGGAAATGAAGATTTCATCAATATGGTAGTAGGTAAAGCTGGTAGAACTAGACATCTTGGAATTAGACCTCAAACTAGAGGTTCTGCTATGAACCCAATTGATCACCCACACGGTGGTGGTGAAGGTAAAACTAACTCAGGAAGACATCCAGTTACTCCATGGGGTATGCCAACTAAAGGTTATAAAACTAGAAAGAAAAAAGCTAGTGATAAATTAATCATTTCAAAAAGAAAGAAGTAAGGGTTTAAGATGGCAAGATCAATAAAAAAGGGTCCATTTGTAGACGCGCACCTAATGAAAAAAGTTATCAAAGCTGTTGAAGCTAATGATAAAAAACCTATTAAAACATGGTCAAGAAGATCAACTGTTTTACCTGATATGATTGGATTAACATTCAACGTACACAATGGTAGAAACTTTGTTCCTGTAAATATTACTGAAAATCATGTTGGTTATAAGTTAGGTGAATTCGCACCAACAAGAACTTTTAAGGGACATAAAGGTTCTGTACAGAAGAAGGTAGGATAAGAATGGCTAAAGCAATATTAAAATTTATTAGAGTTTCTCCAATCAAAGCAAGATTAATTGCTAGAGAAGTTCAAGGTATGAATGCTGAATATGCAATTGCTTCATTAGAGTTTACTCCTAATAAAGCTGCAGGAATTATTTCAAAAGTTATTGCATCTGCTGTTGCAAATGCAGGTTTAGAACCAGAAGAAGCAGTTATTACATCTGCTAGAGTTGATAAGGGTCCTGTTCTTAAGAGATTTACTCCAAGAGCAAGAGGTTCTGCTTCACCTAAGCATAAACCAACTGCACACATTATGATTGAAGTAGCTGCTGCTGAAAAAGGAGATAAGTAATGGGTCAAAAAGTTAATCCAATAGGTTTAAGATTAGGTATCAACAGAAACTGGGAATCAAGATGGTTTCCTTCATTTTCTAAATTACCTGCAAACGTTGCAGAAGATGATAAAATCAGAAAATATATCAAAAAAGAGTTATATTATGCTGGTGTTGCACAAACTATAGTAGAAAGAACTGCAAAAAAAGTTAGAGTTACTATCGTTGCTGCTAGACCTGGAATTATCATTGGTAAAAAAGGTGCAGACGTTGAAAAATTAAAAGCAAATCTTTCTAAATTAGTTGGAAAAGAGATTGCTGTTAATATCAAAGAAGAAAGAAAACCACAACTTTCTGGTCAGTTAGCTGCTGAAAATGTTGCTCAACAATTAGAAAGAAGAGTTGCATTCAGAAGAGCTATGAAAAGAGTTATGCAAAATGCACTTAAATCAGGTGCAAAAGGAATTAAAGTTTCTGTTTCTGGTAGACTTGGTGGAGCTGAAATGGCTAGAACTGAGTGGTACTTAGAAGGTAGAGTTCCTTTACATACTTTAAGAGCTAGAATTGACTACGGTTTTGCAGAAGCTCATACAACTTATGGTTGTATTGGTATTAAAGTTTGGATTTTCAAAGGTGAGGTACTTGCTAAAGGTATTCCTGCTGAAAAAGCTGAAACTTCTAAACCAAAAAGAAGACCAAGTAAAAGAAGAGGTAAATAATTATGTTAATGCCTAAAAGAACTAAATACAGAAAGCAAATGAAAGGAAGAAATAGAGGTAAGGCTCAAAGAGGAAACTTTTTAGCATACGGAGATTTCGGACTTAAAGCTTTAGAACATGGAAGAATCGATTCAAGACAAATCGAAGCTGCCAGAATTGCTATGACTAGAAAAGTTAAAAGACAGGCAAAAGTATGGATTAAAGTTTTCCCAGATAAGCCACTTACTGCTAAACCATTAGAAACAAGAATGGGTAAAGGTAAAGGTGCTGTTGATAAATGGGTTATGAATATTAAGCCAGGTAGAGTTTGCTTTGAAATGGCAGGTGTTGGTGAAGAGTTAGCAAGAGAAGCTTTAACTTTAGCTCAACATAAATTACCATTTAAGACTAAAATTGTAACAAGAGATAGCGAAAATGAATTATACTGATATTAAAGATAAAAGCTTAACAGAGTTAAACGAGTTATTAAAAGAGAAAAAGGTGCTTCTTTTTGAATTAAAAGCTAAGCTAAAAACGATGCAGTTAACAAATACATCTGAATTAAGAGCGGTAAAAAAAGATATCGCAAGAATTCAAACAGCAATTACTGCAGCTAAATAACTTAAGGATCTAAGGTATGAGTACAAAAAGAGAGATTCACGGTGTTGTAGTAAGAAGATCTGGAGATAAAACTGCTTCTGTATTAGTTACAAGAAATGTTTTACACCCAAGATATCATAAGACTGTGAAAAGATTTAAAAAATATTTAATTCACGATGAAAAGAATGAATTGAATGTTGGTGACTCAGTTGTTGCAATTGAGTGTAGACCAATCTCGAAAACTAAATCTTTCAGATTAAAGAAAATTGTAGCTACAGGAGTTAAATAATGATTCAAAGTTTTTCTAGATTAAATGTAGCTGATAACACTGGTGCAAAAGAGATTATGTGTATCAAAGTTTTAGGTGGATCTAAAAGAAGATACGCAACAGTTGGTGACGTTATTGTTGCATCTGTAAAAAGAGCTCTTCCAACAGGAAAAGTAAAAAAAGGTCAAGTTGTTAAAGCAGTAATTGTAAGAACTCACAAAGAAGTTCAAAGAGAAAATGGTTCGTTAATTAGATTCGATGACAACGCTGCTGTTATACTTGATGGTAAAAAAGAACCAATTGGAACAAGAATTTTTGGACCAGTAGCTAGAGAAGTTAGATACTCTGGTTTCATGAAAATTGTTTCACTTGCTCCGGAGGTACTATAATTATGGCTATTAAATTAAAAATAAAAAAAGGTGATACAGTTAAGATTATCACAGGTGACGACAAAGGTAAAACTGGTGAAGTTTTAAAAGTGTTACCAAAGCAAAATAAAGTAATTGTAAAAGATTGCAAAGTAGCTAAAAAAACTGTAAAACCAGATCAAGAAAAAAACCCTAATGGTGGATTTGTAAACAAAGAGATGCCTATTGATATCTCTAATGTAGCAAAAGTAGAAGGTAATTAATTATGGCAGCAAGATTATTCGAAAAATATAAAAATGAGATTAAGCCAGTTTTAGAATCTGAATTCCCAAAAAACAAGATGTTAACTGCTAAGTTAGAAAAAGTAGTTATCTCTGTTGGTGCTGGTGAAGCTATGAAAGATAGTAAATTAATGCAAAACATTCAAGATACTATCTCTTTAATTGCTGGTCAACATGCAGTTAAAGTTATCGCTAAAAAATCAGTAGCAGGATTTAAAGTAAGAGAAGGTATGCCAGTTGGTGTAAAAGTTACACTAAGAGGTGAAAATATGTATACTTTCTTAGATAAACTTTGTTCAGTTGCTTTACCAAGAGTTAAAGACTTTAGAGGTCTTAAAAGAAATGGATTTGACGGAAGAGGAAATTTCAACTTCGGTTTAGATGAGCAGTTAATGTTCCCAGAAGTAGTTTATGATGATATCATTAAAACTCACGGTATGAATATTTCAATTTCTACAAGTACTGATAATGATGCAGAAGCATTTAGACTATTAGAGCTTGTTGGAATTCCATTTACTAAAGGAAGAGCGTAATGGCAAAGAAGTCTATGATTGCTAAAGCAAAGAGAACTCCTAAGTTCTCTTCAAGAGCATATACAAGATGTTCAGTTTGTGGAAGACCACATTCAGTATACAGAGATTTCGGTCTTTGTAGAGTTTGTTTAAGAAAAATGGCTAACGAAGGATTACTTCCTGGTGTTAGAAAATCTAGTTGGTAGGAGAATTTAAGCTATGATGAATGATATAATCGCAGATGCTTTAACTAGAATAAGAAATGCTGCACTTAGAAAATTAGAAGTTGCAACATTACTACACTCAAATGCAGTTGTTGGTATTTTAGAAGTATTACAACAAAAAGAGTATATTGAGAGTTTCAAAGTTATTGATGGTGAAAATAATAAGAAAACAGTACAAGTTACATTAAAATATGATGATAATGACACATCAGTAATTAATGAAATTAAAAGAGTTTCAAAACCAGGAAGAAGAGTTTATAAATCTTTTTCAGAATTAAAAAACTTTAAAAATGGATACGGTACAATCATTGTTACAACTAACAAGGGTATAATCGCTAACGATGAAGCATATGCTTCAAAAGTTGGTGGTGAGCTACTGTGTACAGTATGGTAGGAGAGTGTAATGTCTAGAATTGGAAAAAGACCTATCTCAATACCTAATGGAATTGAAGTAACTGTAGATAATACAGTTGTAAGCGTAAAAAAAGGAAGTAAAGTTTCTTCAATTGAGACTCACGGTAGAGTTGGAATTGAAGTGGCTGATAATCAAGTTGTCTTAACTAGAGTAAATGATACTAAAGAAGCATCAGCATTCTGGGGTACTTATAGAGCACTTATTAACAATGCAGTATTAGGATTAGATAAAGGTTTTGCAAAATCTTTAGAGATCAACGGTGTTGGTTATAGAGCCGCTGTTAAAGGTAAAGTTTTAGAACTTCAATTAGGTTATTCTCACCCAATCAACTATGATATTCCAGAAGGATTAGATATCACAGTTGAGAAAAACTTAATCCATGTTAAGGGAGCTGACAAACAACAAGTTGGTCAAGCTGCTGCAATTATCAGAGGTTTCAGAAAGCCAGAGCCATATAAAGGTAAAGGTGTTAAATATACTGACGAGGTTATCGTTAGAAAAGCCGGTAAAACTGCTAAGTAAGGTGTGAGTAATGAGTAGAGCAAAAGAGATAGCAAAAAAGAATGCTTTAAGAATAAAAAGAAAAAAAAGAGTTAGAGGTAGTATCTCAGGTACAGCAACTGTTCCAAGAGTTACAATAACTAAATCTAATAAATATGTTTCAGCACAGGCAATTGATGATGTAGCTGGTAACACTTTAGCTGCAGCTAATTCTAAAACTTTAGGATTAAGTGTAACTAAAGAGAGCGCTTCAAAAACTGCTGCTATTATAGCGGAAGGTTTAAAAGCGAAGAATATTGATACTGTTGTATTTGATAGAAACGGATACCTGTATCATGGTGTGGTTGCAGCATTTGCTGACGCATTAAGAGAAAATGGAATTAAACTATAAGGGTTAATGATGGCAGCAGTAAATAGAGAAGATTTTCAAGAAGCAATCGTTAAAATCGGAAGAGTAACAAAAGTTGTAAAGGGTGGTAGAAGATTCAGATTTACAGCTTTAGTTGTTGTTGGTGATAAAAATGGTACAGTAGGTTATGGAACTGGTAAAGCAAAAGAGGTTCCTGATGCAATTAAAAAAGCTTTAGATGATGCATTTAAATCATTAGTAAGCGTTTCTATTAAAGGAACTACAATTGCGCATGATATTGAGCATAAATATAATTCTTCAAGAATTTTATTAAAGCCAGCTTCAGAGGGTACGGGACTTATCGCAGGTGGTGCGGCAAGACCTGTGTTGGAATTATCAGGTGTTAAAGATATTATTGCAAAATCTTTAGGTTCAAATAACCCTAACAACCTTGTACAAGCTACTGTTGAAGCATTAGCTAGAATTAAAGGATAATTAGATGGTATTAAGTAATTTACAACCAGCTGAAGGAAGCACAAAGAATATTAAAAGAGTTGGTAGAGGTCAAGGTTCAGGAATGGGTAAGACTTCTACTAGAGGTCAAAAAGGACAAAAATCTAGATCTGGATTTAAGAATAAAAGAGGTTTCGAGGGTGGTCAACAACCAATCCATAGAAGACTTCCTAAAATCGGTTTCTTCTCAAGAGTGCAAAAGCCATACTCTATCAATGTAGATAAAGTTAAGCAAGTTGCACAGTTAGAAGAGATTACTTTAGATTCTATAAAATCAGTTTATAAATTATCTAAATCTGTTGTGAAGGTTAAATTAATCGGTTCAGCTGCAAAAGATTTAGCTTCTAAAATCAAAGACGAAAACATTACTACAACTGGAAAATAATCATGAGTAAAGATCTTGTAAATAAGATTCTTATTACTTTAGGATTTATATTCCTTTACAGGTTACTGGCATATGTGCCAGTACCTGGTGTTAATATAGATGTAGTAAAAGAATTCTTCGATTCTAATGCAAATAATGCATTGGGTCTTGTAAATATGTTTAGTGGTAATGCAGTTGAAAGATTGTCAATTATATCACTAGGAATTATGCCTTACATTACAGCTTCTATTATTATGGAACTTCTAGCAGCTACTTTCCCAGCACTTGGTAAAATGAAAAAAGAGAGAGATGGTATGCAAAAATATATGCAAATCATTAGATATACAACTATTGTTATTACATTGATTCAATCAATTGGTGTATCAATGGGTCTAAACTCTTTAACTGGACAAAGTGGACAAAATGCTATTTCTATTGATATGGATACTTTTATTGCAGTATCATCTATATCAATGTTAACTGGAACTATGCTTTTAATGTGGATTGGTGAACAAATAACTCAAAAAGGTATTGGTAATGGTATTTCATTAATTATCTTTGCTGGTATTGTTTCTGCAATTCCAAGTGCTATTGGTGGTACTATTGATTTAGTAAATAATGGTCAAATGAATTTCTTAACAGTAATTGCTATTTTAGTTATTATTTTAGCAACAGTTGGAGCTATTATTTATGTAGAGCTTGGTGAAAGAAGAGTTCCTGTTTCATATTCAAGAAAAGTTATGATGCAAAATCAAAATAAAAGAGTTATGAATTATATTCCTATTAAGGTTAACTTATCAGGTGTAATTCCAGCTATTTTTGCAAGTGCAATTTTAATGTTCCCTGCAACTGTTTTGCAAGGAAGTCAAAATGAGTACTTAATGGCTGTTGCGGATTTTTTAAATCCAAGTAGCTATACATTTAATATTTTTATGTTTTTATTTGTAGTATTCTTCGCATTTTTCTATGCAAGTATTACTTTTAATGCAAAAGATATTTCAGACAATTTAAAAAGACAAGGTGGATTTATTCCAGGTGTTAGACCAGGAGCATCAACTGCTAGTTTCTTAAATGAGGTTGCAGGAAGATTGACTTTTTGGGGTGCATTATACCTTGCAGCGATTTCGACTGTTCCATGGCTACTAGTAAAAGCTATGGGTGTTCCTTTTTATTTTGGTGGGGTTGCTGTTCTTATTGTTGTTCAAGTTGCTATTGATACAATGAGAAAAATTGAAGCACAGCAATATACTAATAAATATGAAACACTAAGTGCGGTAGGTTTATAGTTATGGCTATTGCAATAAGAAAACCAAATGAAATTCAAAAGCTTCGTGATGCTAATGTTATTGTTGCGAAGACTTTGAATTATTTAAATGAAAATGTTAAGCCTGGTATGACTTTAAAAGAAGTTGATGCTATGGGTGAAAAGTTTTTAACAAATCTAGGAGCTAGACCGTCTTTTAAAGGACTATATGGCTTCCCTGGTGCTATTTGTACATCTCTTAATGAAGTTATTATTCATGGTATTCCATCAGATGTTGTTTTAAAAGAGGGCGATATTTTAGGCCTTGATATTGGAACAGAACTTGATGGTTGGTATGGAGATGCTGCTATTACTATGCCAATTGGTAAAATCTCAAAAGAAGATGAAGAGTTAATTGCTTGCGCAAAAGACTCTTTACTTTATGCAATTGATATTATTCATGAAGGTATGAGATTCAAAGAGCTTTCAAAAGCAATTGAAGATTTCATAGTTGCAAGAGGATATCAACCACTTATAAGATTTTGTGGACATGGGATTGGTAAAAAACCTCATGATGAACCTGAAATTCCAAACTATTTAGAAAATGGAAGTCCAAAATCTGGACCAAAAATTAAAAATGGAATGGTATTTTGTTTGGAACCTATGATTTGTCATAAAGATAGAGAACCTGTTATTTTAGAAAATGACTGGGATGTTGTATCAAGTGATGGATTAAGAGGAAGTCATTATGAGCATACGGTAGCTGTTATTAATGGCAAAGCTGAGATTTTAAGTACAGTAGTAGATAACTAGGGAGAATAAAGTGGCAAAAGATGATGTAATTGTAATTGATGGTAAAGTTGTTGAGGCTTTACCAAATGCAATGTTTAGAGTAGAGCTAGACAATGGACATGTAGTTTTATGTCATATCTCAGGTAAAATGAGAATGCACTACATAAAAATTTTACCTGGTGATAAGGTTAAAGTAGAAATTACACCTTATTCACTTGATAAGGGTAGAATTACTCACAGATATAAGTAATTTTTATAAAAAGAGGCAATAACTTATAATTTTGTCTCTTTTTTTTTCCTTCTTTTAGATTAATCTTGTTAAAATACTTTAAAATAATTAAAAGATGAACTAAAATGGAAAATATAAAAATCATAATTAAAAATACTATCAAATCTTTAACAAGACAAGAAATAATCGCAACTCCTTCAAACTATGCAAAAGAGTTTTATAAACAAGCACAAGAGTTAGATTTTAATGTTGAAGAGCTAAATAAATTTCATAAGTTATTAAAAGATTTAAGTGATGAAGAAAAGCTATATATAAGAGAAAATGATATTACTACTTATTATGAATTAACTTTTTTACTTTTAAGGCGTATAAATGACAAAGATTTAAAAAAGTTTATTGATAATTTAGATTTTTTACTTACTCCTTCCATTGATTATAATATAGAAAAAAAGATATCTGAACTAAAAACTGAACTACAAGAAAAACCTGAACGATTAATTAAAAATAGCACTATTAATAGATTAAGAAAATTTACAAATGAGAGAATTACAAGAGATAAAGTTGTTGTTCAAGAAAAAGCAAAAGATGTAAAAAAAGTAATTGGTCTAATGGGTAAATATTTTGATAAGTGTTTACTTCAAAGTGATGATACTTCACAAGAAGTTACAATGATTAAGACTGAATTAGAAGGTTTAGAGTTATCAAAGCATTCAGCAAGAGATTTAGCTATGCTTCAAAGCAAACTTGTAAGTACAATTCATAAATTAGAAAATACTATTGATGAATCACAAGCTGAACTTTTTAAGGGACAAAAAGATTGTGCTTATTTACAAAAACAAATAAACAAACTAGAACAAGATTTAAATGAAGTAAGTAGAGAAAAAGATATAGATTTTTTAACTGGCATTGCAAATAGAAGGGCATTTGTTGCAGAAGTTGATAAAATTGAAAATGAATATGAGATTTTTAAATCAAAGTATGCAATAGTTTTTTATGATATTGATCATTTTAAATCTATAAATGATAATTATGGTCATGAGTGTGGTGATACTATTCTTACAACTTTTGCTACAATCTTAAAAAAACTAACAAGAGAAGAAGATGTTATTTGTAGATATGGTGGTGAGGAGTTTGTAGCTTTAATTCACTATACAGAAGATGATGAAGTAATTAGTTACTTAAAAAGAGTTAGAAATATTGTATCTACAAATAAGTTTGTTCATAAAGATATAAAATTAAAAATAAAATTTTGTGCGGGAGTTGTATATAGAAATAAATATAACTCTTATAAAGAAGCAATAAATCAAGCTGATTTACTTTTAAATAAAGCAAAACATGAAGGTAGAAATAAAATTATTATTGATACAGGTATTTATGTTTAGTGTATAAATAATTTGATTAAAGATTATCTTTAATTGCATTTATCTCTTTTTCAAGAAAATCTTTTTGATTTATCATCAATTCTAAGTTTTTATCTAAAAACTCTTTTCTTTTATAAGATTCAATAATAAAAGCATAAAGCTTCGGTCTTGTTTTTTTCCAATTGTGTAAAGTAGTTTTATTTACTCCTAAATCTTTTTCTAATACTCTAAAACTTGGTGAAGACATTATATATCCTGTATTTTATTTAAAATTCATTGTACAAAATATTGGAACAATAGTCAATAAATAATAGAAATTTATATAAAATAATGGAACAAATTTATGTGAAAGTTAGATTTTTGTAAAATTTCATATGACAAAAGCAGTAAAAAATAGAATTTTATATCAACTAAATTTTTTTAAATCAATTGGTTATGAGTATCATGCTAATGTTGAGTTTGGGAACAATGAAATAAATAACTCAAATTTACCAAATAACATAAATGAATTAAAAAATATTGTTGAAAATTGTTACTTGTGTGATTTATGTAAAAGTAGAAAAAATGTACTTTTTGGTCAAGGAAATAGTGATGCAAAAATTCTTTTTATTTTAGATGAACCTAGTGCAAGTGAAGATGAATTAGGTCAGTTTTTTGTTGGTAAAAGTGGTGAAATACTTAAAAATATGATACAAAATGTTTTAATGCTTGATATTGATGATGTTTATATAACAAATATTGTAAAATGTAAATCAAATGATTCATTTAATGCAACACATGCAAATAATTGTAGACTCTATTTGGATAAACAAATTGAAATAATAAACCCAATGTTAATTGTAACTTTTGGAGAAAAAGTTTATAAATATCTTACAAATGACAATGGAATATTTGAACAATTAAGGGGAAATATTTTGCCTTATAAGTATTATAATATTTTGCCTACTTTTTCACCTAATATTTTACTTAGGAATCCTTCACTTAAAAAGGAAGCATATTATGATATGCTAAAAATAAAATCTATACTGGAGATACATTGAAACATATAGTACTTGTAATTTCTATTGCTTTTTTATTTTTTGGTTGTACTCAAAAACAAAAAGTAATACAAACAGATAAAAAACAAGAAATCATAGAAATAAAAAAGTCAGACAATGAAGTTGAATTTGATAAAATTCCACAAGATAAGATTATTATAAATGAAGTTAAAACTATTGAAGATAGTGAATTAGATGATGTTTTTAAATTAGCAATTATTTACCCATCTAAAGTTGTAGGAAAATATGCTAATAATACAGTAAATACAATTACTGCATATTTATTGTTTAAAAATGAAAAGTTTAAAATTGAGACATTTGATACAAATAATGAAACAGATTTTTCTATAAAAAAAGGTATTGAAAGTATAAAAGATGCTGGATATGATAATATTATTGCTTTGTTTACAGATGAGGGCTATGATAAAATAAAAGAGTTGTCTTTTTCAAGTGATGTAAAAATATATTTTCCTTTATTAAATAAAGAAGAAGTTAAAATTACAAAAGATAATTTTATTTATGGTGGAATATCTTATTTAAAGCAAATATCTTTACTTCAAAGTTTATCAAATGGTAAAAATATAATGTTTTATCAAAATAATTATTTGGGTAATAAGCTAAAATCTATTTATGAAAATAGTATCAAAGATATTGTTACTATTAAAAATGTAGAGAATAGCAATAACGATTATAGAAGACTTGTAAATGATAATAGATTAGATAAATCAACTATTATGTTAAATACTTCTATTATCAAAACTTCTATTATTCTTTCACAAATAAGAGCTTTTGAAAAAGAGCCAGAAGTTGTTTTATCTACACAATTAAATTTTAATCCATTTCTAATTTCTTTAACACAAGTAGAAGATAGAACAAGTTTTATACTTGCTAATTCTATTGATGCAACTGATGAGAAGCTTGAAGATATAATGGATTCTTTAGGGTCAAATATTGTTTATGATTGGGTAAATTACTCTTCACTTATTGGAGTTAATACTCTTTTTGATGGCAATAAATCAAAACTGATTAAGACAAAAGTTGAAGGTAATGATGTTTTATATGAACCAAAATTATATAAAAGCACAGCACACAGGTTTCAAAAGATTAAGTAAATCTTGGGTATAATCGCGAATATTTAAAAAGACGGAGTTTAGAATTGAGAACGCATTATTGTACAGAAGTAACGGAAAAAAACATTGGTGATACAGTTACTGTTGCAGGTTGGGTAAACAGTAGAAGAGATCATGGTGGAATTATATTTATTGATTTAAGAGATAAAGGTGGACTTGTTCAGCTAGTTTGTGATCCACAAGATAGCAAAGAGTCTTTAGAAAAAGCAGAAACAGTAAGAGATGAGTTTGTTCTTATAGCAACTGGTAAAGTAAGAGCAAGAGGTGAGGGATTAGAAAACCCAAATTTAACTACTGGAAAAATTGAGATTGTTGTTAGTGATTTAACTATTGAAAACAGATCAAAACCAATGCCTTTTGAATTAGGTGATGAAAAAGTAAATGAAGAAATTAGACTAAGAAATAGATTCTTAGAGTTAAGAACACCAAAAGCTTATGATATTTTCAAACTAAGAAGTAAAGCTACTATTCAAGTTAGAAATACATTAGATGAGTTAGGTTTTTTAGATGTTGAAACTCCAATTTTAACAAAATCAACACCTGAGGGTGCAAGGGATTATTTAGTACCAAGTAGAGTTCATCCAGGTGAGTTTTATGCACTTCCTCAATCTCCTCAACTATTTAAACAGTTATTAATGGTTTCTGGATTTGACAAATATTTTCAAATTGCAAAATGTTTTAGAGATGAAGATTTAAGAGCTGATAGACAACCTGAATTTACACAAATAGATATTGAGATGTCTTTTTGTAATCAAGAAGATATTATAAAAGTAGCTGAAAGATTAATATCTGATGTATTTAAAGCTTGTGGTAAAAATAATATCCCTACAACATTTACAAGAATGACTTATAAAGATGCTATGGAAAACTATGGTTCTGATAAACCTGATATGAGATTTGATATGCCTATGGTAGATGTTATTGATATTTTTGCTAACTCTACAAATGAAATTTTTTCTTCAATTGCAAAAGATAAGAAAAACAATAGAATCAAAGCTTTAAGATGTCCAAATGGAGATAATATTTTCTCAAAAAGACAAATGAAAGGTTTTGAAGATTATGTAAGAAAATTTGGAGCTAAAGGTTTAGGTTATTTCCAAATGAAAGAGGATGGATTAAAAGGTCCTTTAACTAAATTCTTTAGTGAAGAAGATTTAGAACAAATTGTAAAAACAACTGAACTTGAAGTTGGGGATGTTGTATTCTTTGGAGCAGGTGATAAAAAAACTGTATGGGATTATATGGGAAGATTTAGACTTTATCTTGCAGAACAAATGGATATTATCCCAGCTGATGCTTATGAGTTCTTATGGGTTGTTGATTTTCCAATGTTCGAAGTTGAAGATGGAAGAACAAAAGCATTACATCATCCATTTACTATGCCAAATTTAGAAAAATGTGACTTAGATAATATTGAAGATTTAGAAGATATTGAATCAGTTGCATATGATTTAGTTTTAAATGGAACTGAACTTGGTGGTGGTTCAATAAGAATTCACAAAGAAGAGATTCAATCAAAAGTATTTGAACTTATGGGAATTTCACAAGAAGAAGCACAAGAGAAATTTGGTTTCTTATTAAATGCCTTACAATATGGTGCACCAAGCCATGGAGGAATTGCCTTTGGTCTTGATAGATTAGTAATGCTTCTTGCTGGAACTGATTCTATTAGAGATGTTATTGCATTCCCTAAAACTCAAAGAGCTCAATGTTTATTAACTGATGCACCAAGTGCTGTTGATAATGAGCAATTAAAAGAGTTAAGTCTAAGAATTAGACAAGCTCAAGCTTAATTTTTAAAGTATAGATATGAAAAAAATAATAGTACTATTTTTTCTATCTATATCTATCTTGGCTGCTAAGCCAAGAGTTTCTGTATCAATACTACCTTTAGAGTATATAGTTGAAAAAATCACACTTAATAAGTTTTATCATATGTCACTATTTGATGAAAATTATATAAATGAATTTCCCTCAAAAAAGAAGATAAGAAAGTTGTCTTATTCACCTATTTTTTTATCTATGAATTTACCAAGAGAAAAAAAGTATATAAAAGATTTGCAAGAAATAAGTAATATAAAAGTAGTTGATATTACAAAAGGAATTGATAAACTTGACAATAATCCATATATATGGATGGATCCAATAATTTTTAGGCAAATAGTTTTAAATGTTTATGAGCAGATATTAAAACTTGATAGGGAACATAAAAGTTTTTATGAAAATAATCTAAATAAACTTTTGAAAAATATTGATGAGATTTTTTTAGTTGTTAGAAAACAGTTAAACAATGCAAAAAGTTATAATTTTTATGCATTTGATAAATATTGGGATTATTATGCAAAAAGGTATAGACTTAATTTAATAAAAAAAGAAAAACATAAGTTGAGTGCTAAAGAGATTTATGAAACTATAGTTTTTGCAAGAGAAAACAGTATAAATAAAACATTAGTAGATGAACATGATTCAAAAAAAATCATATCATTTTTTGCACAAAATTCAGAAACACATATTATTAAAAATAATATTTTTAAAAAGAATTGGCAAAGCAATATCTTCATACTTACTCAAAAACTATCTGAAGAAAATAATAAATAAATTAAATTTTTTATACAATTGTATACATACTATACACTATAAACAATACAAAAATTTTCAAAAAATTATATAATAATATATCTAATCAATCTACAAGGGGAAGATTATGTCAGGATTGATAAATTATAAAGGTATAAATGTAAAAAAAGAGTTATACCCTATAATAAAGCATATTGAAGATGTGGATAAATATAGAGAAGAATTAGGCAGACTTAGCTCTTCTTGGGATATTTTTGCATTACTTGGGCAACTTGGTGATATAAATATTGATATTGGTAAAACAAAAGAGAACTTTTTAAATTTAACTTCAATTTTATTAAACCATTTAAGTGAACAAACACTAAAAAAAGTAACACAAGAGATGAAGTTTAAATCACAAGTTGCTATTGATGTTGTTATTAGAAACCTTTTTGAAAGAACTGCAGATATTGGATTTTTGGCAACGGATGATGATATTAGAGCTTTTATAAAAAATTATGTTTCTGATTATAATAATGAAAGTTTTGAACTTAAACATGAGATTCAAAAAAGATTTAAAGAGTATGTTGCAAAGTACTCTGTATATTTTGATATTGTTTTAGTAAATACAAAGGGTAAGATTTTAGTAAGACTTAATGAAGATGAGAAATTAGAAAAAGTAGATTTTGAGTTTGTCAATGAAGTTTTAAATAGTACCCAAGAGTATGTAGAAACTTTTAAACATCATGACTTTTTATCTCATCATGAAAAAACATTGGTTTACTCTTATAAAGTTACAAAAACAAATGATCCAAGCTCTGAAAATCTTGGAGTATTATGTTTATGTTTTAAGTTCCAAGATGAAATGAAAGGTATATTTAATAATCTTATTGACCCAAAAAATAAAGAATCAATAACAATTTTAGATGAACAAGGAGTTGTAATTGCTTCTAGTGATAATGTACATATACCACTAAATTCAAAACTGCCAATTATATTAAATGAGCAATATAAAATTATATCATTTGCAGGAAGAGATTATATAGCTAAAACTTGTAAAACAAATGGATATCAAGGCTTTAAAGGGCTTAATTGGTATGGGCATATAATGATACCTGTTGAATATGCTTTTTTAAGTAATCATTTAGAAACTTTAAAAGTTGAAGATAATGTTATTAATGCAATGATGGGAAATGAACAACACTTTTCAAAAGAGTTGCAAGAGGTTTTTAATAAAAGTAAAACAATTCAAGATAATCTAAATAGAGTAATATGGAATGGGAATATTTCTCAAAGTAAAACTAACTCATCAAATAGAGAGTTTTCAAAATCACTTTTAAATGAGATTGGAATTACAGGGGTAAAAGCAAACTCTTCTTTAAGTAATTTAAATCAAACTATTATTAGCTCAATTTTAAAAGATAGTGAATTTTTATCATCATTAGCAATTGATATTATGGATAGAAATCTTTATGAAAGAGCAAATGATTGTAGATGGTGGGCTTTAACTTCTTATTTTAGAAAAGCTTTAGATGATATGAATTCAATTTCATATAAACAAAATGAAATAAACTCAATTTTAAAGTATATAAATGATTTATATACTGTATACACAAATCTTTTAATTTTTGATAAAGATGGGAAGATTATTGCAGTTTCAAATAAAGATGAAGAGTATTTAATAGGAAAAGTTTTAACTCAAGAGTGGGTAAATAAAACATTAAATTTAGAAGATACTTCAAAATATTGTGTATCAAAATTTGAAAAATCAAATTTATATAATAATGAATCAACATATATTTATTGTAGTGCAATTCGTTCTTTAGTTGATGAGCAGAAAATAAATGGTGGAATTGCAATTGTTTTTGATTCTAGTTTTCAGTTTAATGCAATGCTTGATGAAACCTTGCCACGAAATAACAAGGGTGAAAAAATAGATGGTGTTTTTGCACTATTTACAAATAAAGATAAAAATATAATATCTTCAACAAATGAAGAGTTTAAAGTAGATAGTTTTTTAGATTTAGATGATAAATTTTTCAACTTAGATAATGGTGAAAAATTAAGTGAAATAGTTGAATATGAAAGCAAGTATTATGCAGTTGGAGTTAGATGTTCTTCTGGATATAGAGAGTATAAAAGTAATATTGATGATTATGAAAATGATGTATTATGTTTTGTTTTTATTTATATAGGAGAGATTAATAATGCAAATAAGATTAGATATAAAGTAAAAGATAAATTTGCTTTATCTTCAAAAAAGAGTTTAACAAAAAATAGTGTTGACTTGGCAACTTTTTATTTAGGAAATAAGTTTTTAGCAGTTGAAGCTAAAAATGTTATATCTTCAATTGGTATAGATAAACTTGAAGAGTCAATAGATATGGATAAAAACAATCATTTTAAAGGTATGGTTTTATATAAAGAAAATTTAATATCTGTACTTGATATTAGAAAGTTTATAAATGAAGATATTACAAATGATGGACTTGAAAATATTATATTACTTCAATATGATGAAGATAATATTGAACATTGTGTTGGAATATTAGTATCTTCTTTAGAAAATATCAGTGTTGTTGAAAAAAGCTCTATTCAACATATACAAAGCCACTTTTTAGGCTCTGGTACATTAATACAAAGTCTTGTAGATATTGAAGAAGAAGGTAGTTCAAAAGTGGCTATGATTCTTGATATTGAAAAAATTGATGATAATTTAACACAAGAGTTAAGCTAATTTGAAATTTATAGAATAAGTTAAATGATATTTAGGCACAATACAAAAAAATATTAAGGCCAAATATAAATGAATAAAAATGAATTTTTACCAACTACAAAAGAAGAGATGAAAAAGCGAGGCTGGGAAGAACTTGATGTTGTTTTAATCTCTGGCGATGCTTATATAGATTCACCTTTTATGGGAATTGCGGTTGTTGGAAGAATACTTGAAAGTATTGGGCTAAGGGTTGGTGTAATAGGGCAACCTGATATAAATAGTGATGTTGATGTAAAAAGATTGGGTGAACCAAAACTATTTTGGGGTGTTAGTGGTGGAAGTATTGATTCTATGGTATCAAACTATACTGCAACTAAAAAGTTTAGAAATAGTGATGATTATACTCCTGGTGGAAAAAATAATAAAAGACCTGATAGAGCAACACTTGTTTATACAAATTTAATTAGAAGATATTTTAAAAATACAGTACCAATTGTTTTAGGTGGTATAGAAGCAAGTCTTAGAAGATTAAGCCATTATGACTATTGGTCAAATAAGCTTAGAAAACCGATTTTATTTGATACAAAAGCTGATTATATGATTTATGGAATGGGTGAACAAGCTATTATCGATCTTGGTAATACCCTAAGAGATGGTGGTGATCCTAAAAATATAAGAGGAGTTTGCTATATCTCAAAAGAACCTGTCTTAGAATATATACAAATACCAAGTCATGAAGAGTGTTTAAGTAATAAAGAAAAATATATTGATTTATTTAAAGTATTTTATGACAATAATGATCCTGTGTACTCAAAAGGGCTTTGTCAAAAAGTAGATTCAAGATATCTAATCCAAAATCCTCCAAGTGATTATTTAGAAGAAAAAGAGATGGATAAAATCGCATCTTTTCCTTATCAAAGAGATGTTCACCCATATCACAAAAAAGATGGAAAAGTTAAATGTCTAGAAACAATTAAATTTTCAATTATGACTCATCATGGATGTTGGGGTGAGTGTAATTTTTGTGCAATTGCAGTTCATCAAGGACGAACTATTAGAACACGAAGTGAACAGAATATTATTCAAGAAGCAAAAGATTTCACAAAAATGAAAGATTTTAAAGGAATAATTTCAGATGTTGGAGGTCCTACTGCAAATATGTACGGATATGAGTGCAAGAAAAAACTTAAAAAAGGTACATGTGTAGATAACTATAGGTGTGTTGATGATAAAAGACTTTGTAAAGCTATGAAAGTTGACCACAGTAGAAACATCCAACTACTAAAAGATATAAGAGAAGTACCTGGTGTTAAAAAAGCCTTTGTAGCTTCAGGAGTAAGATATGATTTAATTACTGCTGATAAAAAACATGGATACGATTATTTAAAGCAGATGGTAAATCATCATATCTCTGGACAAATGAAAGTTGCGCCTGAACATACAGATGATGAGGTTTTATATCATATGGGAAAACCTGGAAAACAAACACTAATTGACTTTAAAAAGATGTATGATAAGCTAAATAAAGAATCAGGCAAAAAACAGTTTTTAACTTACTATTTAATTGCAGCTCATCCAGGTTGTAAAGAGAAGCATATGCATGAACTTAAACAGTTTACAACACATGAGTTAAAGATGAATCCAGAGCAAGCACAGGTCTTTACTCCAACTCCTGGAACATACTCAGCTGTGATGTATTATACAGAAATGGATCCATTTACAAAAAAGAAGATTTTTGTAGAAAAAGACATAAGAAGAAAAGAGAAACAAAAAAGTATTGTAATTGATAAAAAATATCAGCAAAGAAGAAAAAGTAATGGAGCTAGTTTACAAAGCTAGTAGTGCTTAAGTGTTAATGTAAATTGTGAACCTTTATTTGTATTTTCAACATTTATTTTTCCATTAAGTTTAGGTATTAAAAACTCTTTTACAAGATAAAGCTCTAAGCTAGTAGAAGAGGATACTGAGTGATTTTCAAATTGGAGTAACTATTTAGCTCATAGTTACTCCATAGTTTTTAAAGGTTTATGAAAGTGAAGCTATCATATCTGATGTTACATCTTTAACATCTTTTGTTCCATCAAGTTCAATCATAACACCCATATCAGTATAAAACTTAATTAATGGTGCAGTTTGTGCATGGTATGATTCAAGTCTACTTTTTACAGTTTCAGCGTTATCATCTTTTCTAATAATTAATTCACCTTCACAATAGTCACATACATTTTCAGTTTTTGAAGGGTTAAATTCTATGTGAAATGATGCTCCACATTTAGAACAAACTCTTCTTCCTGTGATTCTTCCTACGATTAATTCATCTGGTACATTTAATGAAATTACTTTATCTAAAGATATCTCCATATTTGACATTAACTCTTTTAAAGCTTCTGCTTGAGCTAGTGTTCTTGGAAAACCGTCAAGAATAAAACCATCTTTACAGTCAGGTTCAGCAAGTCTATCTTTAATAATACCAATAATAGTTGAATCAGGAACTAGTTTTCCTTCATCCATAAATTTTTTAGCTTCCATTCCCATATCTGTTTTATCAGCAATTGCAGCTCTTAAAATGTCACCTGTAGAGATTTGAGGAATACCATACTTTTCAATTAAAAATTTTGCTTGAGTTCCCTTTCCAGCTCCTGGTGCACCAAATAGCATTAAATTCATTACTTTTTCCTTCGTTTTTGTGTATTGTATATAAAAAGCTTTTAATATCACATAAATAATTTAAATAGTTTTCGATACAATTGTTTTTATTAAACACAATAAGGCGATAAATGAAAAAACTATTTTTAATAATTGGAGCTCCAGGAAGTGGAAAAACTACGGACGCAGAGCTTATTGCTAGTAAACATGAAAATATTACTCACTATTCAACTGGAGACATGTTAAGAGCGGAGATTGCAAGTGGAAGTTCAAGAGGAGAAGAGATTGATTCTTTTGTATCAAAGGGATTAATTGTACCTATTGACATCGTAATTGAGACAATTGTTACTGCTATAAAAAACACTTCAACAAATATTGTTGTAATTGATGGATATCCAAGATCAATAGAGCAAATGAAAGAGCTAGATAAATATTTAAAAAATGAAAAAGAAGTTGAACTTGTAAATGTTATTGAAGTGGAAGTTTCACAAGATACAGCATTTAAAAGAGTTTTAGGAAGAGCTGCTGATGCAGTAGTTGTAAGAGATGATGATAATGAAGAAGTATTTTTAAATAGAATGAAACTTTATACTGAACCATTAGAAGAGATTAAATCATTTTATACACAAAAAGATATTTTAAAAGTAATTTCTGGTGAAGGTACTATTGATCAGATTGTTAATGAGATGGATAACTTTATTCAATCAAGAGTTTAACAATGATTAAAAAACCTAATTTTTATTCAGTAATTATTGGTACAGAACTTTTAAATGGTCGTCGTAAAGATGCCCATTTTGCTTTTTTAAATAAAGAACTTTTAAAAAGAGGATGGAGACATAAAGCCTCTTTTGTAATTGAAGATGATCCTAAACTAATGGAAAATGTATATAATCTTATAAAAGCAGATGAAAACTCTGTGATGTTTAGTTTTGGTGGAATTGGTTCTACTCCTGATGATTTGACAAGAGAAGTTGCAGCAAAAGTTTTTAGAGATGGTGAAATGTATTTTCATGAAGAAGCAAAAGCTTTAATAGAAAAACAGTTTAAAGAAGAAGCCTATCCACATAGAATAAATATGTCATATCTTCCAAAAGATTCAAAACTTCTTGATAATATTGTAAATAATGTACCAGGTTTTTATTTGGATGATAGATTCTTTTTTACACCTGGATTTCCATCTATGAGTCAAGCTATGATTTTACAAGCATTAGATACTTATTATTCTAAAAATAGTGTTGTAAAATATAGACTATCTTTAACTGCTGCTTGTGGTGAGAGTGATTTAATTGATATAATGAAACAAGTAAATAGTGATGAAGTTGAATTATCTTCACTACCAAGGTTTATTGATAATCATAAAAGAGCTACGGTAATATCACTTAATTCTATAAGTAAAAAAGCTGTAGAAAAATATTATGATTTATTTGTACAGCATCTAAAAACAAACAAAATAGATTGTTTTTTAGAAGATATTGCTAAAAGAGATTAATTTTATTCTGGTTCTGTGTAAAAATTAAATTTGAAACCTTTATCTTCTGGATATCTTCTTAAATTATAATCTTCATATACTTTTATGCATAAAGGATGATTTTTTTTCATTCCCTCTTTTGCAAAAGTATGAGCTCTTCCAAAATTTGGAAATACTCCTTGTCCACTAGCATACATCAAAGCAAGATTACAATGTGCTTCTGTAAAACCAGCTTTTGAAGCCTTTTCAAAATATTTTACTGCTAGTTTATAATCTTTATCTACCCCAGTGCCACTAACTAAAATTTTGCCCATCATATTGTAAGCTGGAACATAATTTGCATTGCTTAATTCTAAAAAAAGATTATAGGCTTTTTTCTCATCATAATAAGCTAAACTCTTATTTAAATAAAGTTTTCCAAGATAATAACCTGCTTTTTTGTCTCCTAATGTAGCACCTTTTGTTAAAAGAACAAATGTATTACTTATATTTCTTTGAATCTCTTCACCTTTTGCATAAATCATTGCAAGTCTAAAAATAGCTTTTGTGTTATTGTCTTGTGCAAGGTCTTTATAATGACCTAATGCTTTTAACACGCCATCTTTTTCTTCAATACTTTTAGCTTGTTCAAAAGTAATTGCACTTGAAAATGTAATAAATGCAATAAATACAAAAAAATATTTTATCATCATATTATCTCTTTTTTTATAGTGGGATTTAAAGTTGTGGTAATTTCATATGTAATTGTATCATGAATTCTTGCTAATTGTCTAACATCATCAAAAATACAAACTTCTTCATCTTGACTATTTATACTTAAATTATCCATTGATACTCTACCTAAAATTTCATATCCTTTTGGAGTGATATATTTATCTTTTTCATTAAGCCTTAAAAAGCCATCTCCATATCCAACATCATAAGTTGATACTATCATATCTTTTTTCGCAAAATAACTTCCTCCATATCCAATTCTTTGACCTTTTTTTATCTCTCTTGTAGATATTTTTTGACCCCAAAATGACATCACAGGTTTTAATTTAGGATTATTAAAAATTGTATCAGTTTCTAAATACCCATAAGTTGCTATTCCAACTCTTGCAAAATCTTCATTAAAATCTTTTATTCTAAATAGTGCTGATGAGTTAGCTGAATGAAACTTTGGAACTGGTATTGAAAGTTTTTCACATATGTTTTTCACTTCTTGTTTTATTTGCTCAAAATTTGCTCTTTGCCAATAAAAATCTGTTGATAATTCATCGGCACATCTATAGTGTGTGAATAAACCTGTGAACTTTAAGTTTTGTTCACAAATCCCATAAATAGCCTCTTTAAGCTGGCTTTTATTTATGCCATTTCGATGCATTCCTGAATCAATTTTTAAATGAACCTTCGTATTTATGGGCAATTTTTTAATTTGTTCTAAAGAGTTAACTGCTATGTGAAAAGTATGTGAATAAGTATCGATTTTGGTATCAGCTAAGATTAAGATATCCTCGAAAAAGTTATTAATCTTTAGTGCATCTTCACAGGTTCTTACTACTGCTTTTTTTATTCCATATTCACTGACAAGTTTTGCAATTTCTAATAAACCATGCCCATATGCATTGTCTTTTAACACAATTGCGACTTTTTCTATTCCTTTTGCTTGTTTTGAAATTAGATTTAGATTATGAAATAGATTTTCTTTGTTTAAAATTATTTTTGCCAATTTGTAGCCTTTAGTTATCTAATGTTTTAAAATAGTCAATTAATAAAGAAGCATCTTTTTTGTTTAATACTACTTGAAGCTCATTAAAAGATGCATTTTTTATTTTTTCAAACTCTCCAAAATATAAAAGAAGTTTTTTGACTTTAGCTTCACCTATTCCTTTTATTTGAAGTAAAGATATTTTACTATCATCTTTTCTTTTTTGTTTTTTATGAAAAGAGATTGCAAATCTATGTGCTTCATCTCTTAATCTTTGAATAAATTGTAATCTTTTATCACTTGGAAGTAAATCAACTCTTTTAATACTATTATTTTCTTCAAAATAGATTATATCTTTTGCACTTCCTTTTGCTCTATGTGCTTTAAAATCAAGTTTTTCTTTTGCTATTGCAATTATATCAAGATTTACTCCTACTGAGTTTCTTATATCAATTGCAAGTTTTAATAAAGTTTCTCCTCCATCAATAACCCAAACATCAGGTGCTGGATTTTTTTCAAAACTTTGTACTCTTCTTATTAATGTTTCTTTCATTTGTGCATATTCATCTTTTGCTTCAAGATTATAGTGTCTATAATCTGCTTTTATAAACTTCTCTTCCCAAGTAATCATTGCACCAACTGTTGCTTGTCCCATCATATGTGAATTATCAAAGCATTCAAATCTATTTGGTGTATATGAAAGGTTTAATAACTCTTGTAGTTGTTTATAAATAGTAGTTGCATTACTATTTTGAAGTCTTAAAAGCTCATTGCAATTATTTATTGCAATTTTTATAATTTGTGTTTTCTTTCCTCTTTTTGGATGAATAATTGGAATATTTTTTTCAAATCTATCTTTTATAAACTCTTGTAGCTCTTCAATTTCTTGTGTTATCTCATCAGCTACAACTATCTCTTTTGGTAGTAGAGGAATTTCATTGTCATAGTAGTTAATTATTGCTCTTTTATATGCTTCATTTAAGTCTATGTCAAGCTCTTTTTGATTTATTTTTAAATAATCATGGTTACTTGAAGCTAACTTGCCATCTCTAAAAAACATTCTTACTATTACGGCTTTTTCTTTTGATGCTTTTATTGCAAATAAATCTAGATTATCATTACTTGCTAAATCCATTCCTGTGTGGATTTGAGATTTTTCAATAGTTTTTATTCTATCTCTAATTTTCATGGCTTCTTCAAATCTAAACTCTTCGGAGTATTGAAGCATTCTTTCATTTAATTTCTTAATTAACTTATTTTTATTGTAAATATACTCTAAGGCTTCATCAACTATTTTACTATACTCTTCTTTTGAAATTTTTCCAACACAAGGAGCATAACATTTTTTTATCTGATGAAAAAGACAAGCTTCTTTTCCTTTTATACAAGATTTTTTTTGTACTAAAGGAATTATTTCATAAATACTATCAAGCATATCTCTAGCACCAGTAGAATATGGACCAAAGTATTTGATATTTTTATCTTTTAAAACTCTTCTTGTTATCTCTAATCTTGGAAAATCCTCTTTATAATCAATAACAATATAAGGATATGTTTTATCATCTCTTAATAAAATATTGTATTTTGGTTTAAGTTGTTTAATAAGTGAATTTTCAAGTATAAGTGCATCATGTTCATTTGGTACAATAATCCACTCTAAAGATTTTACTTCTGTTATCATTTTGTAAATTCTAGGACTTAATTTATCAGCTGGTGCTAAATTAGGAGTAAATTTAAAATATGATTTAACTCTATTTTTTAGTACCTTTGCTTTTCCTATATAAAGTAAGTGTCCATCTTTATTAAAGTACTGATAAACACCAGCACTATTTGGTAATTCTTTAAGTTTCTCTTCTAAGTTCATAAATGAATTTTATCCAAAAGTTTATACGCTTTTGTTTTAATGATAATTTATATAATAAGGTCTTACCATTATTTTTTGATTTCCAACTGGTTCAAAGCCTAAAATTTGTTTTGGAGTCATAATAGGTTTTATATCATTTTTATAAAATATCTTAAATCCTCCAATTGCTTTATCTATTTGAGTAGTTGCAGCATACAAACCATTATATATTTTAATTTTTACTTGTGCACTTCCATGACCATCTATATTGTATATTAGTTTTATATTATTATAGTTTTTTACTTGTTCTTTTTGTCTTAACATTCTTTTGTGAAACATATGAACTATTAGTTTTTTTTCTTGATTTATATTATTTTTTTCTAAATATGTACTTATTAACTCTTGTGCTTCATTTAGTTGATTTGCAAATATATGTCCTATATATCTTCCTGGTGGATATCTTCTATGTTTTGGAATTTTAAATTCTGGATCAATTGCTAGATGAACATTTTCATATTTTAAATATTTTAATACAGGTTTTATTGCTTCATATGGAGTGTAAGTACCAAGTTGCAAATCAATAATTACTAAAAAGTTCTCTTTTTGCGCTCTTTTTATATATTTTAAAACTGTTTTTTCACTCATTCCTAAAAGATAATCATTTCTTCTTCCTGGATCTTTTGTTGCAAGTGAGTGTATTAAATGAAAAGCAAGTTTTACATCTAGTTTATTTTCTAATTCAGTATTAAAATATTTTTGTTTTTCTCTCATTTTTTTGATTAGTTCATCAAGGTTAGTCTCACCAAGTATTCCAAGTGTTGGAGAGTTTGGTCGTCCATAATAGCCAATTAGTACTTCTTCTTTTTTTAAAACAGTATTAGCTTGATTTGTATTAGTTATATTTGCAAATATTTCTTGTGAAAATAGGATAAAAAGTAAACTAGTAATTATCAAAATTTTTTTCATTTATTCTTTCTTTTAAATTGTGTTTATATTTTGTGAAAGTATAATATAAAATCTTAAAAATTCAATTTAAGTAAAAGTAATAGCTGTAAAAAAATAGCTATAAATTTGCATTAAACCATAATTTGCATATATAAAAGTATATTTTTTTATATGTTTCTAGCTTTTGTAAATCTTTTTTTCTTACTTTATTAAAGTAGGTATTTAATAAAACTCTTGTTTTTGTTTTATTTAATTTAAATTCAATACAAATAGTAGCCAAATCAAAGAAAATATCATTTATTCCAGCATATTCCCAATCAATTATAAAAATATCTTTTTTTGAAAAGATAATATTTTTGCAATTTAAGTCATGATGGCATAAAGCATAATTATTTTTATATTTTTTACTCTTTTTTAACTCTTTTTTTAGTTTAGACAATAGTTTTAAACTGTTTTTGTCTTTTAAGACTTTTTCATAATATTTAAGATCTTTAAAAAAGTTATATTTTTTTGATATGAGATTTATTTTATGGATTTTTTTTACTTTTTTTATCAAAACTCTTAATTGAGTATTATTAAGTTTATCCTTGTGTTCACCTTTTATATATTTTGAAATTAGTAGACTATTTTTTTCATCAAAATAGTAAGGTTTTGCACTAATATTTTTATTGTAGGCTTTTTTTTGTGCTTGATATTCAAACTCTCTATTTATATTAACACTTTTATTTGAGTGGAAAACTCTTAGTACATAAGCTTTTTTTTCTGTTTTTACAAGGTAGTTTGTATTGCAAAGACCTTGATTTTTAAGTAGATCTATACTTAGAACTTTTTTATTTTTAAAAAAATCGTGGGTTTTTAAAAAATCTATATTAATTTGTTTTTTCATATTCACTTTTCCAATTAATAAATGCAACAATTGCAAGTATTGTATAAATTGCAAATAAAATAGCTGTTAAGTAAAACTGTTTATTTATATAAATATAAATAGATACTGTATCAATTACTATCCAGTAAATCCAGTTTTCTATTATTTTTCTTGTAAGTAAATAAGTGCTATATATTGCAAAAACAGTTGTAAAAGTATCAAGGTATGCAAAATCTGCACTTGTGTAATTTTGCATATAAAATCCAAGAATCAAAGAAAGAATTGATAATAAGATTACTATTTTTATATTTGTTTTAGTACCAAATGAAGATATTTTTAACTCTTTACTCTCTTTTATATTTGAATATTTCCAAGAGTACCAACCATATATAGCCATAAGCAAATAATATGCATTTAAAAATGAATCCATTAAAAGTGAAGCATCAAAGAAAATAATTGTATAAATTAAAGTACTAAAAAATGCTGCTACGAAGCACCAAACATTTTGTTTTATTGCTAAAAGAAGATATAAAATAGATAAAAACATAGCTATAGCTTCTAAAGAAGTTGTTGTTTTTGTTGTTTGAATTAGTGCATCAAAAAAAGTTTCTATGTTTTATCCTTTATAAAATTGAAAATATATCTAAACCTAGATAAAATTACACAATATGTAAGTATCATCTAATTAATGATAGTGTACATTACGAATTAAAAAAAACTATAGGAATACAATGAGTTTAGTAAAACAGACAGTTTACATTGCAAAGCAAAAAAAAGAGAATGATTTAAAAAAACTACTTTTTACTCACCTTCTAAATGTAAATAAAGTGCAAGGATGCAAAAATTATGAAGTTTATGAAGCAGATGATGATGAAACAGAGTTATTAGTTTTTGAAGAGTGGGATGATCAAGAGTACTATAATACATATACTCAAACTCAAGATTATAAAAACTTTAGTGAACAAAAAAAGAGTTTAATAAAAAGAGAAGAAGTTCTTCCAAATTTTTAAAGGTTAGATTTTGATAGAAAAAAAAGATATTGTAGAAGAGATACGCCAAGATTTAAGTAATAATAAAAAGTTAGATGAAATTTTAAAAGATTTAGAGTATGACGCAAACTTAGCAAGATGGGCACATAGATTTTCTACAAATGAGTTTGAAAAAAATATAAATTTATCAAGAAAACTTTTTCATTATGTATTATCAAGTGCAAAAGATTATAGAGATTATGTAGATTTTGCATTTTATATTAGCAAAAAAGATGGATTAGAAGATAATAATTTAGCAAAAGAGGCTTATAAATTAGCAGTTACAAAAATCACACTACTTAGAGATTTGCGTACTGTTGCAGATATTTTAGCAAAAGAAAAAGACTCTTTTTACGATAAAGATATGGCAAAAAGTATTTATAGTGAAGCTATTGAAAAAGCTACAATTGTTTATGAGTATTTAACTATTGCTGAATCTTTAAGTGATAAAGAGTTACTAAATGATAAAAAATGGGCAAAAGAAGTTTATGAAGAGGCTATAAAGATTTCATCAACTGCTGATGAAATAGAAACAATTGCTCAATCAATAGCAAATGAAGATACTTTAGATGATGACAAATGGGCAAATGAAGTATTTGCTTTAAGTTCAAAATATAAAGATAACTAATTAAAAGGATTTGTTTTTTCAATGATTATATCATTGTGATTAACAAATCTATCACACTTATTTCCTTCTAAAGAAATACAAATTTCTTGCCATTTTTTAGAATGTCCACCATTTTGTCTTGAAAAATCACCTAACAGAAACATTACTGCATGAGCATATTCATGTGGCAAAACAGAATCAATCATATAATTGACATTTTCTTTAAATCTATTTTTATTTAAATATATAACTATTTTTTCATCAAAGCTATATTTTGTTTTGCCAAAAAGATTACTTTTCATATCTTTTGATATTAAAATAGGTACATTATAGTTTATATTATATTTTTCTAAAGCAAGACTTTTTAAATATTTTCTTTTTTCTTCAATTTTTAAGATGGTATCTTTGGCTAAAGGTTTTGTGTCAAATTGATAATCTTTATACCAAAGATATATTAGAAAAATAGTACTAATAGTAGTTAGGAATAAAAAAATATTAAATACTTTTTTTATTCCCATTGTTTAACCTATATGTTGAAAAAGTACATCTTTATAGTGGTTTAACTCTTGCATCAAACTATCATCACTGTTATTAATATCTGGATGATATTTTCTTGCTAACTCTTTGTATCTTTTTTTTACTTCTTCTTTTGTTGGAGTATGGCTAAATCCAAAAAACTCTTTTGCTTTTTCCACTTCCCCAAGTCCTGGTCTTTGTGCAAATTGTTGATTGAAGTTATTAAAATCAAAGTCTCTAAAATCAAAATTTTGATTTGCACCTTGTCTAAAGTCACCTTGTGTATAAGTAAATTTAAATTCATTTGACATTTTTTTCAATTTTTTATAAATGAAAAAATACCCAAGTAAAAATATAGTTATGATAATTATTAAAAAAGTTCCAAAATTAGTAAAAATAAGATATAAAATAAATAATAAGATACTAACTCTTATTAGCCGATTGAAGATATATATAATTGTATTATTGTACATTTGTATTAAAAATTCCTTTGTTATTAAAAGTTTAATATTATAATATAAACATGTAAAATCTTTATAATAAAATATCAATTATACAAAAAGAATCGAATAAGTAAATAAAAGTAAAACTATTTTAATTGCTTTTTTAATATTTGTTTTATAAAAGTGTCCTGTTTTGTTTCATAACTACTCAAATAAAATAATACAATTACTAATTTTTTCTTCATTTATTTTTATCATACAATTATCACATTTCTTTTTTATTATTTTAGTGAGTTCAAAGGAGAGTTATATGGACATTAGTACACAAGCACTATATGCTGCATTACCAATTTTTATTGCAGCTATATTATTAGTTGGTCTTAGGCTACCAGCAAAAAAAGCAATGCCTATAGTTTATATTGCTACAGCTTTAGTAGCTTTATTTGTTTGGGAAGTGACATTTAATAGAGTGTTAGCTTCAACAATTCAAGGTTTACTTATTACTATTGCAGTTTTATGGATTATTTTTGGTGCAATTTTACTTTTAAATACATTAAAACATTCAGGAGCAATTGGTGTAATTAGACAAGGTTTTAATAATATCAGTCCTGATAGAAGAGTACAGGTAATTATTATTGCATGGTTATTTGGTTCATTTATTGAAGGTGCTTCAGGTTTTGGTACACCAGCAGCAATAGCAGCACCATTGTTAGTAGCAATTGGTTTTCCAGCAATGGCAGCTGTAATGGTTGGGATGATGATTCAAAGTACGCCTGTATCATTTGGTGCAGTTGGAACACCTATTTTAATTGGAGTTAATAAAGGATTAGATAGTGCAAGTATTAGTGCTACACTTGATTCATTAGGTTCAAACTGGGATACATATTTAAGACTTATTACATCAGAAGTTGCTATTGTTCATGCAATTACAGGAACTCTTATTCCTTTATTTATGGTAATAATGCTAACAAGATTTTTTGGTAAAAATAGATCTTGGACAGAGGGTTTGAGTATTGTTCCATTTGCTATTTTTGCAGGTGTTTCATTTACAATTCCATATGCTTTAACAGGTATTTTCTTAGGTGCTGAGTTCCCATCTTTAATTGGAGCATTAGTTGGACTTCCTATTGTTACATTTGCAGCAAGAAAAGGTTTTTTAATTCCAAAAAAATCTTGGGATTTTGCTCCAAAAGAAGAGTGGCCTGTTCATTGGGTAAGTAAATTAGAGTTAAAACTTGATGCAATGACAGTTAAAGTTCCTATGTCCTTAACAAAAGCTTGGTTACCATATATTTTAGTTGCTGTAATTTTAGTTATTACAAGAGTTAGTGATGAAGCTAAAGCTTTTGTAAATTCAATTGTTATACCTTTTAAAGATATTTTAGGTGAGGGCTTAGGCTATACTATTTCTCCTTTATATCTTCCTGGTGGAATATTAGTATTTGTTGTTTTATTAACATATTTTCTTCATAGAATGGAGTTTAAAGAGTTAAAAGAAGCAGTTTCTGAATCTTCTAAAGTTATGTTAGGTGCTGGATTTGTTTTAATATTTACAATTCCACTTGTAAGAATTCTTATTAACTCAGGAATTAATGAATCAGGATTTGATTCTATGCCTGTTGCTATGGCAAATTTTGTTGCAACTTCTGTGGGAGATATATATCCTTTATTTGCACCAATGATAGGAGCTTTAGGAGCATTTATTGCAGGTAGTAATACAGTATCAAATATGATGTTAAGTCAGTTTCAATTTGGTGTTGCTGATGCTTTAGGTATTTCAACAGCTTTCATGATTGCTCTTCAAGCAGTTGGTGCAGCAGCTGGTAATATGATAGCTATTCACAATGTAGTTGCAGCTTCTGCTACTGTTGGATTACTAGATCAAGAGGGTGAAACTTTAAGACGAACAATTATTCCTACGCTTTATTATTGTTTAATTGCTGGTATATTAGGGCTTATTGGAATGTATGTATTAGGACTTACAGACCCACTTATGAAATAAAAGAGGAAAAATCCTCTTTTATTAAAAAATTATTTTTCACTAATTGACACAAATTTTTTTTTGAAGTATACTTAAGTTAAATAGTTTTAGGATATATCAAATGACAAAAACAATTAGTGTTTCAATGCGAACTAAAGTATTGATAATTTCTATATTTGTAGTTTTTTTTCTCGCAGTTGCTTCACTTATAGCTACAATCGTTACAGTAAATACAATCAATAAATCTAATATAGATGAATATAAACATGATATTTATAAAAAAACAGAAATAGAACTTCAAAATTATGTACAAGTAACTATTCAAACAATTGATTCATTTTATAAAAGAACACTTCCTTCTAAAATAAAGCAAGAAGTGAAAAATCACTTGACTCAAAGAATGGATTTTCTTTTTTCTATATTAGAAGAAAATTATAAAATATATAAAAATAGTATGTCTAAAGAAGAGTTGAAACATCACTTAATCAAAATAATTAAGTCTGCAAAATATGGTAACAGTGGATATTTTTGGGTAAATGATTTTGATGCAGTAATGATTATGCATCCAATCTTAGAAGAGTTAAATAATAAAAATCTAATGAATCAAAAAGATGAGAATGGAAAAGAACTATTTAAATCTTTTGTTACTGTTTCAAAAAAACAAGGCTCGGGCTTTGTTGATTATTTGTGGCCAAAGCCTGGTTTGAAAAAAGCAGAAGAAAAAATATCATATGTGAAAGTTTTTGAACCTTTTAATTGGATAATTGGAACAGGAGATTATGTACAAGAGGTTACAAAAAAAATAAAAAAAGATGCAATAAAAACAATATCTGAAATAAGATATGGTAACAATGGATATTTTTGGATAAATAATAGTAAATCAAAAATGATAAGCCATCCAATTTTTAAAGAGTTAAATGGTAAAAATCTCTCAAATTTTCAAGATGAAAATAAACAATATATTTTCAATGAGTTTGTAACTATTGCAAATGAAAAGAAAGAGGGTGGTGTTGTTCTTTACTTATGGCCAAAACCAGGTGAGCAAAAAGCAAAACCAAAATTTTCATATGTTCAAAAATTTGAACCTTGGGATTGGATAATTGGAACAGGTGCATATGTTGATGAGATTGAATTAAAAATCAAAAATATGGAAGAAAAATCAGAGAAGAGTTTACAAACAATTACAATTATAAGTGCAATTATATTTGTTATAGTTTTAGTAATTTTATCATTAATAACTTTAACTTTATCTACTAAAAGAGATGCTAAAAATTATGAGGAAGAGTATTTATAATTTTGTTATAAAATTGAAAAAATATTGTATAATTCCAAAAATTAAAGTATAAATGCGTTATAGTGATAAATAGTATAGAAAAGATTTAACAATGGGGAGTTTATGGATAAAGAAGAGTTTGACAAAGCTGTTGATTTATTTGGGATATTAACCAAAATCTCAAAAAAAGAGTTAAAGCAAAAGTATTTGAAACTTTCAAAAAAATATCATCCTGATACTTCAACAGGTTCACAAGAGAAATTTCAAGAACTTAAAGAAGCTTATGAGCTTTTATTAAAGTATATTGATAATTATAAATTTAGTTTTGAAGAAGAAGAGTTTAAGCAGCAATATCCTGCTTTTACCAATTATAAAAATTGGAATATTTAGACTTAGGAGTTTAAAATGTATGATGAAAAACAGATAAAAGATATTGTTCTTAGCACATTAGTTGCTGATTCTTTATGTTTAGTAACACATTGGGTTTATGATGAAAAACAATTAAAAAGTTTAAATATTGATTGGAGTAAATTAAATGCACCATATTCAATATGGCACAAAGGTAAGAGTGCAGGTGAGTTTACTCATTATGGAGATCAAACTTATTGGTTATATGAGTATTTAAAAGATAAAGAAAAATTTGATATAAAAGAGTATGCTTTATATTGGTTAGAAAAAATAGAATCATATAATGGTTATATAGATTCAGCTACAAGAAATAGTATTGAGCCTTTAAGTAAAGGTTTATTAAATGGTTCTGAATCTAGTGATTTATCAATTGTTGGAAGAGTATCACCATTATTAATGCTTAGTAAAACTAAAAAAGAGTTTTTGGATAATGTACAAAGTTTTGTTTGTCTTACACATAATAGTTCTGAATGTAAAAATGCAAGTATGTTTTTTGCAAAATTACTATTAAAAGTATTAGATAAACAAGATATTGAAAGTTCAATATTAGAGTTAAAAGCTCAATCAAGTGAAGATATTAAAATTTATATTGATAAAGCAATAAAATCAAAAGATAAAGATACTTTTGATGTCATAAGAGAGTTTGGTCCAGCTTGTGCCACAAGTGAAGGCTTTGCATGTGTATTACATTTACTTTTAAAATATAAAGATTTAAAAGAGTTATTAATACAAAATGCAAAAGCTGGTGGTGATTCAAGTGCTAGAGGAATGCTTGCAGTTATGATTTTTACTGCAAAATATGGATTGCAAAATATCCCACAATCATGGTTGAAAATAAAGGTTATAATATAAGATGAAAAGAATTTCAAATTTTTATAAAGATAAACTTTATATTGAAATAGTTGTAGCAACAATTCTTTTTATTATTGCTATTGCTATGGATAGATTAATGGATTTTATTATTTATATGCTTTATTTTATTATTTTTCTTGAAATAGTAAGAACAGTTATTAATTTTATTAGAGAACAAAAAGTTGTATTAAGTATTCTTGTTGATGCTTTTATCATCTTAACATTAAGAGAGCTTATTTTAAATGTTGTAAAAGTAAATAAAGAAGATTTAACATCTTTTGATGCATTGTTTTCTAGTCCTGTTAATTTTAATATAATGATTTTATCAGGAGTTATAGTATTTTTATTTTTTATAAGATATTTATCTATTAAAACTGCTCCTCAAACTCTTTTACCAGAAAGTAATGAAAAAAAGGTCTAAAATTAGACCTTTTTTTATTTAATCATAATCTTTTTTCTAAACAATAAATTTTTAAAAACAAATTTTTCTTTAATACTTCCTTTTAACTACCATAAAATAGGACTTATTTGTTTTTTTATATTTTATAATTTAAAAAAATTTAAAAATTTTTTATATTTTTATGAAAAAACTAGTAGAAAATACAGTTTTTTATAGTATAATCTTCTTACTAATATTTTTAATGTTCCTAATACAGACTATATGTATATTCCCAAATATAAATAAGGTATGTAAAAGGCTCGTTAATTATATAACAATAAAAGGAAAAGAAAAAATGCAAATTTACGTTGGGAATATGTCTTATCAGACTACAGAAGAGAGTTTAAGAGCTTTATTTGCTCAGTATGGAGAAGTTAGTTCTGTAAAGATTATTACTGATAGAGAAACTGGAAGAGCTAAAGGTTTTGGATTTATCGGTATGGAAGACAATAGTGCTGGACAAAGTGCTATTGAAGAATTAAATGGAACAGAATTTGAAGGAAGAACTCTTAAAATTAATGAGGCTAAACCAAGAGAAGAAAGACCAAAAAGAAACTTTAATAGTAGATTTTAGTCTAAACTATTATTTTAAAGCTTACAGTCTTTAAAGTATAAAGGGAATGAAGTTAATCTTCATTCCCTTTTTTTATAGTTCTAATTCAAGTGCAATTGGACAATGGTCACTTCCCATATATTCATCTAAAATATAAGCATTTTTGATATTATTTTTTAAGTCTTCACTTACATAAAAATAATCAATTCTCCAGCCAACATTATTTGCTCTAGCATTTGCTCTATAACTCCACCAGCTATATTTATCTTTAATATCGCCATTTATATATCTAAATGTATCAATATATCCATGATTTAAAAACTTTGTAATCCAATCTCTTTCCATTGGTAAAAAACCAGATTTTTTTTCATTTGCTTTAGGTCTTGCAATATCAATTTCTGTATGAGCTGTATTTACATCACCACAAATTATTAATGAAAAATTTTCTTTTTTTAAATTTTCACAATGTTCTAAAAATCTATCATAAAATTGCATTTTATACTCAAGTCTATCATCATTACTTTGACCATTTGGAAAATATACATTAAAAAATGCAATTTTTTTACCATCAAAATTAAAGTGTGCTTCGTTTATTCTACCCTCTTTTAAAATATCAACATTAAGTGTATTATCACTAAATATAGGTTCAATATCACTATAAAGGGCAGTTCCTGAACGACCTTTAATACTGCAAGGGTTAATATGTGTAAAGTTAAAATCTTTATCAAAAATTGTTTTTGGAATTTGATTCTCTTCTGCTTTAATTTCTTGAAGACCTAATACATGAATATTATCATTGTCAATCCACTTTAAAGCTTCTTTTTTGTCTACTGCTCTAATTCCATTTACATTCCATGAAATAAACTTATATGTTTGCATATTTTGTTAATCCTTTTTCTCTTTTTGTTTACTTTGTTTTTCTTCTTTATTTTTTGTTTCTTTTTTCTGTTCTTTTAAGTTGTCAAATGAGTTATGAAAAGATGATTTAGTAAAATCTTTTTTTTCTTTTCCTATTAAAGAATCACCTTTTCCACCATGCATATCTATTTTGCCATAATTATTAGCAAAACCAATAGTTATCAAACTAAGGGTTAAAAGTATCAATTTTTTCATTTTTTCTTTTCCTTAAATTTTTAAATATTCCAAAGATTGTAATAGCAATCCAAAATACCTCAATTATAAAAGAACCAAGATTAAAATGAACACATAGTGAAATAAGTAATAATATAGCACCAACTAAATTTAATAATTGATATTGAATTGAGTGTATATCATATTTGTTTAATTGCAAAAATAAATAACCAGTTACAACAAATGCCATTCCTACAAAGCCTATCCATTGGAAAATATCCATTCTCTACCTTTTTTAAATTTATATAAAATAATATTATTAATACAAAAAAATCTATTTTAAATAAAAAAACTTTTCTATAATACAAAATATTTTTATTTAGGATTTTTTTGAAACTTATAATTTTACTCTTTTTTGCTTTATTAAATTTAAATGCAGATTCTTCTTTCAATAAAATAAATATGAACGCAAATTTTTATATTTATCAAGGTGAAAAGAAATCTCAGAATTTAAATTTTGTCTATGATTTTTATATTTATCACAATATTAAAGATGAGTTTACATCTAAATCATATTGTTTTTTAGCTTCAAAAAAAAACATGAAATTAAATTTTGACAATAAATCAAAATACAAAATATGCTTAAATAATAAAAATAAGATTTTTGTGTATATACTAAATAAATCAAATAGATACACAAAAAGTAAAGATTTTGATGCTAGTATTAATAATATATCTCTAAATATTAAAGGAAATAAGTATACTTGTAAAAAAAATGCAAATACTTATGCTTTACTTCATACAAACATAAATAAATGTTTAAAAGATATAAATAATAAATCTTAGATTTTATGATTTCTTAAGAATAAACCATATAGAATTTAATTTCTTAAATTAAGTGAATTCCAAGGCTTGGAACGACAATTATACTTTACTTGTCAAATGCTTTTTTAAAAAACTGAAGTTTCTAAGGTTTTTAAATGCAGCGAAATAAAAAAATCCTTTTATTAAGTCATTGTCTATTAAATGTAAATTCAAAAGTAAATAAAATTGCAAATTATGGTGGTTGCTTAGAAGAGTTAATGGTTCCTTTAATTCAAAAAGGCTATGGCTTTATTCAACTTCCTTGTCCTGAATTATTATCTTGTGGTATAAAAAGATGGGGACAAGTAAAAGAACAACTTGATACTCCTTATTTTCGTAAACACTGTGAAAAGCTACTTGAGCCAATAATACAACAACTTATTGATTATAGTAATAGTGGTTATAAAATATCTGCTTGTATAGGTGTTGATAATAGTCCTAGTTGTGGAGTAAATACTACTTGCAAATCTTCTAAATGGGAAGGTGAAATTGATAGTTCTTTTTCTTTGGAAGAGACTTTAAATTCATTAAATATAGTTAATGAAAAGGGTGTTTTTATGGAAGTCTTTAAAAGTTTATTGGATAAAAATGCAATAAATTTAGACTTTTATGCAATAAATGAATCTAATCCAAATACTTCAGTAAAAAATATTTTAAAGGAATTGTAGTGAAAAAATTTATAGCGGGATTTTTACTTTGTTTTTCAATGTTTTCTTATGCCCAAGAAGATGTAATAACAGTAGGGCTTTGTGCAGCTTATCCACCATTTGAATCAAGAGATGCAAAGTCTGGGGAGATTGTAGGTTTTGATATTGACTTAGCAAATGAAATAGGAAAAGTATTAAATAAAAAGATTGTAATTAAAGATGCTGAGTGGCAAGCTTTATTAGGTGGATTAAAAACAAATCAATATGATATGATTTTAAGTGCTATGAGTCGTCAAGAAGCTGGAGAAAATAATGTGAATTTATCAAATACATATTATTTACTAAATGATGTAATTGTAGTAAAAAAACAAAATAATAAAATTACTTCAAAACAAGATTTAAAAAATAAAGTTGTTGGTGTACAACTTGGAAGTGGAAGTGAACAAATTGTTGATAAGTTAAAAGGCTTAAAAAAAGTTGCAAGATATAACTATAATCCAGAAGCATTTTTAGACTTAAAACATGAAAGAATTGATGCAGTTGTAGTAGGTTATGCATATGCAGTAAAACAAAAGAATTTTAAAAGTGAATATAAAATAGTTGATAAATTAGCTCCATCAGAATTAGTTGTTGTAATGAAAAAAGATAAAGATGAGTTAACAAAACAAATAAATATGGCATTAACTAAACTAAAATCAAATGGTGTATATGATAAACTAGTTCAAAAATGGTTAGAAGTAAAATAGATGAATTTTAATGTAGTTTATGACAATCTTGGGTTTTTATTTGAAGCTTCTTGGCTTACAATATATTTATCATTTATATCTTTTATAATTGCATTTATAATAGGTATAGTTGTAGGAACTTTAAGAAGTTATAAAATACATAAACTTTTAGATTTTGTATTGACTTCATATATAGAAATTTTTAGAGGAACACCTTTATTAATACAGTTATTTTTTATATATTATGGTTTGCCACAAGTTGGTATATCAATGTCAAGTCATGAAGCTGCAATTTTAGGTCTTTCATTGAATTTTGGTGCTTATATGTCTGAAATAGTAAGAGCTGGCGTTCAGGGTATACCAAAAGGTCAGTATGAAGCTTCAAAGTCATTAGGAATGAGTAATCTAAGTATGCTTGCATATATAATATATCCACAAGCATTAAGACTTACTCTTCCTACTTTAACTAATACTTATGCTGCAATATTAAAAGATAGTTCTTTAGTTTCTGTTTTATCAATAACAGAATTAACAAGAGCAGGTCAGTTGATATATGTGCGAACATATGAACCTTTTGAAATATATCTTACACTTGGAGTTTTTTATTTTGTAATGACCTATTCAATATCAATTATTTCTAAAAAACTTGAAAAAAAACTATATTATAATACTTAAGAATATAAAATATAAATTTTAGTTTTTAAAACTATTTTATCTATAAGTGAGTTTTTGTTATTTTATTTTCTATTTTTTAGAAAGTGAAGAAGTATGACAACAGAAATTTTTTTAGGAATAATTACATTTTTTACATCAACAATTGCAGGTGTTGTTGGACTTGGTGGAGGTATGATTTTAATAGCAATCTTACCATCTTTTTTACCTGTAAATGCTTTGATTCCTGTACATGGCTTAACACAAATGTCTAGTAATTTCAGCAGAGCCGTTTTTGGATATAAAGATGTGCAATATCAAGTTATACCAAAATTTATTCTAGGCTCACTTTTAGGAACTGCTCTTATTTCAAGTATTATTTATTATATCTCTTTAGAGTATGTACCTCTTTTTATAGGTGTGTATATTCTTCTTTCTTTGTGGTCTACAAAATTTAATGAAAAAATAAAAAGATTTGAAAGTTATTTTATAATAGGTTTTTTTCAAACAGGTCTTTCTCTTGTTGTTGGTGCAACAGGACCTTTGACTATGACTTTGCTTTATAAAGATTTTGAGAAAAAAGATGAAGTTGTTGCAACAGCTGCTGCACTTATGGGTATTACTCATATTTTTAAAGTATTTGTCTTTATCTTTTTTGGTTTTGCATTTTTTGAGTATCTTTGGCTACTTGTTTTTATGATTGTTGGAGCAGTTGCAGGAAGTTATGCAGGTACAAAACTAAGAAATAAAATTGATGGTAAAAAATTTAGATCTTTACTTAAAATACTATTATCAATCTTAGCAATTAAAGTAATTGTTTCAGTTTTTATTTAATATTAGATATAATAGGAAATAATAAAATAAAAGGACAAAAACATGTTTGTTAAATTAAATGATAGAGTTTACTTAAATCTAGCAAGAATTACTAGAATAAAAATTGATCAAGTAGAAGATGGAATAAGAATTAGATTTTATGAAGGTCAAGACCAAGTTGCAAAATCTCAAAAATTTGCTTCTATTGAAGAAGCAGATCAATGGCTTGAAAAGTTTTTGAAAATAGAAAAATAATACAATAAGAGGTTTTTCCTCTTATTGATTTGTAGGATCGTTAAATACTCTTGCACTTAGCTCTTTATCTATTGTATATAATCCATATCCGTTATCTCCCACAAGTTTGATATGGTCAATAATCTCTTTTACTGTTGCTTCTTCTTCAACTTGTTCTGTTACGTACCATTGAAGTAAGCTATATGTAGCATGATCTTTATCTTTCATAGCTAAATCACTTAAAATATTTAAATTTTTAGTCATTTTTTGTTCATGTGCTAATGATTTTTTAAATACATCAAGTAAAGATTTATACTCAACTTTAACTTCATCAATTGCTGGAAGTTTAATCTCTACATCTTGGTCTTCAAGGTATTTGAAAAGTTTCATTCCATGAGCAACTTCTTCTTGATACTGAATTAAAAACCAATTTGATGCACCATTAAAACCCTCTTTTGAACAGTATGCACTCATACCAAGATAGATATATGCAGAGTGATACTCTTTGTTTAATTGCTCTATTAATGCTTCTTGTAAATCTTTACTAATCATGTTGTCTCCTTTTTTTAATTATATTAATTATAACAAGTAATAGTAATATACTTGTTTAAAACTAACATAACAAAACTTTAGATAAAATCACAAAATTTAAAATACAACTGGTTCCCTTTTTGTTGGGGAACAATAAAAAGGATATTTTTTTATGGCAATTTATACATGTGGACACACAACTCCTGATTCAGACTCAATATGTTCAGCTATCTCTTTAGCATATTTATTAAATAAAATAGGGCGTGAGGCAATTCCAGCACGACAAGGACCAGTTTCTCCTGAAACTCAATTTATTTTAAATAGATTTGGTTTTGAAGCACCAGAACTTAAAACAGAGTTTGCTGGTGAAGAGATTTTTATTACTGATTATTCAGATAGAGGTCAAGCTCCAAAAGATATTGATGAAGCTACTATTGTTGGTATTGTTGATCATCATAAATTAGGAGATTTAACTACTTCAACACCACTTGAATGTTGGATTAGACCTGTTGGTTGTACTAACACAATTGTAAAAGAGATGTATGATTATCATGGTGTAGAAATTCCTGCAAATATTGCTGGTGTTATGCTTTGTGCTATTTTAAGTGATACTGTTATTTTTAAATCACCAACATGTACAGATATTGATATTAAAATAGTTAGAGAACTTGCACAAATTGCTGGTGTTGAAGACTTTGGTGCATTGGGTATGGAGATGTTTAAAGTAAAATCAGCAGTTGATGGAGTTCCTGTAAGAGAGCTTATTTTAAGAGATTACAAACCATTTGATATGCATGGAAGTGCTGTTGGTATTGGACAACTTGAAGTTGTTGATTTGGCAATTTTTGATAATGTAAAAGATAAATTACAAGCTGATTTAGATGCACTTAGAGTTGAAAATGATTTACATACTGCTTGTTTACTTTTAACTGATATTATGAAAGAGGGTTCTGAAGTACTTGTTTCATCAGAAGATACATCTGTATTTGAAAAAGCATTTGATGTAAAACTAGAAGATGGAAAAGTTTGGTTAGACGCTTGTCTTTCAAGAAAAAAACAAATTATCCCTTTCTTAGAACCAGCATTTGCATAAATAAAAAAAGATAGCTTAATTGCTATCTTTTTTTTAAGAGCTAAATTTTATTTTTTAGTTCTAAAAAGTTAAGATAAAAAGCAAGCAAACGACTTGATTAATTCAAAACTTCCTTACAGTTAGATATTTGTTGTCTACCTTGCTTGTATGCACTTTCTTCGAGAAAACTCATAAAGAGTGCATACAGTAGTACTATTCTTAAGGTACAAATAGTTTCGTGCGTAAGTGAAAATAGATATCTACGTTTAAAGTGAGCCAATAAATCATCTGCAGGGTAATTTATTGGCTCCTGCATTTTGTTAAACCTCTTGTATACCAATTTCCTTGATATAGTTAAAGGTTTCATCATAAAACTCTGATAACCTTGTTTTGTCATCTACTGATCCATTAGGTATAAATATAATCATTCCTTGTCTAGCTCTCGTAAGTAAAACTCTATAAGCATTTAATAAATAATTTTTTATGATGTCTTTATTGATATTTTGCCATTTTGTACCCTTAAATTTTCTAAACATCCATTGGTTGTTATGAAAATAAAAATCTCCATCCCAACATACACATGTCCAATCAAGTTCTAGTCCTTGAATATCAAATTCAGTTGCAACTTCTTCATTGAAATATGAAGATCTAATATCATCCTTATTGTTTAAAAACCAAATAGGAGCGTCAATTTGATTTTTTACATTTATTCCAAATGGCCTTAAACGATACGCTCCAGATGATGCAACTACACCACTTCTTTCACTTCCAATAGCTTTTGAGTTTAACCACTTTTTTGCTTTTTCAAAATCTCTTGTAACCAATATAGGATAATCATTTTTTAAAAAGTTATTATACAAGCTTGTAGCCTTTGTTCTGTCGATATCTAAAATAGAATGAATAAAATCAGATAGCTTTTCTGAGCGAAAAGATCTAACTGAAACTGATAAGTGCAAGTTTTTATCTATATTAGCACTTTCGTTTAACCAATCTTTTAATGTATTATCTCTCAAGTAATTTTTATCTTCTACTATTGAATTTGATAAATATATATTCCAATCTTGAAAATGATTTTTTAACGAACTAATCCATTCTTCTAATCCAGCCTCACCAGTATTTATCTCTTGTCCTCCACCTATTAAACAAATTATTGTACACCAGCCTTGATGTCTATTCATTACATCAATTAAAAACCTTGGTTCTGATGACTCAAAATCATCTTGTCCTTTTTTTCTTTTCATAAAAGAACTTGTCTGTTCTTGATTCCAAGCTCTTTGAGCTTCGTCAAATACTATCACTTTTTCAATAGGTGCTTTATTTGTAACTAATGAGTCATCGCGAAAATGATGAATATTTTGAATAAAAGCATGTGTTTTAATTGCAGCCTCTTTTTTTGTTAGCTTTTTCCCTCTCATTTTTGCATTATTAACTTCATCCCTTGTGAGAGCTTCTCTTAATACATCAACTAATGGACCATTTCCTGATAAAAAAACTGCATGTTCCTTTTCATCAATATTCATTCTTTCATTTGCAATATTTAAGCCTGCAAGTGTTTTGCCCGCACCTGGAACACCTGTAATAAAACAAATTGATTTCTTATTTGTTTCTTTTGAACTATTTATAATCTGGTTAATTTTATCTGTTGTAATGGACAAATTTATAGCACCAGAATCTGACCTTGAAATTTCTTGAACATTATGACCTTTATATAATGCTTGAGCTGCTTCAATTATAGTTGGAGTTGGTTTATATATTGAATCTTTCCATGACAATGGACATATAATATGTTCTTCCCCTAAATTTAAACATTCTTTTATGATGTTTAAAAAAGAATTTTTATTAGTTAAAAGTGGCTTATATAGTTTATCTTGTAATTGCTCAATTTTATTTTCAACACTTTTTGCTTCAGTTGAAATAAGTATAGGAAATAATTTTTGAGTATGACTGCCTTCATGAAAGTTTTTTAAGTCTTGTGCGTAGTCTATAACTTGTTCTATTGCATTATTGTCATATGTTGTTGAACCAACTTTAAATTCAATAACAAAAATTGAATCATTGACAATAATAATATTATCAACACGCTTTCCCATTCTAGGAATTGCAAATTCAAAAAAAATATGGCCACTAGTATAAATATAAAATGCTTGCTTTAATAATTCTATTTGTTTTATCCAGGCATTTTTTTGTAAATTTTCTAAAGCATGATTGTGATATCTTGCTAGTTCACCAAGAATTTTATTTGTATCTTCTTTAATAAATTTACTAATTGTATTCGAGTAATAAGATCTTTGCAATTTAATATATTCCTATATATTGGTTTAACTATTTATTAATAATACATTTTATATAAAATAGCCTTAAATATGTTATCTTTATAATATAAATAATGTTGGTCTAAAATATAAAAGAAAACCTTCATTTAGTCTTTTCTTTAATTATACGATATTTTATTTTGACTTGCTAGTAAGGCTGCGCTAAGTTGGTATAAAATTCTTGCGCCGACGTTTTCATCCCAGGCGTTTTTACTAACTCCTACTTCACATAAATCAAATCCTATTATATTTCTACCGCTTTTTACTACCATGAAAATAAGATGTTCTAATTGACTATATCTAAGTCCTCCTGGAACTGGTGTTCCTGTATTTGGGCAGTTAATTGGTTCTAAGCCATCAATATCAATAGATAAATATACATTTTGTGGAAGTTGCTCAATAAAAGGAAAATATACCTCTTCTAGTGACTTTCCACATGCAAGTTTCTCTTGCATATGTGTATCATATAAACAATCAGCTTTTTTCCCATACTCTTTCATTCTCAAAGCCTCTTCACTACTATAATCTCTAATTCCTATTTGAATAAGATTTGAGATTTTGTCACATTCATTCATAACATTATAAAAAATAGAAGCATGGGAATAGGTAAAGCCCTCATATGCTTTTCTTAAATCATGGTGTGCATCAACATGCAATATTCCAAAGGCTTCATCTTGAGTATCATTTAAAGCTTTGATAAGTCCCAGTGGACAAGAGTGATCACCACCTACAACTGCTACAAATTTACCTTTTTTGATTTGTTTGATTGATTTTTTATAAACAGAGTCATTTAAAGTTTTAGAAGCTTCATTTACAAAGTTTAATGCTTTTTTCTTTGTAGTTCCTTTTTCAAGTGCTTGAATTACTTTCAAAGCTTTTTTTCTAGCTTTATTACTTAATTTTAATAAACTTTTATCAGTTTCAAGCATAGCAATTCCAGCAGTATAAGGCTTAATATAGTGGTATGTTTCCACATCAAGTTGATGACTTGAAATTCTTATAGCATCAGGTGCTTTTGCTGTTCCTTGTCCAAATGAAACTGTTGCTTCCCAAGGAACAGGAAGTAAAATTAAACTAGCTTCTTTTGGGTCTAATCTTCCACCAATAAAACCATCATCTTCCATTGGAGGTAAGCCTAATTCCAATACTTTTATCTCTTCTTTTAAAGTTCTATAAGACATCAATTTCTCCTATTAAATTTTACTTTCAGCCCAATCAGAAAAACTAGGATGATTTAATTTGGCAATTTTAGTTAACTCTTCTGGGTTTATATGTTTAATACCAAAGTGCTCATTTACTAGTTTTTTTAAAAGAGTCCAATTTAAATCTTTTTTCTCTTTTGAATTAGGCTCTATCCATGAGCCACTAAAAAATAAAAAGCCTGAAGCCATTTGTTTAACAAACTCTGTAATAGATGAAGAAACAAGATATGCATCACCCTCAGAATCCATAAAAACAACAGGCGGTTCTGTTTTTAGTTTTGGATAAAACCATAAAAGAAACATTGAGCCACTTGCATCTTTGCCAAACTGAATAAAACTATCACCAGAAGATGACCAAGTTTCATTGCCAAACCAATATTTAAGTGTTTCTTCCAATTGTGTTTTACTAGCTTGATAAAACTCAAAATCTATAGGCCAAGATATAATCTCTTTTTCACACAACTCTTTTAAATACTCTAATGATTCTAAAGAGTTTTTGTTTAATCTGTTCATTTAAAATATACTCCTAAATATTATCTTTTAAACTAAATATATAATTTACTTAGTGAATTATTCAGTATCACCAAAGTTAGCAAAAGCATTCTCTATATTTGGAATACTTTTATATCTAGTATTTGTAAGTCTTACTTTTTTAGTGTTCAAATCACATATTGCAATTCTAAAATTTGATCCTATAAAAGGTTCTACAACACAAATAATTTTATCTTCAACTTGTCTTGTTGTATAAATAGTACCTTGAAGAGAATTAAAAAAATATTTAGGATAACTTAATGGTGTAATCTCAACTATATCAATAGTTTCATCATTCTGTAAAGTTTGCAATATATCCATTGCATCTTCATAACTATCAAATTGAATACACCAGTCATCAAAGATTTTATTAAAATGTTCTAAATCTTCATCTAGAAATCCACCTGCTAATGATTGTAAAGTAAAAATTGCCACTAAAACACCTTGAAATAAATATAAATTAATATTTGATTTTAACATATAATTGAAAGATATCTCTTGAAAGTCTAAATTTTTAAATTTATTTTTGACTTAATAAAAATTTCTAAATCCTATTTTTGCTATGTATTTCAAATACTTATGCTAAAAATCTTAATAGATAAAAATTAATGGACAATAAATAATGAAAGAAAATTTAAAAAAAGATATAAAAACATTTGAACAATTTGCAAAATTAGCTGATTACTCTTTTGTAAACAGACTTAATTGTGATCCTGATGCAAAATTCAATGGTGATAACAAAGAATCAAGAGAGGTTTTTAGTGGTCATTATGTAAGTGTAGAACCAACTGCTATTAAAGAACCCATATACATATGTCATAGTGAAAACTTTTTTAATGATTTGGGTTTTAATAAGAGTTTAATAAAATCAGATGACTTTATTAAAATGTTTTCAGGTGATATGTCAAATATATCTTATCCTATGGAAAATATATCTTGGGCAACTGGATATGCTTTATCTATTTATGGTACTGAGTATTATGCACAATGTCCTTTTCAAACAGGGAATGGATATGGTGATGGTAGAGCAATCTCTGTTTTTGAAGCAGTTATAAATGGTAAACGATGGGAGTTTCAACTAAAAGGAGCTGGAAGAACACCATATTGTAGAGGTGCAGACGGTCGTGCTGTATTAAGATCAAGTATAAGAGAGTTTTTAGCACAAGAGCACATGCATGCTCTAAAAGTTCCAACATCAAGATCTTTGAGTCTATTTACATCAAAAAAAGAGCAAGTAAAAAGACCATGGTTTAGAAATAACTCTTATTCAAGAGATCCTGAAGTGATGATTGAAGAAGATGTGGCAATTACTACAAGAGTTGCTCCTTCATTTATTCGTGTTGGTCAACTTGAACTTTTTGCTAGAAGAGCTAGAAAAAATGAACATAAAAAAGCATATGAAGAGTTAGAACAGATTGTTTTACATTTAATTCATAGAGAATACAATGATGAAATAAATAGTGATTTAAACTTAGAAGAAAAATTAATACTATTAGCAAAACAGTTCCAAAATAGACTTACATCTTTAGTTGCAAATTGGATAAGAGTTGGATACTGTCAAGGTAATTTCAATAGTGATAATTGTGCAGCAGGAGGCTTTACACTTGATTATGGTCCTTTTGGTTTTATAGATATGTTTGACCCTAAATACCAACCTTGGACTGGTGGGGGAATGCACTTTTCATTTTTTAATCAACCCAATGCAGCAAAAAAGAATTTTAAATCATTTTGTAGTTCTTTAAAACCATTGCTTAGTTCAAATTTAAATAGTTTAAAAGAACTTGAAGAGATTGAAAATAACTTTTCAAAGATTATGCACATAAAAATAGAAAATATGTGGGCTAGTAAATTAGGAATTGATAAGTTTGACTTTGAATTGTTTGATGAGCTTATAAATCTAATGATTGAAACTAAAGTTGATTATACTATATTTTTTAGAGAGTTATCAAATATACCTAATAGTATCAATGAACTTGAAAAAAGTTTTTATGATAACTTTGAAAATAAAGATATCAAATTAAGATGGAATAGTTGGTTAGAAAAATGGAGAACAAAAATAGATATAAACTCAAATGAGTCTATAAAAAAAGTCTCAAATCAAATGAAATCAGTTAATCCAAAGTATACTTTAAAAGAGTGGTATTTGGTTTTAGCATACGAACAAGCCCAAGAGGGAAACTATGAATTAGTAAAACAGTTACAAGAAGTAATGACAAATCCATATATTGAAAATAGTAAAGAGTTTGAAGATAAGTATTATAATAAAAAGCCTTCAAATCTTTTTGGGATGGCTGGTATTTCCCATGTTAGTTGCTCTTCATAGGTTAAATTATTTTATTTTTGAGCTAAAAAGTGCTAAAATAGAAAATGCATTGCTTATTAAATATATATTTGTTATGAAAATAAATAGCAAGCATAGATAAATAAAAAAGGATTTTTTAGCTTATGACACCAGCAATAAATATTTTGAAAAAAAATAAATGTGATTTTAAAATACATAAATATGAACATGATACAAATAATACAGATTTTGGAAATGAAGCAGTAGAAAAATTAGGTTTAGATGCAAATAGAGTTTATAAAACGCTACTTGTTGAAATAGCACCTAAAAAACTTGCAGTAGCTGTTGTGCCTGTTTCAAATCAACTTAGTTTAAAAAAAATAGCCAATGCTTTAGGTGAAAAAAAAGTAGTTATGGCAGATAAAAATGAGGCTTCAAAAGTAACTGGATATTTAGTAGGAGGAATTTCTCCTTTAGGACAAAAAAGATTGCTTCCTACTGTTATAGATAGTGATGCTTTAGGTTTTGGTACTATTTTTGTAAGTGGTGGGAAAAGAGGTCTTGATATTGAACTAAGTGCAGTTAAATTGCAAAAGATATTAAATGCAAAAATAGAAGATATTAAAGCATAAGTCAATCTTAATCATAAAAAGTAATTTCTTAAATAATTTTGTATCTTATTCAAAAGTAACTATAGTTTAAGTTATATATAAAGTTTGTTAATAGATAATCTTTATAACTTACTAACAAAGGAAAGACTATGGCTACTTCAGATATTGAAGCTGTTTGCTCTCAGTTATTAACAAAAGAGGACTTAAAAGTATCAGATAAATTTTTTCAAGAAGTTTTAGATGAGTGCATTGTAACTCATATTCATGAAGACAATAACTCAAATCATATAAAAATTTATTCTGTCAATCAACTTTATTTATCTACTATTACACCTATTTTACATGATATTGGATTTGAAATAGTAGATGAAGTAACTTATAATATTTCAAATAAATCAAAAATCATTTATGTTAGTAGATTTAATTTACATATAAAAGATGTAAATATAGTAAAAAAAGCAAAAGAGAATTTAGAAAATGTTATTACACAAACATTAAAAGATGATAAAATTCATCACTCAAAGCTATTCTCTTTAGTATTATTGCAAAACCTTACAGTAAAAGAAGTTTATCTTCTAAAGGCTTTTATTGAGTATTTAGACCAAGCTGTTTTAACAATAAATGCAGACACAATATTAACTACTCTTACAACACATCATAAAATTTCAAATCTTTTCTTAAACTACTTTTACAAAAAATTTGATCCAAAACAAAAAGCTAAAAGAAAGCAAGATTTAGAAAGCTTAGAACTTCAAATAGAAGAAGAGATAAAAATAATTCCTCAAATCATAGATGATAAAATTTTAAAATTGACTTTCTCTTTTTTAAAGTCACTTTTAAGAACTAACTATTTTTTAGGTAAAGAAACAACTGCTTTTAAAATTGATACAAAAAGTTTTTCAGAAAACTTAAGAGGTTTACAACCAAATATTGAAAACTTTATTTATCACCCTGATTTTTATGGAATTCATTTAAGAATGAGTAAAATTTCAAGAGGTGGACTTAGATGGAGTGATAGACATGAAGATTATAGACAAGAGATAAAATCTCTTATGATTACACAAGAGGGTAAAAACTCTATTATTATTCCAGATGGTTCAAAAGGTGGTTTTGTAATAAATAAAGATATATCAGAAATCACAAAAGAGTATTTTGAACAAATCTACTCTTTATTTATTAATTCAAATTTAGATTTAGTTGATAATATGGTAAATGGAAAAATTGTAAGAGATGAAAGAATAGTAGCTTATGATGGTGATGATGCATATTTTGTAGTTGCTGCTGATAAGGGAACTGCTTCTATGAGTGATGTTGCAAATGATATAGCAATTAGTAGAGGCTATTGGTTAGGAGATGCTTTTGCAAGTGGTGGCTCAAATGGTTATGGACATAAAGATTTAGGTATTACTGCTCGTGGTTCTTTAATGTCAACAAAAAGATTTTTTATAGAAGAGGGTATTGATATTTACAAAGACCCAATTACTGTAATGGGACTTGGTTCTATGAGTGGTGATGTTTTTGGAAATGGAATGATAGAATCAGACAAGTTCAAGCTACTTGCAGCAATTGGTCATAAAGAGATATTTATTGATCCAAATCCTGATTTAAAAGTAAGTTTTGAAGAGAGAAAAAGACTTTTTAATTCAAAGCAAGGAAGTTGGGGCTTTTATGATAAAGAAAAGATTTCAAAAGGTGGTGGAGTATTTTTAAGAAGTGAGAAGGAGATAGTTTTAACACCTGAAATAAAAAAACTTATTGGTACAAGTAAAAAAACCCTTAGTGGAGAAGAACTTTGTGTAAAACTTCTTACTATGAATGTTGATTTATTATTTAATGGTGGAGTTGGAACTTATGTAAAAGCAAGTGATGAAAATAGTCTTGATATAGGTGATAAGCAAAATGAAGCAGTAAGAGTAGATGCAACAGATATAAAAGCAAGAATTGTAAGTGAGGGTGGAAATTTAGGATTTACTCAAAAAGCTAGAATCGAATATGCTTTAAATGGTGGAAAAATAAATATAGATGGTATTGATAATGCAGGTGGAGTAAATACATCTGACCATGAAGTAAATCTAAAAATTTTATTAAATATTATAAAAGAGCAGGGCTTACTTTGTGAACAAGAAACAAAAGCAACACTACATAGTTTGACAGACCAAGTTGTAAATTTGGTATTGCAAAATAATTATAATCAATCTTTAGTAATATCTATGGATGAAAGATTGTCAAGAAAATATAAAAATAATTTTATAAAGACAATAGAGATTTTAGAAAAATATGTAACAGCTTTTAATAGACATGACTTTTATATACCTAAAAATGAGAATCTAGAAGATGTAGTTGATATAAATGACTCAATCGTAAGACCTGTTTTAAGTTCACTTTTATCATACTCAAAAATCTTTATTAAACAAACTCTTTTAGAATCAACTTTAGTAGATGAACAGTTTGCAGTACAGTATCTTTATAGATATTTTCCCAAATCATTTGTAAGTGCATATGAACATGAAATAACAAATCATCCTTTAAAAAGAGAGATAATTGCTACAAAAATTGCAGATATAATTATAAACTCACAAGGGTCTACTTTTATAGGAGATTATGAGAAATTAGGTAAGGATAAATTTTTACAAAAAATAAAATCATATTTAATTGTAAAACAGTTATTTGGTTCAAATGAAATAAGAGAAAAAATTTATTCTCAAGATTATATTATGAATATTGACAAACAATATAAACTAATTGCTAAATTAGAGTATATTTTATTTACAAGTACTAAATGGATGGTTAAATATATGAATAAAACACAAGTTGATTCAGCTCATATACTTGATCATAAAAATGAACTATTCTCACAACTTGCTGAAATTCATACTCAAAAAATTGAAGAGTTGATTCCTAATGATGAAGAGTTTAATCTTTTCTTTAGTGTTATTGATTACTTAAGATTTGCCGTTGCAGGAGTAGTTATAAAAGAGAATACTAATCATACATTTAAAGATGTAATAGTACTATTTTATCAACTAATTCATGAGTTTAATATTTTAGAAATAATTGTTTCTTTAAGCAAATTAAAACTTCATTCAAGAAATGATGTTATACTTAGAAATCAGGTTTTACAGTTTATTGACTATATTGTTGTTCACTATACAAAAAAGATATTAAACTTCAAAAGAGTAAATGAAGCCCCAGAAACTGCTTTTTCAAACTTTGTTGCAAATGAAAAAGAGACTTTTTATAAGTTAAGAGATCATCTTGATGTGTTTATGACAAAAGAAGAAAAAGATATTAAAGATATTGTAACAACAGTAAATCAACTAATGGTTTCTACTATATAATATACACTTTTATGTATATTATAAAGATAAGTTTAAAAAGTACCATAACTTAAACTTATGACCTTTTAGTTAAGAAACTATTAGTTATATTGACTTAATAATATAAAGGAGTCATATTATGAGTAAGTATGAAGATGACGAGTTAAGTATGCATAAAATTGAAGATTATGATGGAAATGAATCTAAAAGTAAAAGAAATACTGTAAGATTAGTAATTGCATTAATAATAATTGTAGGAGCTATATACGCAAGTTTTAAATACAATTATAGTCAAATTGATGATGATTATGTTGGAACACAAGAAAATCCAGGAATTGATACTTCAAAAAGATGATAAATGAAATTTGATGAATTTTTTGATTATCATCTAAATACAAAACATTCATACTTTTCAGTTAGAAACTATCCAAATAGATTAAGTTGGGAAAACCAACCAATGGTTTTCAAATCATATGATAGTTTTGAAAAGTATGAATTAAATTTAGATTTTATAAATCATAGCTTTTTATATTATATTGCAGGATTAAGTGCAAAGAAAATCTATCCAAATGTAGAGTATTATTTAAGAATAAATCCCAGTGCAGGTGCTCTTTATCCAAATGAAATATATTTTCAAAGTAGAAACAATGAGAATATAAAAGATGGTATTTATCATTTTGATATTAAAAGTTCAAGTATTACACTATTAAAAGAGATTACAAATGATGGAATTGAGCCTTTAATAAATCATAAGTACAAAGTAAATGGTTTTATTTTCTTTATTTCATCACTATATTTTCGTTCTTCTTGGAAATATAAAAATAGAGCTTTTAGGTATTGTTTACTTGATTCAGGGCATTTACTAGGAACTTTAGAAGCTAGTAGTTTTTTACATGATAAAAAGTATAAAATTATTTATGATTTTGATAAAAAGGCTTTAAATAAACTTTTTAATTTTTCAAATGAAGAGTTTTTTCAAGCAAGTGTAGTTGTAGGTTCAAACTCTTTAGAAGAGGTAGAAAAAGTATGTAACTTGGATTTACCAAAAGTGGATGGAACTTACTATTTTGAAGAAAATGAGTTAATTCAAAAAGCTTATGAAAAATCTTTAAGCATTAAGCAAAAGCATTCACAAAATTTATCTCCAAACTTTTTTTATAACAAAGAGATATTTAAACAAACAGTTTTTAAAAGGCGCTCAATTAGAGATTTTAGTTTAAAAGCTATAAAAAAAGATGAGTTTTTAAAAGTATTAGAGATTTTAAATGAGCCAATTACAAGTGATTGTGATGAAGCTATTGATATTTATTGTGTTATAAATAGAGTTGTTTCTATGCCTTTGGGTTTATATAAAGATAATACTTATATAAAAGAGGGTGATTTTAAAACAAAAGCTGGTTATTTATGTTTAGAGCAAGATTTGGGAAAAGATAGTGCCGTTACTTTTTTTCTTACTACAAAATCAAAAAACTATCAAGCAGCTTATCAAAAAGCAGGAATTATAGGTCATAGACTATATTTGATTGCAAACTATTTAGGTTATGGATGTAGTGGAATTGGCGCTTATTATGATGATGAGGTTTGTGAATTTATAGAAGATAATAGTATGGTTTTATATGCTTTAGCTATTGGAAACTAAGCATAAAGCTTAGTTTTCATTACTATTCATCATCCAAATAGAGAAAATATCTATATAGTTCCAAAAAGATTGTTTTATATCATCTTCAATATCAAGTGGAGCAAGTACCATCGCATAACTTTCTAACCAAATTCGTCTTGCTTCTTGGTTTATCTTAAAAGGACTATGTCTTGCTGCCATCATTGGTGCACCTCTTTTTTCATTGAAGTATTTAGGTCCTCCACAAATTTGTATAAAAAAATCTGCTGAGTGCTCTTTTGCTTTTTCAAAGCCTTCATCTGTTGGAGGGAAAAGTCCTTTTATATTACTTTGTCTTAATAAATTATAATGATCAGATACTAATTTTCTTATTTTCTCTTCTCCTAAAACTTCTAAAAATCTAGGATCAGGAAGATTTACAGGAGGTCTAATTCCTACTTGTCCAGCTGTTATATTAAATTGCATATTATAACCTTTGTTTTTGTGAAAATATACACTTATATTAATATAAAAAAAAGAAAAATCAGTATTAGGTTTTAAATTTAATATTTCTTTTTGTTTAGCTTTTTTTTGCTCTTTTTACAATATTTGTAATCATATTATTAAAAACAAAATAGTGTAAAGGAATAAGAGTATACCAATAAGCTCTACCTAAAACCCCTTTGGGATAAAAATATGCTGATTGGATAAGTTTCTCATCTTTTATTTTAAACTCAAGCCAAGCACTACCTGGAATTTTCATTTGTGCAAATAAAAGTAGTCTTTCGTTTTCTTTAATATCAACTACTTTCCAAAAATCTAAACTTTCTCCAACTCTTAATTCATCTTGGCTTCTTCTTCCTCTTTTTAATCCAACTCCTCCAATGATTTTATCAATTACCCCTCTTAATTCCCATAAAAAGTCATAATCAAACCAACCTTGTTTACCTCCAATACTAATAAAGCTTTTATAAACTTTACTTTTAGAAATATCTGAAATATCAATCTCTTTTCTATCAATAAAAATTGCATCTGCTATCTCTTTTGTATGATCTTTTTCCCAAATTTTTCCTGCATTATCACTCCATCTACTAATTACTTGGTTTGTCTCTATTTCTTTAACAGCCTTTTTTACTGCATCTATAAAAGGCATAGGAGTTATATCTTTGAAGTACTTCTTTGCATTGTCATTTTGTATTACAACTTCTGATTTTAAACCCTCAATTAATGCTTTTGCAACTTTAAAAGGAACAGGAGTGAATAAATTAAGCCAATAAGATGATAAATTAATTGTTAAAAATGGAAGTGGTATTATATATCTTTTTAAGCCTAAAGCTTTTGCTGTTTGAAGCATCATTTGTTTATATGTCAATTGTTCAGCTCCAATATCAACTATTAAGTTTTCTTTTTCTTCTAAAAATAGTGATTTTTCTAAATATTCTAATACATCATCAACTGCAATTGGCTGAGCTTTTGTTAATACCCATTTTGGTGTAGTCATAACAGGAAGTTTTTCTGTTAGATTTCTAATTATTTCAAAACTTGTACTTCCAGAACCTATGATAACACCTGCTCGAATCCAAATCGTTTGAACATCTTTTTGATTACTTAAAACTTCTCCTGTTTCTAATCTACTAAGTAAGTGTTCACTTGTATCACTATTTTTAACTCCCAGCCCACCAAGATATATTACTCTTTTTACATTACACTCTTTTGCAACTTCTATAAAATTTTGTGCTGAAATTTTATCTAAGTTTTTGTAATCAGTTCTATTTAAAGAGTGAATTAAATAATAAGCAGTATCAACACCACTTAGTGCTTTTTTTAAACTCTCTTTATTAAATGTATCACCCTCAAAAACTTCGATATCTTTTTCAATATTAGAAGATAAGCTTTTTTTGTTTCTTACAAATAATCTAAGTGAAATATTTTTATTTTCCTTTAGCTTTTGTTTTAGTCTTCTTCCTATATATCCAGTTGAGCCTGTAAGTAATACTTTCATAGTGTATATCCTTTCTTGTTATATTTATTGTATCATTTTAAAATGTTATTTGGTATGTTGTTTTTATACAATGAATATGTTTTATTTAGATGAATGATTTTAACTAATATTGCTATGATGCTATAAGCTCAAATTAGATAAAATGCAAACCAAAAAAGAAAAGTTTTAAAATAAAAAGGCTTAATAATAATGAATGAAAATAAAGATTTCTTACGTGCAATAGTTGAAGAGGATTTAAAAAAAGGCAAATACAAAGAAGTAGTTACTAGATTTCCTCCTGAGCCAAATGGTTTTCCTCATATTGGACACGCTAAATCTATTTGTATAAATTTTGGTATTGCAAAAGATTATGATGGTCATTGTAATTTAAGAATGGATGATACAAATCCAACAACAGAAGATACAAAATATGTAAATGCATTGAAAGATGCTGTTAAATGGCTTGGCTTTGAATGGGATGAAAAGGTACACTTTACATCTGATTATTTTCCTAAACTTTATGAATATGCAGTAAAGCTTATCAAAATGGGTAAAGCTTATGTTGATAGTATAAGCGAAGAAGAGATGAAAGAGTTTAGAGGAACAGTTACTAAAGCAGGACAAAGAAGTAAATACGCAAATAGAACTGTTGAAGAAAACTTAGAACTTTTTGAAAAGATGAAAAATGGTGAGTTTAAAAATGGTGAACATGTATTAAGAGCAAAGATTGATATGAGTGCTGCAAATATGAAACTAAGAGATCCTTTATTATATAGAATTAGACATGCTCATCACTTTAGAACAGCTAATGAATGGTGTATCTATCCAATGTATGATTTTGCACACTGTTTATCTGATTATATTGAGGGTGTTTCTCACTCGATTTGTACACTTGAATTTGAAAACAACAGAGATATTTATGATTGGGTATTAGATACATTAAAACTAGAACCACCAAGACCATATCAATATGAGTTTGCAAGATTAGGTGTGAATTATACAGTTATGAGTAAAAGAAAACTTCTTGAATTAGTTGAGGGTAAATATGTTAGTGGTTGGGATGATCCAAGAATGCCAACAATAGCAGGATATAAAAGAAGAGGATATACACCTGAATCTATTTTAAATTTTTGTGAGCAAATTGGTATTGCAAAAGCAAACTCTATGGTTGATGTTGCTCAATTAGAGTTTTGTATAAGAGATGATTTAAATCAAAAAGTTCCAAGAGTTATGTGTGTTCTTGACCCACTTAAAGTAACTATAGAAAATTATGAAAAAGATAAAGAGATAATTGAAGCTTCTTATTATCCCCATGATGTACCAAAAGAGGGTTCTAGAAAAATACCTTTTTCTAAAGAACTTTATATAGAAAGAGAAGATTTTTGTGAAAATCCACCAAAAGGTTATTATAGACTTACTTTAGATCAACCAGTTAGATTAAGACATGGATATATTATCTCTTGTAAGGAAGTAATCAAAGACTCAAATGGAAATATAACAGAGATTAAAGCAGAATATTATCCTAACTCAAAAAGTGGAAGCGATACAAGTGGCATAAAAGTAAAAAGTGCTATTCAATGGATAAGTGCAAAAGAAGCAAAAAAAGTTGAAGTAAGACTTTATGATAGATTGTATAAAAGTGAATCTCCTGAGGGCTTAGAAGATTTAAATCCTGAGTCATTAAAGATTATAAAAGATGCTTTTGTAGAACCAGCTGTAATTGATGATAATATAGATGAAAGATTTCAGTTTGAAAGACAAGGTTATTTTTATAAAGATCCAATTGATTATAGTGATGAAACACCAGTATTTAATAAAATCGTTTCTTTAAAAGATTCATGGGCTAAAAAGAATAAAAAAGTAAAAGAGACACCAAAAGAGTCAAAACAAGAACTAAATAAAGTACAAGTTCACGGTGAAGCAGAACCTATGACAGATGAACAAAAGATATTATTTGAAAAATATAATTTAAAATTTAAGTTAAATAATGAAGTATCTAATATTTTAGCAAGAGATGAGAAACTTTCATCATTTTTTGAAAATGCATATAAAGAACTTACTTCTACATATAATCAAGCAAGTATGCAAATACTTCCTCAAATAAGTATTTTAGCTAATTATGTAGCAAATGATGTAGCAAAGCAGTTAAAAGACAAATCAATAGATGAATTAAAGTTCAAAGAAAAACATATTGTTCAATTAGTTAAAATGGTAGATGATGAAACTATTTCAACAAAAATAGCAAAACAAGTATTTGAACAAATGAGCCAAACAGGTGAAGAGCCAAAACAAATAGTTGAAGATAAAGGATTAATTCAAATAAGTGATACAGCTATTATTTTACCAATAATTGATGAGGTTATAGAAAATAATCCACAAAATGTACAAAAATTCAAAGATGGAAATAGTAAACTTTTAGGATTTTTTGTAGGACAAGTTTTAAAAGCTACTTTAGGAAAAGCAAATCCAAAAGTAGTAAATGAACTTGTAGCTAAAAAACTACAATCATAAAGTAAATTGCTATTTATTTAAAGGCTAGTTTTTTAACTAGCCTTTTTTTATGTAGTTTGCTTTTTTATCTTCTGTATCTAATTCTTGACCAATTGCTTTATATCTTTCAAAATAGTATTTTACAAATGAGTTTATTTTCTCATTTACAGGCATAAAATACTTTCCTTCTTTTGTTGCAAATTGATTTAAAAATATAGTTGCATCTTTTTTATCTAAATAGTGTTTTGCAAGGTTTGTATATATTGTAATATACCATTTTTTAAGTTCTTCAATCTTTTTTGAATTTAAATCAATACTTAAAGTTTCATCTTTAAAATCTAAGATTTTTGTATCAAATAAAGCATTTAAGTGAATTAATCCCTCACAATAGTATGGTTGTACTTCATCAACTTCCATCCATGCAATTAATCCAATAGCTCTTTTTACTAAATCAATTAGAACTTGTTCTTCAAGCTCTTTTTCATCATCATCTTCATCACAAAAAAATGAAATAAGTCCACCAGTAGTAGCTTTAAATTCTTCTATATTTTTAAAGTTTCCTGTTTTATTCATAACTGCTTCTGTTTCATCATCACACCATAAAATATGACCAAACTCATGTCCAATTGTACTAATATCATAAACTTGATGCCATTTTGCAGTCTCATTAAATAAAAACTCTCTATCTTTAGTTAGTAGCTCTTGTCCAAAAATTTCACGAGCTAATTTTAAAAATGGTTTTGCTCTTGAAATTTGTAATATTTCATCAGAAAATGCAAAAATCTTTTTACCTTCTTCTTTTGATACTATTTCATCATTTGGTACAACTTGTGCTGAAAATAAACCATTGAATCCAGCTCCAAAAAATAAAGCAGGTCTTCCAATATATAATTGTACTTTATCAAGAGATTTTAAAGAGAAGTTGTAAATATGTTCATAATTTTTATTTTTTTCAAAACTATTATATATTTTTTCAAAAGCAAATTTAATCTTATTTACTCTTTTTTCATTTTTTGCAAAACTAGGGTTTGTAAGTCTTATATCCCACTCTAATGCAACTGCTTTTCTAAAGTGGTCTTCATAATATTCAAGTGGATGTCCTATTTGAATTGGTGTTGTTATTTTCATCCAAGCTCTATCTACATCTGCCCATTTTTCAACTAATTTGTTTACATTATCTTCACTAAATGCTTTAATTAGTGCTTGAATATATAAAACATAATCCCATTTTTGATTATATATTTCATCCTCAAGTTCAATTAATCTATCTGCAAAGTTCTCTAAAGCATCAACTACATCAGTTACCTCTTTTTTAAAAGCTTTTATATAAGCTTGAGATTTGTATTTGTCTTTATCTTTTACTAATGCAGAGTAGCATCTATCAGCAATTTCTTGTCCATGTCCTAAGTCAAATAAGTTTTCTTTTTCTAAGTATTCAAATACTTTAGTTTCATTTCCATCAAACTTTTCAAGTAGTTCTTTATTTGTTTTATTAATAATAAGAGCTGTCCATGAACTTTGCCATTTACTCATAGCTTTACCAACACTATAAACTCCATTGAAAATTTCTTTGTAAAATGGTGTTAATAAGTTGTTATCTTCAATATGATTTATTAGTTTTAAATGTTTATTTTCCCAAAACTCTTTTACAAAAAGATATGCTTTTTCTTGTAAAGCAATAATCTCTTTTTCATCTTTTTCTAATCTTTTTAAAACTTGAACTAGTGAATCATCTCTTAAATTTACAAGTCTTGTAATAAGTGCAAATCTTAGATTCTCATCAAGTTTTAAACCTAAACTTTGAGCAAACTCATCAATAATAGTTAGTTTATCAAACTCTTTATTTTCAAGATATGTTATAAGTTTATTTGTATTGTTTTTTTCATTTTCTAAAAATTGATATATATTTTCTACATCTTTTAAAAATTGAGTTTCATTCATTTCAATCCTTTTTTTATTTATTGCATTGCATTAGATTTTAGTAAGTAAAGATTTAGAAAATATTCTAAATCTCACTACTTTTAAATAGTGTTGTTTTATTTTTTAAAGAGAATGAGATAGCTAAAATAACTAAAAATACGAAAGGTATAATAACCTCTTCTATATTACTTCCTGAGCTATAGTGTGAATATGAAGCAAATAGAAAATCAAGTGCAAATCCAGCATAAGCAAAATCTCTAATTCTATCAAGTTTTTTAGGTAATAAAAGCATTGCGCCTCCAACTATTTTAAGTACACCAAGTGCAGTAAAAAAGTATAAAGGATAACCTAAATCATTTGCAATCTTTATAACTGAATCAGATAGTAAAATATCAACTGCCCCACCTACAAAACCTATTAATATTACAATAATAAGTGTTGATACAATATAAATTTTTCTTTTCATCTAAAAATCCTTTGCATAAGTATATGCAAATTATCTTTATTTTTTATTTAGTAAAAAAATTGCATCTTTTGCTTTAAGCGGTTTACTAAAATAGTAACCTTGATATAAATAGCTATTTTTTTCAATAAGATAATCAATCTCTTCTTTTTTTTCTACTCCTTCAATTATAAGTTTAAGATTTAGTTTTTGTGCAATTTCTATTACCATGTTTATTATAGAATCATTTACTAAAACATCTTTTTGTCTTAGAAAGTCTTTATTTAATTTTATTGTATCAACGGGAATTTTAGAAATTGAATTAAGTGAAGAATATCCCACTCCAAAGCCATCAATACTACAAGAAATACCTAACTCTTTTAATTGACTTATTCTTTTGATTGCAAGATTTAAATCTTTGAAAATCGATGCTTCATCTATTTCAAACTCTAGATATTTTGTATCAAAATTTGATTCTTTAATTATTTTTCTTACACTATTTAAAAACTCTGGATGAGAAAACTCCAATAATGATATATTTATTGATACTTTTATATCATCTAAATCTATGTTTTGTTTTTTCCAATCACTTATTTGATTAATTACTGTTTTTAAAACCCATTTTCCAATTTGAATAATCAAATCAGATTTTTTGGCAACATCTAAAAAATTGTCTGGGTATAAGATTTTTTTTGTTGGATGATTCCATCTAATAAGAGCTTCAAATCCTAAAACTTTTTTCTTTTCATAATCATATTTTTTTTGATAATATAACTCAAATTGATTCTCTTTTATAGCCTCTCTTAATTCATTTTCTATTCTTAAATAGTTTCTTGTTTTTTTATCCAAATCTTCATGATAAAACATAACTCTATTTTTACCTTGTTCTTTTGATAAGTACATTGCTGCATCTGCATTTTTTATAATATCGATTGAGTTTTTATTATTTTCAGGAAAGAGTGCAACTCCAATACTACTTGTGGTAGTTAATTTATGCTTATCAATTTTTATTGGATTATCTAGTGAATTTAATATTTTATTTGCAAATTTTTCTATTTTAATAATTGCTTCTTCTTTTTGCATGCTAATATTTTGTACCAATATTACAAACTCATCTCCTCCAAGTCTTATAACAATATCATCAACTCTTGAACATCCTTTTATTCTTTTTGCTATTTCTATTAAGAATAAATCTCCTACATCATGTCCTAATGAATCATTTATATATTTAAAGTTATCTAAATCAATAAAAATAACACCACCAAATATTTTGTGTCTAGTTGCAAGTGCAATTGCTTGATTTAGTTTTTCATTTAAGATAGTTCTATTATACAATCCTGTAAGACTATCTGTTTGTATTTGATGAATAAGTCTTTCTTGACTTCTTTTTATTTCAGTAATATCAAAAAATTGTGCAATAAAATGAGTAGTTTCTCCCATATTGTTTTTAATTGCTGTAATTGTTGCTCTTTCAGGATAAATCTCACCATTTTTTCTTTTATTGTAAATCTCTCCACTCCAAGAACCATAATTTAAAATATCATTCCAAAGTTTTTCATAGAACTCTTTGCTATGTTTTCCAGATTTTAATATTTTTGGATTATTTCCTATTGCTTCACTATTTGTGTATCCTGTTATTTTGGTAAAAGAGCTATTTACTTTTATGATATTTGCATTTGCATCTGTAATTGCCATAGCTTCATGTGAATCAAATGAGTAAGAAGCAAGTTTTATCTCTTCTTCATACTCTAATCTTAATTTTTCATTCTCTTCTTTTTCTAAACCATAAGATAAGTCATTTGTCATTTTATCAAATATGGTAACAATCTCTTCATCAAAAAAATCTATATCTTTAGAACAAAAAGCCATAATACCCATGCTTTTGTCTTTTTTATATAAAGGATAAACTGCAATTGAATTAATTTCATTTAATTTTTCTGTTGTTAAATCAAGAGAAGATTTATTTTCTTTAGTATTATTTACAATTAGATTTTTTCTCTCAATTAAAGACTTTTTGTAGATTTTATTTTTGTTATTAATTTCAAGTTTTGATAAAATATTTTTATTTTTACCACTTGATTCAACTATTTGCAATCTATCTTGCTTATTTAATAAGCAAATAAAACTAAGAGATAAGTCTAACTCTTTTGTAGCAAAGCTACAAGCTTTATTTAAAACCTCTTCCATTGTATAATTGTAAATTATTAATTCATTTGCATTATTTAAAATATTATAGATTTTTTTCTGTTTTTTTAAACTTTTTAAGTTTTGGTTTTCTTGTTTTGTTATTTTTCTTAGTGCAAAAATAGAGAATATTGAAGCAAATATACCAATAAGCCAAAGTATAAAACTATATATTAAACTATTTATTGTGTAAGTTTTTAACTGTTTTGCCTCTTTTAAAACAGCTTTCATAAAATACTCAATTGTAGTTCCTAATGCATCAATTCTTTTAGTTGAAATATCCCACCAATTTTTTGCATCTACATCTAAAGTTTTGCTATTGTCAAGTTTATAAATCTTTTCTCTATAACTTAAAACATCTTCAATGAGTTTTGAATTAAAAGTAGTATAAAAAAAGTTTAACTCCTGAATACTTATAACATTTTTAAAATTTTTTATATTATTATTTTGTAAAGATATTAATTTTATAATTTTTGTAAAATCATCTTTTTCTAAATATTTTTTAGAAAAACTGTTTGATAAGATGGCTCTTTCTAATCCCGCATACTCTTTTGTATTAATAAGATAAAGCGTTGCAAGAAGTTTATTGCTTATGTTGTTATTTACATTACTTGTTAATAAAATAGTAATTGAATCAATTATCGCATTTGTCATTTGATTATAACTTTTTAATTCATTTGTCAAATCTATATCAAGTTTTAAAACTTTACTTCTTAGTTTTTCTAATTTGAAAAGTTCATTTTGAATTTTTTTGATATGGCTTTTTTCTTTTTGAGAGTTAAAATCATATCCTAATATAAAATCATTAAAAAACTTTTTTGATTTATCTGTTTGTTTTCTTTGAAAAAGTAAATCTTCTTTAAATTTTTTACCAAGTGAACCAATATACCCAGCTGACATACCTCTCTCTTTTTGTAAATTATTTAATAAAAACTCTGCGTTAAGTACATAATTTATATGTAGATTAATAGTATCAAGCCTATCTAAAGTTTTATATTTGTTATAAATATAGATACTACTAAAAAAAATCATTCCTACTGTAGGAATCAAAATAATCAGAATCATTTTATAAAGTGTTTTACTTTTCATTTATCAACTCTTTTGTAATTTTATTGTCATTTTATAATACAGGAAAAGTTTTAAGTTGCAACTTAAGTCTAAAAAAAGTCTTTGTTGGCACTTGTCTTGTAAAAGTGCTAAATAAAATAAAAACTTTAGCCAACTTTTATAAAGTTGTGCTAAAATTCTTCTGTAAAATTTATAAAATATATAGGAGAAATTATGGTGCATATTGCTTTTTGCAATTTGTCCATTTCCTAAAATTAAGGAGAATAATTAATGGCAAAACATCAATTTCAAACAGAAGTAGGACAATTACTACACTTAATGACTCACTCTTTATATTCAAATAAAGAGATTTTTATAAGAGAGCTTGTATCAAATTCAAGTGATGCAATTGATAAATTAAATTATTTAAAATTAACAGATGATAATATGAAAAAATCTATTGGTGAGGACTGGTCAGGAGAGATTAATATCTCTTTTGATGAAGAAGATAAATCTATCACAATAGTTGATAATGGTATTGGTATGAATGAAGAAGAGTTAATCTCTTCAATTGGTACTATTGCTAAATCTGGAACAAAATCATTTGTAGAAGCATTAACAGGTGATGCAAAAAAAGATAGTAATTTAATTGGACAATTTGGAGTAGGGTTTTATTCTGTATTTATGGTAGCTTCAAATGTTGATGTTATTTCAAAAAAAGCTGGTGAAGAGACTGCTTATAAATGGTCTTCAACTGGAACTGGTGAATTTGAAATAATTCCTGTTACAAAAGAGACAAATGGAACAGTTATTTATATAAAATTAAAAGATGAAGAAGCATCTGAATTTGCAGTTAAAGAAAGAATTAAAAATATTATTGGAAAATATTCAAATCATATTGCATATCCAATTTACTTAAACTACCAAGAAGAAGTAGAAGAAGAGTTAAGTGAAGAGGATAAAAAAGCTGGAAAAGAAGCTAAAAAAACTATTGAAAATAGACATGAAAAAATCAATGAAGCAACAGCACTTTGGACACAGCCAAAATCTAGTCTAAAACAAGAAGATTATAATGAGTTTTATAAATCAATTTCTCATGATTCTCAAGATCCTTTATGTACTATTCATACAAAAGCAGAGGGTGTAAACGAATATACAACACTTTTTTATATTCCAAAAACTGCTCCAATGGATCTTTATAGAGCTGATTATCAACCAGGAGTTAAGCTTTATGTTAAAAGAGTATTCATTACTGATGATGAAAAAGAGTTATTACCAACTTACTTAAGATTTGTAAGAGGTATTATTGATAGTGAAGATTTACCATTAAATGTTAGTAGAGAAATTTTACAAGAAAATAGAATCTTAGCAAATATCAAACAAGGTTCAGTTAAAAAAATCTTAAATGAGATTAAAAAACTTGCTAAAGATGAAGAGAAATATGAAGAGTTTATTTCTCAATATAATAGACCTTTAAAAGAGGGTGCTTACCAAGACTTTACAAATAAAGATTTAATCTTAGATTTAATTAGATACAAATCTACAAAAACTGAAAATGGTAAATTAACTTCATTAGCAGCTTATAAAGATAGAGCTAATACTGAGCAAAAAGCAATTTACTATATTGTAGGTGAGAATGAAAAAGTATTAAGAAACTCTCCATTATTGGAAAGTTATAAGAAAAATGATATCGAAGTTTTAATTTGTGATGATAAAGAAATAGATGAGATTATCACACCAACTTTAGGTGCATATCAAGAGTGGGAATTTAAAGATATTACTTCTGTTGAACCTCCAAAAGTAGAGCAAACAGAAGAAGAGAAAAAAGAAGTAGAAGAGAAATTCCAAGATATAACTAAAAAAATCAAAGATATTTTAGGTGAATCTGTAAAAGAAGTTAAAGTTACAAATAGACTTTCTGATTCTCCATCTTGTGTAGTTAAAGATGCAAATGATCCAATGGCACAAATGGCACAAATGATGAAAGCAATGGGACAAGAAGTACCAGAATCAGCACCAATTTTAGAAATAAATCCAGACCATGATATAGTTAAAAAACTAAATGGTTGTGCAGATGACTCTTTAATCAATGATGTTTCATGGGTATTACTAGACCAAGCAAAACTAAGTGAAGGTATGGAAATTACTGACGCGGTAGCATTTGCTCAAAGATTATCAAGAATCACAGCAAAAGCTCTTTAAAAGAGCTATTTGCATAAATCTTCTGCGTTGAAGTAAATTTTTGGCTCAATCACATACTTTAGTATGCTCAATCGCCAAAAATTTACTTCGCCTTGAATCTTCATACAACTAACTCTTTTAAAAATATTATTATAAGTAAAATATTTTCTACAATTAAAGGTGCTTATTATTGGTATTTGATAAAATATAATTTATAATTTTATTAGGATTATTATTGATGTTTAGAATTTATTATTTATTTATTTTATTTATTCTATTTATATTATCTACTTTTGCTAAAAATGGTTACATTGTTAGTGAAGAAACACTTAATATTAAACTTATTTTTATACTTGGTTATTGCTCAATTTTATATTCTTTTTATTGTGTATTTTTTTTTGAAAAAAAAGGCACTTATAATACTTTCCAAGTTTATTCTAAATATTTATTAAAAGAAATGAATTTTTCTAATTGTGGAAGAGAAAATTATATAAAAGATTTATTTTTATTAAAAGATGAAATATTAAAAAAACTTACTTCTAATAATGCATATTACATCATCTATAATAAAAGTAATAAATCTATACTTTCAAGTGGTAAAATTGATAAAAATGATATAGATGATTCTTTTGATAATATAAAAAGAAGTTTGTATAATACTGAAAATTTCGTATCATTCTTTTCTTTACCTATGCAAAATTTCTATGTAAATTATAAATTTTACTTTTTATTGAATAGCTATACCAACAAATTCTATTTTTATTCAATAAAGCAATTAATTGTCTTTATAAGTGTTTTTTCTTTATTATCTTATAGTGTTATTAATAGTTATATTTATGAGATGATTAAATTATCTGGAATTCCTTTATCTCTTATTGATGTAAATGTATCAATTCTTTTTCAGAAAATATTTACTGATCTTTTTTTGATTTTTTCACAGTTCTTAATTTATGCAGGTACTACAGTTTCTTTAATTATTACAATACATCTACTTTCTCTATTTTTACATTTTGTAAGAAAAAAATATAATAATTTTTTTTCAATTTTAGTAGAACTTAGTATTTCAAATACATTTTTATTATTATTACCTATAGGAGCTTTTTTTATTAGTATGATTTATCAACCTGTATTGACATTATATAAAATAGAAATCCCAAATAATAGAAATATTAAAATGAATGATATAAATATTTCTATTGGTGACTATTTAAAATTTAAAGAAGAATATAGGATACTTGAAAAAGATAATAAATATAAATTAATGGTTGGTTATGATAATAAATTTATTCTTTATTATGATATTGAAGAAAATAAAAATATTTTTTTATCTAAAGAATTAGAATTAGTAAAGAATAAAAAAGAATTAAAAAATTGTAAAGAAATTATAGATAATTTAAATTTTGTTAAAGAAGATGAAAAATTTGATTCTTATAAGTTAGATACAATATTAATAAATAATCAAATATTAAATGGTTCTTTTTTAAAAAGACTTCAAATTAAAGACTTATCAAAATATACTCAAAGAAGTGTTAATTTAACAAAAGATTTAAAAGTTAATGAAATTATTAACAAGTGTGAGATTATGGCTAATCTAAAAGATGAAAATATTAACTATGAAAATTTTGAAAAGATGAGTAACAAAGAATTAATAAAATGGATTGATAACTTAAAATACTCACAAAAAGAAAAGATTAATGAAGTTAAATCAAGAATAGAACTAGAGATAAAAGAAAATAAGAAAAATACAAATTAACATTCTTTGTACTATTAATTAATAAAAAATTTCTTCATTTGATATTGTAAAAAATTGATAGTTTTATAGTAATGATTTTAAAAGTATATATAAAAAATAAAAAGCTTTTCTTTTTTGTAAAAATTAGATAAAATATAATTACAAAATAGGAGTTATAAATGACTATTGCAAAAGTAAGTAAATCTCAAATTTCAAAAACAGTTAGAGACTCAAGCTTAATTGAGGGATATAAAAAACCATCTAAAGAAGTGCAAGTAAAAGCAAAAGTTTTAATGGAAAAATACAATGTCAAAGTATCATCAAAAAGATAGTGAAATCTACTATGATGGTACAGATATTCCGATAAATAAACTCTCTTTAAAAAACTCATTAGAACTACATGAAATAGAATCTCTTTTATTAAAACAAGCATATGAACTTTATATTTCACAATTAAATGAAAATACAGTTTTTGATGAATTATACTTTATTAATTTACACAAAAATACTTTTGAAACACTTTACGACTGGGCTGGAGTTTATCGAATAGAAGATATGTTTAAAGGTGCTTCAACTTTTTGTATTGGACGAGCAGTTAAAAATGAATCAAAAAAAATTTTTGATATGTTGAAAAAAGAGAATTACTTAAGAGATTGTAGTTTCATATCTAAAGAAATTTTTGCAGAAAAAATTGCTTTGATAAAATCAGAATTGATTTGTCTTCACCCTTTTTATGAATTGAATGGAAGAATAACAAGATTATTTTTTGATATGATTGTTGTTTATAATGGTTATCAACCAATTGATTATTCAAACTATACATCCCAAGAATATATTAATGCATCAATAGAGTGTGTAAAATACGCTGATGAAACTTTTATGAAAAGAATTATTTTAGATGGCCTTAAAAAAGCATAAATTAAATATTTAAAACACCTTTAATAAACTTTTGATATAATCTTTAGTAATGCCTTTTGGTATTACACATAGTTATATGTAATATTAAAGGTGCTCATATGGATATTTATTTTGTAATTGTTTTTGGGGTGATTGTTCTTTTTTCTTCACTTGTTCATGGTAGTATTGGTTTTGGTTTTGGGATGATTTCTACTCCTTTGGTTGCTTTATTTACTGATATTCAAACAACAATTACTTATATGCTTATTTCTACTATGCTTGTAAATATTATTAGTATTTTAAGTGAGGGTAAGTTTTTTGAGGCTTTAAAAAAGTTTTGGTTTATAATCTTACTTATGGTAATAGGAAGTGCTTTAGGAACTGTTCTTTTAGTTTATACAAATTCAAACTATTTCAAACTTTTACTTGCCTTTATTATATTTGTTTATCTTTTACAATCTTTTGTAAAAATTGAAGCTACATTTATCTCTTCTTATCCAATGTCATCTACTTATGGTTTGGGTTTAATTGGTGGAGTTATTTCAGGTCTTACAAATATAGTTGCACCTTTGATGATAATGTACACTTTAGAGTTAAAATATACAAAAAAAGATACAATTCAATTATCAAATTTGTGTTTTTTATTTACTAAAATAGGGCAACTTATAGTTTTTATATCTTTGGGTGCTTTCTCAAATGAAGCTTTTGAACTATCTATTTTAAGTATTGTGATTGTATCTTTAGGAATGTTTTTGGGTATAAAAATAAAAAGAAAAATTGATGCAAAGTTTTATGCAAAAATATTAAAGGCTTTACTATTTATTATAGCACTAACATTAGTATATCAAACTCTATTTTTATAAAGGTTTTATAGTATGGATTCAAATTTATTAAAAGTATTTATTTCAGTTGCAAATACTAAAAGTATATCTTTAGGAGCAAAAGAGTTAAACTTTACTCAATCAAATGTCACTTTAAGAATTAAACAACTTGAAAAGAGTTTAGGTTATGCTTTATTTTACCGAACAAATAAAGGTGTTATTCTTACTCTTGAGGGAGAAAAACTCTATCCTTATGCTATTGAAATAGTTAAAAAAGTAGAAGAGGCAACTTTAAAAATAAGAAATATTGATTATCATGAACTACTAAAAATAGGTTCAACTCAATCAAATACAACTATCAGACTAATAGATTTTCAAAAAAAATTAAACAAAGATTTTAAAGATATGAATTTAGAGTTTGTTGTAGATAGTAGTTTAAATTTAATTGAGCAACTATTAGATTATAAACTTGATATTGCCTTTGTAAATGGAAATCCAAATCATAAAGAAATAGAAGTTTTAAATATTATAAAAGAGGATATAGTTTTAGTTCAATCAAAAGATAAAACTGCTCAAAATACTATTTTTGCATATAAAAATGGTTGTTTAAATAGAGTCTTTTTAGATAAATATCTTTCAAAAAATAAAAAAAGCAGTTATAAAAAAGTAAATTTAGAAAACTATGAATTGATATTATCTTGTGTTGAAGCTGGTTATGGTGTTGCTCTTTTTTCACGACCAATAATTGAAAAATTTGGATATACAAATAGACTAAAAATTACAAATATGGATTTTGACCTTGACACACATTTAATATGTAGAAAAGATTTTAAACCTATAATCGAAAAATATTTAAGAAATATTGAGTTTGATTTATAATTATTTAAAAAATATATTAACTTTTAAGATAGACTCTACTATATTTTACAGATTAGAAAATATTTAGGAGATAAATTGAGTCAATTAGATTTTAAAGAACTATATGATGAATTTAATACAAAATTTCATAATAAAGAGTATGAAAAAGCTTTAGATTTAACTTATGAACTTTTAAAAGTTGCACAAGAAGTTGATATTGAAGTTGCTTATGCACTTATGGCAAAGGTAAGAGTATTGACAGTTTTAGATCAAAAAAAACAGCTTCTTGAAACTTTAGATGAAATTATAGATAATTTTTCAAAAACCCAAGATGAAAATATCTCATATATTTTTGCTTATGCATTATATAATAAAGCCATAATTCTAGCAAAAGAAAAAAAATACGAAGAAGAATTGTCTTGTTATAATCAATTGTTAGAAAACTTTATATCTGATGTTTCTTTAAAAATAGAGTTAATATTGACAAAAACATATTTAAATAAAGCTATTTGTACAAAAGAGTTGGGAAAACTTGAAGATGTTGTTTTAGTTTATGAAGAGTTAATCAAAAACTTTGAAAACTCAGAACAAGAAGAGGTTTTACTTGATGTTGCTAGTGCATTATTTAATCTTTCTTCTATTTATCAAAAACTAGAAAACAATGATAAAGCTATTGTGAAATTTGATAGATTGATAGAAATATGCAATAAAATTAACAATAAAAATAGTTTAGAATTACTAGCAAAAGCATTAGTAAATAAAGCTTCCCTTTTAAGTAATATAAATGAGATTTCTAAAGCTTTAGAAACATATGATAAAATAATAAATAACTTTGAAAATGAAATAAATCCAATGCTTCTATCTCAAGTTGCTTTGGCTTTATACAATAAAATACTTCTTTTAGGTGAATTGGGACAACAAGCAGAATTAATAGAAGTTTCTGATAAGTTCATAGAAAAATTTGCAAATACAAAAGATGCAATTATTAAGGATATGGTTTTAACAGCTGAAGTTTTAAAAGATAAAGAAAAGTACAATACAAACTCTTTTTAAGTAGTAATTGATTTTATGTTCAATCTTTGATATTTTCAAATATTGAACATAAATAATTTAATTTTTAATCTCAATAGTGCAAGTTGTACCAGCTCTTAGGGTGTAATTTTCAGGTATTTTATCTATGGCAATTCTTACAGGAATTCTTTGTGCTAATCTAACCCAAGTAAAAGATGGATTTACATTTGCTAAAAGTCCTTTTCCTACTTCATTTCCTCTATCTGTGATACCATTTGCAATACTTTGAACATGTCCTTTTAATGTGATATCTGTTCCAAGTGGATTCATAGTTGAGCTATCTCCAATATTTATTTTAGAAATTTTATTTTCTTCAAAATATCCATATACCCAAAAACTATTTTCATTTAAAATAGATAGATGACTCTCTCCTATTTTTATAAAATCACCTTCTTTTAATAGTAAGTTATTAACCCATCCTGAAGTTGGAGCTAGTACTGTACTTCTTTTTATATCAAGTTTTAATAAATCCAATTTTGCTTTTGTTTCATTTAGTTCTTCTTTTGCCATAAGTAAATCATATTTTGCATTATCTTTTATATCTTTTGGTATTATTGAGTCCTTAGCTTTTACTCTTTTATTGTATTGTGCTTTTTTCTTTAAATACTTAGCTTTTTTTATTTGAACAAGTGATTGTTGTCTTAAAACATTTGCTTCAAATCGTTTTTTATCTATTTCAAAAAGTTTATCATTCTTTTTTACATATTGATTGTCTTTTACATATACTTTTGTAACAATTCCTGAAACATCAGGAGCTATAAGAGAAATATCTGCTCTTATTTTTCCATCTCTTGTCCATGGTGAATCAACATAGTTGTGCCATAATGTGATTGATAATATTATAGCAATTGTAACTATTGTAAATGTTATTGTATATCTTATAAGTTTAATGATTTTATTTTTTTGCATTTATGTCCTTATTTATAAATTATTAGTGAAAAACTTGCAAATATGCATATAAATATTGCTGTTCTAAAAAGTCCTGGATGCCATATAAATTCATAAATACCCAAGTCAGCAAAAACTCTATTTAATAATATTTGAATTACTCCTGCAAATAAAAATATCAAAATTAGTGCTGGTATTTGTATTCCAAATAGTGATACAATTAAGTGCATTTTATTTCTCCTTTTATTGGTAAAAATTCTCTATTTTTTATAATTGAATATATAATTGAAAAATTCATATAAATATCTTTTAATAAGATTTGATCATTTGCAGAGTTTAAGTGTATATGTTCAAACTCTTCTATGTGATGTTTTATTTTTTCTAGTTGTTCTTTTTTACTTTTTTTATTTTTAAAATCAAAATATTTTTTTATTAAAGTAAGTATTTTATGTATTTGAGGAGGTCGTCTTTTTGAAAATAAGCTTGATTTTCTTCTTATATTAATTATTGCTTTTCCTAGTTCTAAAGTAGATAAAACCCATCTAAAAATAGTGTTATTTGATTTAGTATCAAGTCTTCCTATTGCAGAATATCTTTGAAGTAAATCAAAACTTCCACTTTCAAGTTTAACTCTTTGAAGAGCAAGTTTTTCTTTTATTGATTTATTTATTTGTGAATTAAGTGTTCTTTTTACTCTTGATTCAATCCAAACATTTGATGCAAAATCAATAAGAATAAAACTAAATCCCGAAATAATAAGTCCTAATATTGTTGCAATACACATATCTGCAAAATTTACAAATGTCATATTATAATGAGTGTAAATAGCGCAAGTATTAATAAAAATAAGTAAAAAGCCAAATCCTATTAGATTTTTTCCTGGAAGTATCATAAGTAGTGAAATAAAAGCTAAAACAGGAGTTAAAAATATACAAAATGTTATTAAATCATTTACAAACATAGGTATAATATAAAAATTATAAATAGGTGTTATAAATAAGGCAATTGTAGTACCAATTAAAAAGTTCTTTGTTGCACCAACTGGATTTGGAGCTGTACTTAATAAAAGTGTATTAGCAACTGCTGGAATTACTGCAAATGGAGCATATTTCCAACCTGATATCATCCAAAATACCATCATCAAAATCAGTGCTATTGCACCCCTTGTAATCATCAAGGAAATTAAAATATTATCACTATATGTAGAAAATTTTAGATTTTGTGAAAAATCTTCAAGTTTTTTTATCTTATTGTCATTTGAAATAAAATTAAGATATGTATTGCAGTATTCAATTAATTCACTTTCGATTCTTGTAATTAAATAACATATACTATTAAAATCATGCAATAACTCAAAATTATCATGGGATATTTTCTGTTTTTCTTCTTTGATTTTTAACAGAGTTGTTTTTTTTAAAGATTTTAACTCTACTACTAAATTATTTATTGTTTGAACTGTTTGTTGTTCATCTGAAAACTTTTTTAAACAATCTTCTAATACAAAATAAATACTTTTTATTGAGTTTACAAAAATTGCATTATTTATGTTGTTATTTATAATATTTTTCAATGAGAAAAAAGTAGTACTTATATGCATAAATTCAGAGTTTAATCTTTTATAATATAATCTGTTTGATTTTTTCATTCCTGTTTCAAAATTACTATTTATTCTTAATGAATCAGTACCTAAAATATCTTTTGCATAATTTATACTCTCTTTTTCAAAGTTAAATATATTTTCATTATTACTAAGAGATTTAATTAATAAATCAAATTTCCTTTTTTCAGTTTTTTGAAGTGTTTGTGATAGTTTTTGAGGGAAAAGTATTTCACTAATAAAACTAGAGCATAATAATCCAATAATAACCTCTGCTAATCTATCTATACCAAAAGTAAATACATCTTGTAATCTTTGCATTATTGGCATAGTAACAAGTGCAATAGTGTATCCAGAAAGCACAAATCCATAAGACATGAAGTTTCTTGACATAAATCCAACAGCGGCACAAAGTCCAATCCATAATGCAAAAAATAGAGTAAAAGATACTCTATCTTGGATAAATGCACCAACTAAAATAAAAGCCATAATAGTTCCAATGATTGTTCCTACTAATCTATAAAAGCTTTTTGAATATACAAGTCCACTAAAAGGTTGCATTACAATAAATACTGTAAATACAGATGTTTGTGGCATTTCAAGATTAAAATACATACAAATAGACAATGCAAGAAGTGCTGCAGTTGTAGATTTTACTATATATTTTAAAATAGGTAAATCTTGATTTACCCACTCTTTTATTGCACAGTTTAAAGTAGTTTTATTTAAGGCTAAGAACATTACTTACCTTATTTTTGTATCCACCACCAAGTGATTTGATTAAGTTGATTTGTAGTTGCATTTGTTTATCTTGTAATGAAATACTTTTTATTTTTTCTTCTTGAATATCTATTTTAGAGTCTAAATAAGAGATTTTATTTTTTAATCCTAATTTATATATTTCTTTCTCAATATTCTCATTTTTCATTTTGTAAATCATCACATTATTCTGTGCTTTTATATTTGATTTATTTAAATCTATTTTTTTTAATGTTTTGACTATCTCATTTATAGCTTCTATTATTGTTTGATTATAAGCATAAACTTGTGAATTATAATCATTTACTTTTGCATTAAGATTTTCTTCTTTTTTATTTGCATCAAATATTGGTAATGAAAAAGCCACTTCATTTTTTGGAGAAAAAGATGACTTTGTAAATAAATCAACAAAAGAAAAAGATGTAAAATTAACTAATGCTTTTAAATTTATATTTGGATAAAATTTTGCTTTTGCTTTTTTAATGTACTCATTTTTACTTATTAATAGGTATTTTTGAAAAGCAATTTTAGGAAGATGTGATATCACATCTAAATGAATATTTTTTGGTACATAAAATTTATAGTTTTTTGTTATATTTGGATTTTTTAAATTTTTTAATCTTGATGGTAAAAATCCACCAATAACACCAATTGATGCTTTTATATCTTCGATTTGTGCTTTTGTAGTTAATATATCTTGATTTATTTTTTCACTTAAGTAGTTGCTTTGATTTATTTTTGATTTATTTGCCAGACCTAATTTATATAATCTTTCTAATATATTATGCTTTTCATAAATCAATCTTTTTAATGTACTTAACCTTTTTATTTTTTGAATTTTAAAATTCCATGATATATATAATTTACTAATAGATGTATATACAACTAATTCCTTAACTTTAATTAGTGCTTGTTTTGCTAATGCTTCATTTTTAGAAGCTTTAATTAAAGCTTTTCTTTCATCCCAAAAGTCAAAATCATAATTTAAAGCAAGTTCTGTTTGATACAAATTATTATAACTTCCTGCAAGTGGAGCAGGGTATATATGGTTTTTGCTATATCTTTGTCTTGAAGTATTTGAATCAAAATCTATATTAGGAATATTTTTTGATTGATGTGCTTTTGTTAAATTTCTTGCTATTTTATATTTAGATTCCAATTGTTTTATACTTGGTGCATTTTTTATAGCATCATTTAATAATTCATTTAGTTGAGAATCTTCATAATTTTTCCACCAGTTATTTTTTAATTCTATATCATTGCTACTAAATTTAGTTAAATCATGTATTAGTTCTTTTTCTATTTTTGAGTCTTTGATTTTTTCTATTTTTTCTATTTTGGGTATGCAACCATTAAATAAAAAAATGATTGAAACTGTAAATAATATTATTTTCATATTTTCCTTACTTTAGATTTGAGTATACTTGTTTAAGGGCTTGGATTAAAAGCTCTTTATTATGTAAGTCTATTCCTTCAAGTGCTTTTTCTTCAAGCTCTTTTCCAGCATCTTTTATAATTTGTTCTAGTTTTTTACCTTTTGAAGTTATACATATAAGATATGCTCTTCTATCGTTTTTTTTATTTTTTCTTTCAACTAGACCTTTTTGTTCTAATTTATCTATTAAAAGTGTTAGGCTTGATTGTTTAAAGTATGTATCTTTTGCAAGCTCTTTTTGTGTTAGATTATCTTTTTCACAAAGTCTTCTAATAATAATACTTTGTGCAGCAGATATATCATGTTCTTGTAACTTCTTTTCTAGATTATTTTTTAAATGATTTCTAATATTTGCAATTAAAATCCCAAATATATTATCTGATTGAAATGCCATGCAAGACCTTTAAAGTTAAATTAGTATAAAAGATAGTTAGTTAATAGTTAATATGTTAACTATTAATAGATTAAGCATTTTACGTTTTTAAACTTATAAATACCTAAATTTAAAAAGATATATCTATTAAATATTGATTTTTTTCAATTTTAAGATTAGTTTTAACTATTTTAGATTTAATAATTATTCTATTGTAATAAAGGAGAAAAATGTCAGATATTATTTTAAGAGATGCAACTATAGAAGATGCACAAACAATATTTAATTTTATTAAAGAGTTGGCTATTTATGAAAAAGCAGAGCATGAAGTTAAAACAGATGTTGATACTATAAAGAAAACTGTTTTTGGAAAGAAAAGTGTTACTTCTGTTTTGCTTTGTGAATATGAAAATAAACCAATTGGTATGGCTTTATACTTTTTTAATTATTCAACTTGGCTTGGTAAAAATGGAATCTATTTAGAAGATTTATATGTAACACCTCAGTTTAGAGGAATAGGTGCAGGAAAAGCATTACTTAAAAAACTTGCTCAAATAGCAGTTGAAAATGATTGTGGTAGAGTAGAGTGGCAAGTATTAGATTGGAATAAACCATCAATTGATTTTTATGATAGTATTGGTGCTAAAGGGCAAACAGAGTGGATACCATATAGACTTACAGGCAATGCTTTAGAAGAGTTTGCTAGAAGCTAGTTTTTAGCTTCTAGCTCTTGTAGGGATTGAAGTATTGCAGTTGCTAATTTATCTGTAATTACATCTTCCCATTTTTTTAGTTGTTTTTCTTGATTTTGTTCACATATTTCTATCATAGTTCTATTGAAAAAATTACCGTCATTTATATCATTTATAATAGGTTCCATTTCTATTTTTTTATCTTTTACTAATTGCATATTATTATTAATAAAGTTTTGTGTTGCATCCATCGCTGCTTGGTTTCTAAGTTCATCTTCAAAAAGTTCTTGAGCATTTTCAAGTTTTTCTAAATCTTTTAAAAGTTCATAAATTGAGCCTAATGCATATTGAAACTCTATATTTGTATCTATATCTTTTGTTTGTGTTATGTTTATTAGTTTACCTGTTGAAATTTGATAATACATATCATATTTTGCTAAGTTTGAAATAATATTTTCTTTTGAAAAGTGTTTTTGTATATCCATATTTTTTCCTAAATTTAAGTTTTTAGTATAGCGAAGTTTAATAAAAACTTACATAATATCTTACAATTTGTAATATATAAGATAAGTTAAAAAAAACTATAGTATTATTTCAAAAATTTTAATTAGGAAGATTTTATGTTTGAAATAATTACCTCATTATGCATTACATTTACATTAATATTTGTGCTTTATTATAATGAAAAAGTAAAACAAAAAGATAAAATGCCTTTTTGCATAAAAAAGAAAATAAAGCTTTAGTATAACTTTCAAATAAATATAAAACTTACGAAAAAATAAAAATATCACTTAAATTTCCTTGAAAAAAAATCATATATATGTTAAAGTACATTTCTTAATATTAAATAAAAGGAAGATTTTATGGGATTCTTTAAAAATATTTTAAAAAAAATCATAAGAGTCTCAAGACCAATTTTTTCAATGGAAGCCAATGAGCTTAATTTTAAGATTGATTCAGATTTCTTTTATACTTATACTTTAGAAAATTTTGATGTAAAAACAAGACATGATCCATATACATTAGATGCTTTTACTTTAAAAACTTCTAATTTTTATATAGAGTATATAAAAGTTGATGAAGATACAACTTGGCAAGGTCAAGCACTTAGTTTATATGAAAATTTTTTAAAAGAACAACTAAAACTAAAAAAATTTGAACTTCTTGAAAATAATGAATACGAACACTATATATTTAAAATCTATAAAACTGATGATGAATTTTTGCTTCATTTGATCTATATTTGGGAAGTTAGTAAAGATGTTTTTATTTTAGATTTTGATAGATCACTTTTTAAAACTTTAATTTCAAGTTTAGATAAAAACTATATTTATAAGTATGATAAGGACAAAGGAATAAATATTGATTTTGATTGTAGTTTAGTAAAATTAAACGCATTTAAAAATTATTTTAATTCAAGTATGTAAATTATCAAATTTGTTAATTTTTAGTTATTTTGCTATAATTGCACAAATTTTTCAAAGGATTTATTATAGATTTGATTATTACACAAGTAACAGATTTTTTCTATCAATTTAAAAATAGTGTTGTAGAAACTGATGAAATTGTAACAGAACATCAAGAAGCAATAAAAGAGTACTCTACTGTGTTAAAAGAAGAGAATATTCATAAAGAGTATGAACAAAACTATTTAACTATCTTAGGTTATGCACATAGACTTGAAAATATAAATGATAGAATTTTTTATACTTTTCAAGAAGCAATTTATGCAATAGATTTAGCAAAACAGATGAAAGATGACAATGCAGTTATTTTAAACTCAATTGTTTATATTTTAGTTTTAGATAATTTTGTAGATGAATATTTTGGTAAAAAACTTGATGAGCATACTAAACAATTAGCTTTAAAAACATATGAAGAGATTGAAAAAAGACAAGCAAAAGAGAATCAAAAATATCACATTTATCAATAAAGCTTCAAAAGCTCACTTAATACTCACTATAACTAAATAAGATTACTGAATTTAAACTAGGAAAATATAGAATGTTTAGCGAAAAAAATATTTCAAAGTTAATTATATTAACTCCTATTATTACAGTACTTCTTATTGCATTTTTTACAATTTATTTTTTTATTCAAAATCAATATAAATATTTTGAGGGTGAAAGTATTAGAGAAGAATCACAATATATTTCAAAACAAAAAAACATACTTAAAAAAGAGATTAATTCCGTTCTTTCTTATTTAGATTATCATGAGAAAAAAGCAAATCAAGAAGTTAAAAATAGAGTTAAAAATAGAGTTGAAATACTTTACAATCAACTATCTGTGCTAACAAAAGACAAAAATCTCAATAGTACTAAAAAAAATGAAATAATGAATCAGTTAATTGATTCAAAAGCTATTAATAGAAATGATTATTTTTTTGCATATGATGTACAAAATGATAAACTTATTCAACCTTTTAATAAAAGTATTCAAAAAGAGTTTGAATTAAATGACAAGTTTATTAAAAACTATTTATACCCTGATACAGGAAAATATATAGATTTAAAAGATAAACTAATCTATATAAAACATGTTCCAAAATTAGATTGGATAATAGGAAGTGTAGAAAATAGTAAAGAAAACCTCAAACAAATAAAAAAAGATTTAATAAAGTATATTGAAACTATTCGTTATGAAAATAATGGATATATTTGGATACATGATACGAAATATCATCTTATTGCTCACCCTTTTAGACAAGATAGTATTGGTAAATATGATATTGATTTAAAAGATGCAAGTGGAGATTATATTACTAAAAAGTTTATTGATGAAACAAAGAAAAAGCCAAATGGAGTCTTTGTAGAGTATAACTGGCAAAAACCAAATCATAAAAAGTTTTCTAAAAAGCTTGGATATTTCAAACTTTATGAAAAATGGAATTGGGTTGTTGGTGCTGGGCTTTATATGGATGATATAGAAAACTCTATTTTAAAAAATAAGCAGTTACTAGAAAAAAGAGTTGATAAGTATATTGAAACTGTTGTTGTTATCTCTTTTTTTGTAATATTTATTATTGGTATTTTATCTGTTTTTATCTCAAATAGAATTAATCAAGCTTTTAACGAATATAGAAAAAGTGTAGTTAAAAAAGAGAATGAGTTACAAGATTTGAACAAAAATCTAGAATTAAAGGTTCAAAAAGCAATTGATGATGTAAAGAAAAAAGATAGGGCGATGCTTCATCAATCAAGACTTGCAAGAATGGGTGCTATGCTTAGTATGATTGCACATCAATGGAGACAGCCATTAAGTGAACTTTCGGGTGTATTAATGGAGCTAGAAACTGCAAGTAAATTTAATAAAGTTGATGAAAAAATGATACAAGATTCAGTTATTGAATCAAATAAACTAATTGAATTTATGTCAAATACAATTGAAGATTTTAGAAACTTTTTTAAACCAGATAAGAAGAAAGTCTATTTTTATTTAGATGATGCTTGTAATGAGGCTTTAACTTTAGTTGACGCTTCAATTAAAAATTTCAATATAAATCTTGTTAAAAAAGTAAAATGTAATAGTATTATTTATGGATACGAAAGAGAGTTCGCACAAGTAATGTTAAATCTTATCTCTAATGCAAAAGATGTTCTTATTCAAAGAGATATAAAAAATCCAAATATTTATATTGAAGTTGATGCTGTTGGTTCAAATGCCATTGTTAAAGTTTTAGATAATGCAGGTGGAGTTGAAGATGAATATATTGATTTGATTTTTGAACCATATTTTACTACAAAAAGTAGTTCAAAAGGTACAGGACTTGGACTTTATATGGCTAAAATGATTGTTGAAAAAAATATGGAAGGTGAAATTAGTGTTGAAAACTCAAGGAAGGGTGCACTTTTTTTAGTAACACTCCCTTTTAAAAGTGGAAAAGCCTAAAAGCTCTCCCACTCATCATCACTTCTATTTGAAGTAAAAGTTTGAGCTTGTTTAGGTTTTTTTTCATAAGAGTATGACTTATTATTATTTTTTGCTTTATCTTCATACTCTTCTTTTTTATCATATTTTGCTTTTGGCTCTTCCTCATGTGGAACATCTATCTTTTTTACTTTTGCTTGTTCTTTTCCTAAAAACTCTTTTGAGTTTGCATCACTTACTATCTCTTTTGCTATTGTATCTGTTTGTATTGCGATATCATGTGTTTGTGTTGCTATTGATGCATTCTTTTGTGTTTGTTGATCTAATTGTGTTACTGCATCATTGATTTGTGTAATCCCTGATTCTTGCTCTTTACTTGCACTTGCTATCTCACCTATCATTTGTGTTGAGTTTTGTATATTCTCTAATAATAGATCATACCCTTTTATCATCTCACCACTGATATTTTTTCCCTCAATTGCTTTACTTGTTGCATTCTCTACTATCTCTTTTATTGATTTAGCTGCCTCTGCACTTCTATTTGCTAAGTTTCTAACTTCTGCTGCTACTACTGCAAAGCCTTTTCCTGCTTCTCCTGCTGTTGCTGCTTCTACTGCTGCGTTTAAACTTAGTATATTTGTTTGGAATGCTATTTGATCTATTACTGTTATTGCTTCATTTATTGAACTTACTTGTTCATTTATCTCTTCCATTGATTTTGTTGTTTTATTTGCTAAACTTTGCCCTGTTTTTGCTGAGTTACTTAACTCTTGGGCGTAGTTACTCATTTTTGCTACATTCTCTGAGTTATTTACTATTGTACTTGTTATCTCTTCTAATGCTGCTGCTGTCTCTTCTAGACTTGCTGCTGCTTCATTTGAACTTGTATTTAATACATCTACATTTGTTATTAATTTATCTGATGCTTCATCTAGTGTTAATCCTATAATTAATGAATCTTTCAACAATCCTGATATCTCATCTGTTAAGAAGTTTACATTCTCTATAAACTCTTTCATATCTCCTTCAACACCACTACTATCTACTTTACTTGTAAACTTATAATTACTAAACTCTTTTAATACTATTGAGATTGAGCTTATGTTTTTGTTTAAACCAACTAACATCTCATTTATAACATCTTTTAGTGTATTTAATGATTCATTTGATGTTGAAGCTGTAATTTGTTTATTTAAATGCCCTTCTTTAATTTTTGTTGCAACTTGTGTTACATCTAAAATTAGTGCTTTATCTTCTTCAATATTATTTTTTGTTTTTTCTATATTTTTGTTGATTAGTTTTGACATATTTGATATCTCATCATTTTTACTATCATCTAGTAGTTTAACATCTTTTGTTTCGTTATTTAGATATTTAAAAAAGCCAATCAATCCCTCTTGAAATCTATTAATAGAGTTTGTTATAGATTTTGCTATAAAATAAAATGAAATCATCAATACTACAATAATAAGTAGTGTTAAAATAATTAAGAATGTATTTAAGAATGATTCTGCTTTTACAATATGAGCAGAAATACTTTTTTCCATATTATTTAAACTATTCTCAGTTTTATAAATAGTTTTTCTTAGATTTTCTAAAAGGCCACTTTTTTCATTTAATCCTTTAACTTTTTCTTTTTCAACTAATTGTAAAAAGGCAGTTTTATATTGATTTAAATAAGTTTTAATCTCTTGGTTAATTGGCATTTTTGTAAGTAAATCAATCTTTTTTTCAAATCTAGTGCTATACTTTTCATCAAGTCTTAACATAAAATCTTTTTCTTCTTTTCTTAACTCATATACTAAAGCTAATAATTCAAAATCACCAGCATTTTTTGCAAATTCTTGTACATTGTGTACACTTTTTCTTAAGTTTCCATATAATCCATCTGTATGTGTTAAACCTATTTGCTTTTGTGTATTTGCAATTTGTGTGAAAATATCATTATAATTATTTGATATTTCTAAAAAGTCATTTGTATATTCAGTGCTAATATCTACTTTTTTTAGTATATCTTTTAAAGAGTTTGCACTGTTTTGTAAACTTTTGAAATTATTTTGGAAATCATTTAGATATTTTTCATCTTTTCTTGCTAGAAAATCTTTTTCATTTTTTCTTAATTGTGTTTGTACTGTTTTTAATACTTCAACAGATTTTTGGGCTTTAACTAATTCTCTCATTTGGTTTTGACTATAGTTATTCAAAATAAAAAGAGCAATTAATCCTAAAAGTACACTTGTGCTTAGTAGAACAAGTTTTTGTTTGATTGACATTTGTAATCCTTTTTGATGTGGTATCATTTTTCTAATTTAATTGTAACAAGAAAATGTAATAAAAAAGTAATAGTCTAATTAATGTTTTCTTATGAAAATAATATAAAATAGATTCAAATAAATATTTAATTTATAACTTTTTAATTTTGACATTATACATAAAAATAATAAAAAAATGACAATTTGAAAAGTGTTAAAAGTTTTTTTTAATAAATTATATAATATATTTTGTTTTAAAGGTTTTTTATGAAAAAAGAGTTATTAGAACAATTGAAAAACTATACAATTCTTTGTGTAGAGGATGAAGAGGGTATTCGTAAACGTTTGGTAAATACTTTAAAGTATTATTTTGATGAAGTTTATTCAGCTTCAAATGCTGATGAGGGCTATGAATTGTATTATGAATATAAGCCATCAATAGTTTTAAGTGATATTGAGATGCCAAAAAAGAACGGAATCGCCCTTATTGAAAACATAAGAAAAAAAGATTTTAACACTATTATAATAATGGTTACAGCATATAGCAATGAAGAGTATTTATTGGATTTGATAAATTTAAATGTAAATCAATATATCTTAAAACCTGTTAATTCAGAGTCACTTTTAAGTGGTATATTAAAAGCACTTGCTTCAAAACTTACTTTAAAAATACAATTAAATGATAATTTGTGTTTTTATATGGAGTCAAGGGAGTTATACTTTAAAGATGAATTGATTAGCTTAAGAAAAAGAGATAAAGAATTTATTATATTGTTGTATGAAAATAGAAATAGAGTTTTAACATATGATTATATTGAAGAGTATTTATGGAAAGATAAAAGTATGAGTATGAGTGCATTGAAAACATTCATAAAAGAGTTTAGACAAAGGGTTCCTGAAGATATTTTGATAAATATCCCACAAGAAGGTTATAAATTAAAAAGTACATAAATTACACATAAGTCACAAAAAACTCACTTTTTACTCACTGCAGTAAGTTAAGATTCCTTAATAAAATCAAAAGGAGTCTTAAATGTTCAAGAAAAGTTTATTGATTGTATCTCTTGCAAGTGCAATGTTTGCAGGTGATATGAAAATGGATTTAAACGCAAAATATTCTGAAAGTAACTTTCATACTCAAGGTGCTAAGAAATTTGCAACATTAGTTAAAGAGTATACTAATGGAAGTATAAAAATAACAGTACATTCAGGTAGTGCGCTTATAAAAGGAAATCCTTTAAAAGCAGTAAAAGATGGAACTGTAGCTATGACTGATATGTTTATACCTTTTACATCAGGTGGAGGTAAGGTATTTGGAATTTCAGCACTTCCTTTTATAGCAAACTCATATGAAGATGCTTACAAGCTTTATCAATTATCAAAAAAATCTTATGAAAAAACTGCAAGAAAGTGGAATCAAAAACTACTTTATTCAGTAACTTGGCCAGCAAGTGGTTTTTATTCTAAAAATGAGATTAATTCAATTGATGATTTTAAAGGTGTAAAAACTAGAACTTATGATAAAAACTCTGCATCTTTTGTAAATCTTGCAGGCGGAAACGCTGTTGCTTTACCTTGGGGAGAGGTTTATTCATCACTTAGAACTGGAATGGTTGATTCTGTTGTAACTTCTTCAAGTTCGGGTAAAGATGGTAAGTTTTGGGAAGTATTAGGTAATTATACAAAAATAAATTATGCATATCCTTTACAAGCAGTAACTATTAATTTAGATTATTGGAATGCTTTAGATAAAAATCAACAAAAAGCGATGTTAAAAGCAGCAAAAGAGATTGAAAAAGCCCAATGGGAAGCTGTAAAAATTGAAGATGAGACTTCTTTAGAGTTATTAAGAAAAAATGGTATGAAAGTAAAAGAAGCTAGTCCTGAACTTAAAAAAGAGCTTGATGAAATTGCTTTAAAACTTTTAACTGAATACCTTGATGATGCAAATAAAGATATTAAAAAAATCTTTAAAGAATATAGAAAGTAGTTGTGTATGAACTCTTTATGTAATTTAGTAGATAAGCTCTCAAAAGGGGGAGCTTATTTATCGGGATTTTTATTGATAATATTAGTATCACTAATTTTATTGGAGATTTTTCTAAGATCATTTTTTGATATTTCAACAATGATTGCAGATGAATATAGTGGATATCTCTATTTAGCTTCTATTTTTTTAGGACTTGCTTATACATTTAGTAGTGATAGTCATATTAGAATTAATATAATTACTTCAAAACTTTCTAAAAAAGCAAATAAAAAAGTAGATGTTTTTGCAGCAATTATTGCACTTGGTGTGCTATTTTTTGCATTTTATAGAACTGTATTACTTACATATGACTCATATGAGTTTGAAATGCTTTCAGAAAATGTTTCTGAAACACCAATTTATTTAACTCAACTTGCAATGCCAATTGGAATTGCGCTATTTATTTTAGCAGTTATAGTTTTTATTTTCAAAGGATTTACACATGATAGCTGATCCACTTATATTATCAATTGTTTTAATAGTAATAATGTTTATATTTTTATTATCATCTATTTGGATTGGTATTTCATTGATGTTAACAGGAATAATTGGAATGCTTTTATTTGATCATAATCTTCCTCCTGTAATAAGTGTATATGATAAAATAGGAGATTTACTTGCATCTTCACTTTATGATGCTTTAAACTCTTGGTCACTTGCAGCACTTCCAATGTTTATTTTAATGGGTGAGATTTTATATAAATCTTCAATCTCAACAAGATTATTAAATGGATTAAAGCCATGGCTTACTCATATACCTGGTAAACTTTTACATGTAAATGTTGCAGCTTGTTCCCTTTTTGCAGCAGTGTCAGGTTCTAGTGCTGCTACTACTGCTACTGTTGGTAAAATCACTCTTGATGAACTTCAAAGTAGGGGATATTCAAAATCATTAGCTATGGGTTCACTTGCAGGTTCTGGTACTCTTGGGTATTTAATTCCTCCATCACTTATAATGATTATATATGGAGTTTTATCTGATGTATCTATTGGTAAACTTTTTGTTGCTGGGTTAATACCTGGATTATTACTTGCTACTTTATACTCTTTTTATATTATGTATAAAGCAACAACAGATAAAGAAAATGTTATGCCAGCTGATGATGAAACATATACTTTTAAAGATAAACTATATTCACTAAAAGATTTAGCGCCTATTTTCTCACTTATTGGTTTAGTTTTAGGTTCAATCTATGGTGGTTTTGCAACTCCAACAGAAGCAGCAGCTTTAGGTATTTTGGGTTCATTGATTTTAGCTGCTTACTTTAAAGCTTTATCTTTAGATATATTAAAAAATGCACTTTTAAATAGTGTGAAAACTTCAGTTATGATTGGTTTTATTATTGCAGGTGCAGTTTTCTTATCTCAAGTTATTGGATTTTTAGGAATTGCAAGAGCAATGAGTGAGTTTATTACAGGTCTTGGATTAAGTCCATTAATGCTTATTTTATTAATAGGTATTATGTATATTATTCTTGGAATGATTTTAGAAGCAATTTCTATTGTTGTAATGACTTTACCAATTGTATTACCTATTGTTATTTTAGCTGGATATGATCCTTTATGGTTTGGTATTTTCTTGGTATTTATGGTAGAAATGGCACAAATAACTCCACCTGTTGGATTTTCACTATTTGTAATTCAAGGTATAAGTAATGAAAAGATTGAAACGATTTTAAAAGCAACTTTTCCATTTTTTATAATAATGATTATAACAGTTGCACTAATTACATTTTTCCCAGAATTGGTATTTTTCTTACCAAATAAAATGATTGGTTAGATATAATAAAGTATCACAATTTATAGGATAAGGTTATGAATATTAGATTAAACTGCGATATGGGAGAGAGTTTTGGTATCTGGAAGATGGGATATGATGAGCAAATTATGCCATACATTGATATGGCAAATCTTGCTTGTGGTTTCCATGCTAGTGATGCTTTAACTATGAATAAATCTGTTGCATTGGCAAAAAAATACAATGTAACACTTGGTGCACATCCTGCATATCAAGACTTAGTTGGTTTTGGTAGAAGAAGCATAAGATGTTCACTAGAAGAGATAAAGTCTATAATTTTATATCAATTAGGTGCATTAAATGCATTTTGTAAAGCTCATGGAACAGGTATTTCATATGTAAAACCTCATGGTGCTTTATATAATGATATGATGAAAGATGAAAATATATTCAAAGCAATATTAAGTGCAATTTCATCTTTTGATAAAAATATAAAACTTATGATTTTATCAAGCCCTAAAAATGAAAGTTATAAACATACTGCAATGTTTTATGGAATAAATCTATTATATGAAGTATTTGCAGATAGAAATTATAACGATGATGGAACTCTTGTATCAAGAATGAGAGATGATGCGGTGATTCACGATGAGCTTGAAGTTGCTCAACGAATCTCAACACTTAAAGAAAAAGGCTATATAACAAGTGTAAACAGTAATAGACTATTTTTAGAAGTAGATAGTTTATGTGTACATGGAGATAATGAAAAAGCCTTAGACTTTATAAAACTATTAAGAAAAGCATTGATTTAAAATGAAAATAAAAGTAGCCTCAGTTGATTCATTAATTATCTATTTTGGAGATAAGATTGATAAAGATATAGCAAAAAAGGTAAAAAATGCTTATCTTTGTGTAAAAAAATTAAATCTTGATGGAATTATTGAAATAGTTCCATCATATACTTCAATTTTAATTACATATGATATTTTTACATATGATTATGAAACTATAAAAACAAAACTTGAAGAGTTGATTAATCTAGATGAAACTCAAGAAGATAACTCTAAACTAATTACTATTGATGTTTATTATGGAGTTGAAGTTGGATTAGATTTACAAAGTATGAGTGAAAAAACAGCTTTAAGTATAGAGCAAATTATAAAAATTCATTCAGACAGAACATATGATGTATATGCAATAGGATTCTTACCAGGTTTTGGATACTTAGCAAGTGTAGATGAGCGTATTGCTCTTCCTAGATTAAGTACTCCAAGAAAGAGTATTCCAAAAGGAAGTGTTGCAATTGCAAATACTCAAACAGCTGTTTATCCACAAGCTAGTCCAGGAGGCTGGAATATTGTAGGAAGAACTGCTTTTGAATTTTTTGATAAAAGTTTAGAGACTTTATCTCCTATTAGTGTAGGAGATAGGGTGAAATTTAATCCCATTTCAAAAGAGCAGTTTTTAAAACAAGGAGGAGTTTTATGAGTTTAGAGATTATCAATACTCCAATTTTTGCAACTATTCAAGATAAAGGAAGATTTTCATATACACACATAGGTGTAACACATGCAGGTGTTATGGATGAGTATGCTTACTATATTGCAAATATGCTTTTAGGTAATAAAAAAGATGAAAATATTATCGAAATAGCTTTTTCAAATGTTGAGTTTAAAGCAAATACAAATACACAAATAGCAGTAACAGGAGCTTCTTGTGAGGTTTTTATAAACAATGAACTTAAAAAGAGTTGGCAAACACATAATCTAAAAGTTGGAGATATTGTTAAAATTGGAAAATTTTTAGAAGGATCAAAAGTATATCTTGCTGTAAAAGATGGCTTTAAAATAAAAAAAGAGTTTGGAAGCTATTCAACTACAATAAAAGAAAATCTTGGTGGCTTAAATGCAAATAGATTGCAAAAAGGTGATATTTTAAAAATAAACTCTCATACTTTACATCATACTTCAAGATTAAAAGATATTTTTCATCCAAAGTATGAAGATACACTTTTATTAAGAGTTGTTTTATCTTATCAAGATGAATATTTTTCTGATAAGGAAAAACAGAAGTTTTTTTCAAGTGAGTTTACAGTATCAAATGAGTTTAATAGAATGGGATGCAAACTAAAAGGTGAACCAATAAAGTGTGATATTGATGGTATTGTATCTGAGGGAATAAGCTTTGGATCAATACAAATTCCAAGTGATGGACAGCCTATTATACTTTTAAAAGATAGACAAACAATTGGTGGTTATCCTAAAATTGGTAGTGTTTTAAGTATCGATTGCTTTAAATTAGCTCAAGTAAAACCAAATACAAAAATAAGATTTAAACAAATATCTATTGAAAAAGCACAAAAGAAGTTAAAAGAGTTTTATAACTCTTTTAACTAAGCTTTAAAAACTTTTTTATTAATAGGTATTTATAAAAGAGTTTTCTATTAGTTCTGAAAAACTTTCATTTTTTGAATATGTATTCATTTCATAGGTAAATTTTGGTTTGATTAAGATACCTGATTTACTTTTAAGTGTAGTGTCTTCAATTAGGTTTTTTATATTATTAATTACATGTGAACACTCTTTTAAATCTTCATTATCAAAAAATATAATAAATTGGTTATTTATAAATCTAGCAATACTATAATTTAATCTCTCTTCTTTTATTTTTTTAGTAATATATTTTACTAAAAATATTTGTAAATTATCAAATATTAGTTGACCATAATTTTCATAAATATAATCAGCATTTTCTACTTTTATTAAAGCCAGTGCTCCATCTTTTTTAAAATTATATTCATTATTTAAAAATCTATTATAAATCCATTTTTTATTAAAAGCTTGTGTTACTTCATCTTTAAATACCTTATTTGTTACAGTGTCAAGCTCTTTTTTCAAATCTTGCATCTCATGATAGATTTTTTGTAAAGAACTTTCATCTTTATTTTCAATTGCAAGTTTTGCATCTTTTGTTGCAAGTGTAACTTTATCTAAACTCTCTAATGTTTTTTTTGCATAATCATTTATATCTGCATACTCTTTTGCAATAAAAGAGTCTAAGTTTTTGTGAAACTCTTTATCTTCTAAATCTATTTCTAAAGTTTTTGCGTGTTTATCAAAGCACTGAAAATATGTTGAGGGTAAAATAATTTCATTTTGTAAAAGTTCATTTACAGTCGCATCAGTTACTTTTTTAAGAATTCTTTTCATTAAGTTCTCCAACTATTGTTTCTATTGGTTTTGGCTTACTAATATAATAGCCTTGCGCATATTCAATTCCCAATGAACGAATATATCGTAATATTTTCAAATCACTTACAAACTCTGCAACAACTTCAAAGTTTTGTTGTTTACAAAATAAAACTATACTTTTTACAAGATTTAAATAGATTTCTTGATCAATTTTTTTAATAAGTGAGCCATCTATTTTTATATAATCAACATCAATATTTAAAATATATTCATAATTTGAAAAGCCTGTTCCAAAATCATCAATAGCTATTTTTACACCATATTTTTTAACTTCTTTTATAAACTCATTTACAATAGAATAGTTTGAGATTTTATCACTTTCTAATATCTCTAAAGTTAGATATTCTCCAACATTGTTATTTTTGATTTTTTCTATTAATAAATCTTTTATTTTTGGATTTAATATATCATGAAAGTCAAGATTTATACTTATATTTATTTTGTATTTATTGATATATGAAACAACTTTCTCAATTAGTATTGCCATTAAATTATTATATAATCTATATTTTTTAGATTTTTGAATAAAAACATAAGGCATTATCATATTGTTGTCTTTATCAAATACTCTCATTAAAGCTTCGTATTTTACTATCTCTTCTGTTTGAGCGTTTGCTATTGGCTGAAAATATGGCTCTACTAACTTTTCTTGAATATTATATTTAAGTATTTCTAGTAAATTTTCATTTGAATTCTCTTCTTCATAAAATTTACTATCAAAATAGATAAAATGAACAAAATTTAACTTTGCATTGTGTAAAGCTTTTTCTGCATATATTTTTACTTTTTTATCAGCACTTTTAGAACAACCTATTGTTACATCAATATTAATAAAAGATTTTTTATCTAAAAGTTTAAATTTGTGTGAGATTATTGTATAAAAGATTGCATCTTTTATTTTTTCTATATCTTCTTGTGATATATCTTTGTATATAGTAAGTCCAAAAACATCAACATGTGTATTTACAAAATCAATAAAAACAGAATCTTTTACTATACTTTTTATTTTATTTTTAATAGTATGTTTAAGCAACTCTTCTAGCTGTTTTATTATGTAATCGCCATTGTCAAAATTGTAAACAGCATTAATATCTTTCATATATAAAATATCTATTAAAAAAAGTGTTTTTATTTTATCTTTATTTTTATATCTTAAAAACTTTTTTATTATAGACATTTATACCCTTTTTTTACTTTATAAATTGATTATATATTATTAAATCTTAAGATACCTAGAATAACGAATGTAAAAATATTATTTAATTGAAAAAAAAGTTATTTATCTTATAAATTCTTCACTATATGTTATTTAAAACTTATTTAGATAAAATCCATTAAATTTATATAAGGGTTTGTATTGGAAGATTTGATAAGAGATTGGGGATATATTGCATTATTTGCTTATTCCTTTGGTGGTGGATTTGTAGGTCTTGTAGTTGCAGGAGTGTTATCTTATGCAGGGGATTTAAATATTTATATATCAATTTTAGTTGCTGGTGTATCTAACTTTTTAGGTGATCAATTTTTATTTACCCTTGCAAGAAAAAATAAAATGTATGCAAAAGATATGATGAAAAAGTATGGAAGAAAAGTGGCTTTAGCTCATTTGATGATGAGAAGATATGGTTCCTTTGTTGTTTTTTTCCAAAAATATATTTATGGAATAAAAACATTAATTCCATTGGCTATGGGAATTACAAAATATTCAAGTAAAAAGTTTATTTTTTTTAATATTTTAGCAACAGCACTTTGGGCTGTAATTGTTGGTTATGCAAGTTACACAGCAGGTTCGTATATTTTAAATAGTAGTGAAGACTTTAAATATATAGGCTTAGGAATAGTTGTTGTAGTATTTTTATTACTTTCTTTTATTTTTAGAAGAGTATGATAGATTTTTTATTTTTGGCACTTACTTTGGGTGTAAGTGCTGGTTTTGCTCCAGGTCCTCTTACAAACTTTGTAATACAGCAAACTTTAAAACATGATTTGAATTCAGGTGTTAAAGTGGCTTTTTCTCCTGTAATAGTAGATATTCCAATAGTTATATTATCTATTCTTTTAGCAAGTTATATTAGTGATTCAAAGATGTTTTTAATGTTTGTTTCTTTAGTTGGAAGTGCTTATTTATTCTATTTAGCTTATGAAAATTTCAAGGTTGAACAAATTGTACTTGATAAAAATATGCCAAATAAATCTTTTAGGCAAGGTTTAGTTATTGGTGCTTTAAGTCCAAACCCTTATCTTTTTTGGATTGCTATTGGAACACCCATTTTACTGCAAATACTAAATGAATTCTCTTTAAGTGTAGTGTTTGCTTTTTTAGCAACTTTTTACTTTTCATTGGTTGGTTCAAAAGTTTTTATTGCATATATGGCAGCAAAGAGTAAAAAGTTTTTAAAAGGGAAGGTTTATTTTTTTATAATGAAATTTTTGGCCTTATTATTAGCAGCATTTGCTGTAAAATTAATTTTTGATGCAATAGGATATATAAATTGAATGAATTAATAAAAACTATAAAAGAAAAAACAAATTTAAAACAAGAGTACATAGAAAATATATTAAATCTTTTTGAGCAAGGATGTACAATTCCTTTTATTGCTAGATATAGAAAAGATTTAACAGGAAATGCAAGTGATGAAACTTTAAGAGATTTCAATGATATTTATGAATATAGTAAAAAAGTTGTAGAAAAAAAAGATGATATAAAACAAAAACTTATTCAAAAAGAGCTTTTAACTTCAAAACTTGAAGCATCAATTAATGAGGCAACAACATTAGTTGCATTAGATGATATTTACTCTATTTTTAAAACAGCAAAAAGTTCAAGAACACAAAAGGCTATTGATAATAATCTAGAGGGTTTAGCAAATATTATTTCTTGTGTAAAATATACAAAAGAAGAAGTTGAAAAAAAAGCAAAGAACTTTTTAAATGAAAATATAAAAGATACTAAAGAAGCAATTTTAGGTGCAAAAGATATTATTGCTCAAAGATATGCTGATGATATACGCTCAAAACAAGTAGTAAGAACACTTTTAGAAAATCATGCACTTTTACAAACAAAACCAACAAAAGATTATGAAGAAGATGGAGTTTATAAAAATTATAAAGAGTTTTCTCAAAAAGCAAAATATATTCCCTCTCACAGATTTTTAGCAATAAATAGAGCTGTCAATGAAAAACAATTGTCAATAAAAGTAGAAGTTGATGAAGAAAGAATTATAGAAAACATACAAAAGTTTAAGATTCCAAAAGATGCAAATAGTTCAAGTATTTATCTACTTGAGGGATTAGTTGATGGTTTAAAAAGATTGCTTCTTCCTAGTTTAAAAAGAGAACTTATTACAAATATAAAAGAAAAAGCAAGCAATGAAGCAATAAATCTTTTTGGAAAAAATTTACATCAACTTTTAATTACTCCACCTGTTGTAAATAGAGTTATACTTGGAGTTGATCCTGGATATAAAACAGGTTGCAAATTAGCTGTTATTGATGAAAATGCAAACTATTTAGACTCAAATGTAATATATCCTACAAAACCAAAAGAAGATTATAAAAATTCTAGTAAGATTGTTTTTGATTTAATTAAAAAGTATAAAATCAATGCCATAGCAATTGGTAATGGAACTGCCTCAAATGAAACAGCAAGTTTTTTCTCAAGATTTATAAAAGAGAATAACTTAGATTTAAAATTTGCAGTTGTAAGTGAGATTGGTGCATCTGTTTATTCTGCTTCAAAGATTGCAACTATTGAGTATCCTAATTTAGATGTTACAACAAGAGGTGCTATTTCAATTGCTAGTAGATTAAGAGATCCTTTATCTGCACTTGTAAAAATTGATGCAAAATCACTTGGAGTAGGGCAATATCAACATGATGTAAATCAAACAAAACTTGAGAAAAAATTAAATGAAGTTACTGAAGATTTGGTAAATAAAGTAGGAGTTGATATAAACTCTGCTTCTTATAAGTTATTGTCTTTTGTTTCAGGTATTTCTGAAAAATTAGCTTTAAATATTGTTTCATATAGAGATAAAAACAAAAACTTCAAAACAAAAAGTGACTTATTAAAAGTAAGTGGAATTGGAGCAAAGGTTTATGAACAAGCAGTTGGATTTTTAAGAATAAAAGATGGATTATCAATTTTAGATAATACTGCAATTCATCCTGAAAATTATGAGTTAGCAAATCAACTTTTAAAATATGAAGATTTAAATAATATAAATAAAGAAGAAGTTTGTAATAAATTTGAGATTTCAAAGACTGTTTGTGAAGATGTAATAAGTGAACTTTTAAAACCAGGCTTTGATATTAGAGAAGAGTTACCTCAAACTGTATTTAGAGATGATGAGCTTAGTTTAGAGTCTTTAAAACTTGATGATGAACTTTGTGGAGTGGTTAGAAATCTAACTGATTTTGGAGCTTTTGTTGATGTTGGATTGAAAAATGATGCAATGATACATATTTCTAAAATGAGTGAAAAAAGAGTAAATCATCCAATGGAGGTTTTATCAATAAATCAATTTTTACCAAGACTTAAAGTTATTGATATTGATATGAAAAGACAAAAAGTAGCTTTAAGTATGATGCTTTAAATAACTAAGAGAGAAAACTCTCTTAGTTATTCATGCCTCTTCCTTGACCTTGATTCATGCCTTGACCTTTCATGCCTTGACCTTGATTCATCCCTTGACCTTTCATGCCTTGACCTTGATTCATCCCTTGACCTTTGTTCATGCCTTTATTGTTCATTCTCGTTGACATTTTATTTAGTTGATAATCTTGTAACTCTTCTTTTGTTATTTTTTTATCACCATTTTTATCAATGTCTTCAAAACTTGGAGCATTTTGTGCGTTTCTCATAGGCATATTTTGATTAGCTTTTTGAGTCATTCTTTCAGCTCTTACATCATAAAACTCTTTTGAAGTTATTTCTCCATCAGTATTTTGATCATACGAGTTAAAAGGAATTGGCCCTTTATTTGGAAAATTTTGGGCAACAAGTAGCGTACATGTAGCTATAGATAATATAGCAATTTTAAAAGTTTTCATCGCTTTTCCTTTTTTTAATCTTACTGAAATTATAACATTGAAATTTTAATGAATATTTAATATTTAAGTCATATATAAGTAAATAGTAGTTTTAAATAGGTCATTTGCATATAGTTTATCTCTATACTTTATATTAAAAAAAGAAAAAGTATTACTAATAATTGTAGTATTAATTGAGTCTGCAAATAGTTTATCTTCGAGCTTTCTCATCCCTTTAAAGTATAAATAACAAACTAAAGTTGCATTTTTCAAATCTTGTTTTAAAAAATCTTTTTTATAAAAATGAAGATTTTCTAATCTTAATAATTTTTTTAAAAAAATAGAGATTAACCATGGAAAAAATGATAATTCATAGCCAATTATTTTTCTATTTGGAAGATTTGAAGCTAGAAAAATTGCTAAACTTCCAAAGCCAGAACCCAAATCAATAATAGTTTTATTTTCTGTTTTTTTTACATACTCTAAGATTATTTTATGTGAAGCTTTTGAACTTGGCATAGGAGAAATCCCAATTTTTAGTGAAGATATCACAATAGCACAAACAATTATAAGTAAAAAAATTAGTAAATAAAACTCAAACATAAGTTTATTTTACATTGAGCAAACTTAAAAGTTTACTCATTAAAGTTCAGTGCTTACTTCATGACCAGCAAGTGCTGCACCTACTGCTCCAGCCAATTGAGGGTGTTTTGATGCAATTACTTCTTTATCTAATTTTAAAGCTACTAAATGTAATAAAAAAGGATTTAATGCTCCTCCTCCTGAAAATATAATCTTATTGCTTTTTATTGCAAATTTCCTTGCCATTGAAGCAAGTCTTGATGCAATTGATTCATGAACTGCATAACAAATGTTTGAAGCACTCTCTTTTTTTGCTATGAGTGAGATTACTTCTGATTCTGCAAAAACTGCACACATACTTGAAATAGTTAACTCTTTTGTTGCTTTAAATCCTATTTTTGAAAACTCTTCAAGTTCTAAACCCATTCTATTTGAAGCAATTTCTAAAAATTTTCCAGTTCCTGCTGCGCATTTGTCATTCATCTTAAAATCAATAAAACCACCAGTTAAATCAAGTTTTATTACTTTACTATCTTGACCTCCTAAGTCAATAACCATATCTGCATCATTTTGAAAATAGTGTGCTGCTTTCGCGTGGGCTTTTATTTCACTAATTACTGGGCAATTAAAAAGTTCTTGAACCATATGTCTTCCATACCCTGTGGATACTAACATTTCAACATTTTTGTCTTTAAGATATTCTTGAACTATTTCATCTTGATTTACAATAGTTGGTATGGTTTTTGTATCTATTATATTTTTTTGTTCATCAAGTCCACATATTTTTGTATATGTGGACCCTATGTCTACTCCCCAGTACATTTAGTTTTGTTTCTTTTTAAAAGCAGCAGCTTCTTTTTTAAAATTAATACTTTCTAAAAATGCTTCAACTCTTGTTTTTATTTGCCCTGCATCTTCTGGTGAATAATCAGATTCAATTACCAAACAAGGAATTCCTTCTTTTTCAAGTGCTTGTGTAACCAAATGAGCTTCAACATTATATGTATGACAAAATGATAAAGTATAATAAATTACTCCACTTGCTTGTCTATCTTTATACATTTGTAAGATTTTATCAATTCTTGGTGCATTAGGTGTAAAACATGCACAATCAACTGCACTATATTTATCAAGTAGCTTTTGCATTAATTCATCTTCATTATTTACATCATCTAAATTTACATTATCTTTATAATATCTATGTCCAATACATGATTCTTCATTTATAATTGCCCCTCCACTTGTTTCAACTGCTGTATGAAGTTTCCAGTTTGGTGGTGCAAAAGGAGTCCCTAATACCATAAGTCTTGGTGTATCTTCTTCAAATACACTAATTTTATCTTCAACTCTTTTTTCTAATTCATCGCAAAGTTCATTTACTTTTTTAGTAAATCTAACAGGATCATCTAAAAATCCCATTTGAGTAACAAATAAACCATCTTTTCCACTTATTGGAATTACATCTTTATTCATACTTCTTAATCTGTCTAATCTTTGTAAAGCTTCTCTTTTTTCATTTACTATCTTAGTTCCTTTTTTCATCTGTTCTAATGATAGTTTTTCTCCTGTTATACTTTCAATATGTTCTTTAAACTCAAAAAGTTCTTCTTTCCAAAGTTTTAAATCTTTTTCTCTTTTCATATGTGGAATATTCATAACTTTTACAGGGTGATGTTTATTTAAAATCTCCCAAGTTTTTTTCTTTGCCTCACATGTTGTTTCTCCATAGATAAAATCAGAAGATTGAGTATAAGCACATGTTTTTTGAAGTTTAAATCCATGGGCAGATTTAATTAATGGACAGATATTTCTAGGAAGTTCAGTCTCTGCATCAGCTATAGTTGCAGGACTTCCCCCACATAAACCAAAACATGCTCCTCCTGAACCCACAATAATCTCTTCAGGAACAAAAATACAAAATGCTCCAATTGCAGGTTTTTTATTTTTTCTTAATTCATTTATTTCTGCTATTCTTTGACCTTGCATCTCACTCATAAACCAATCAAAATATTTCATTGCTTCTGGTCTGTTTTTTTGTGTCATAAATTGTGCTTTATATGATTCAAGACCCATTTCCATCATTTTAGCATGTCTATCAACATCTACCCCAATATCTTTTAATAGGCTTCTGTGTTCTTGTACACCCATAATAATTACCTTTTATATGTTTGCTGTTATAAATAGAATTTTTTACATGTAGAATAAAGCTAAGTAGTTTTGTAGTGCTTAATCATGTATGTCTATACCATAGACCTAATATACAGCTTTGCTTAAAATTATAATATAATTTACTTAATAAAGTATTAAAAAAGCTTATATAAAAGCAATATTTGGATTGATTATTTTTTATTTCTTTGCTAATATTTTGCTAAAGGATAAAGATGAATTATAAAAACAAACAATTATGCAAAATAAGGACAATAACAACATTTTTAACTTTAGATAAAGATAAAAACAATTGGGAAAAAAAGATAGAAAAAGCTTGTTATTTTTGTAATAATTTAAGCAAAAGATTTAATAGAATTGATTATGAAGTTCAATCAATAAGAGTTGTTACAAATGCATTTGAAGAGTATTTAAACATAAATAGTATAGAAGAAGCAAAAGAAGATTTAGCATATATATCTTCACTTTTAAATAAATATTCAAATGAAAATTTAAGAATAAGATTTGCAATTGGTGAAGCAAAAACAAAAGAACAAATTGAGATGTTACCTGAGTTAATAGCTTCATATGGTGATTTGTGCAATGCTTGTGTAAATATAAAAAAAGATGAATTTGATATTTTAGATAATACAACTATTTTGCACTGTGCAAAAGCTGTTAAAAAAATTTCACAAATAACACCAAGAGGTGAGGGTAATTTTAATTTTACAGTAAATTTCAACTGTAAGCCATTTATTCCTTATTTTCCAGCTTCATACCATGAAAGCTTTTTAGAAGATTCATATGTTATAGGTCTTGAAACACCAGATTTATTAGTAAATGTTTTAAGCAAATGCAATGAATCAAATACTAAAAAAACACATCAAGAAAAGTTTAAAGAGTATTATGAAGTTTTAAGTACATCATTACAGTATCATGTTGATAATATAAATGAAGTAATAAATAGTTTTGATAATAGTGATTTTAAATTTGTAGGAATTGATAGTTCAGCAGCACCATCTAAAAACTGCTCTTCAATGGCAAGTGTTTATGAGCTATTAGGTGTTGAGTATTTTGGTGCAGCAGGAAGTGTAGAGGCTTCTTCTTTACTTACAAAGGTTTTTAAAAGTATAAAAAATGTGCCATTAGTGGGATTTTCAGGATTAATGCTTGCGGTTATTGAAGATTTAGGTTTAGCAGCTGGAACTAAAAGAAAAGATTATGATATTAGAACACTACTTACAAATAGTGCTGTTTGTGGAATAGGACTTGATACTGTACCAATTGAAGGAGATACTTCTATTGAAAAAATCGCTTTAATTATGCAAGATACTGGAACTATGGCATTTAGGTTAAATAAACCCTTGACTGTAAGACTTTTTCCTTATCCTAATTTAAAACAAGGTGATATTACAGCTTATGAAAGCGATGATTTATGTAATTGTGCAGTATTAAAAGTGCCATAGAACTAAGAAAATCCTTAGTTCTCTTGTAAATAAAACTTATGTTCTTTATTGTTTTTACAAATTACAAATTGATCATTTAGTTTTTTTACAACCTTTAATTCCCCTTGACATTTAGGACAAGAACCTTTAAGTTTTGTTATATATAAATCACCTGCATTTGAACACTCTATATTGTATTTACCAATATATAAAATTCTATTTTTTATCAAAATTAGAGTAAAGCTTAATAAAACTAAAGGAATTATTCCTAAAACTAAAGGTGTATTGCTTCTTGTTTCATAATACAAAGCTACAAAATATATTAAAAAAGCCGCAAGAATTAAAACAACTCTTGTTATTTTTAGTTGCTTTCCAAAGATTTTTATAGGTTTCTCAATCTCTCTTATTAATTTAACTTTTTCATTTTTTTTCATATGTCTCACTTTTTTATTTTCCTAATGATACAAAATTAGTTTTTAACTATTTATTATCTCCACACATACTACACAAAAATTTGATAAAATATATAAATTTTATATGGAGTTTTGTATGCAAAATAAAAAGATTGTATTTATTGCAATAATTAGTATAGTGGTCGTATTTATAGCAGGAGCATATATTTACAAACAAAATGAGTCTGCAAGTTATAATGCTATGCTTGAACAAAAAGCTAGTAATTTACAAAAAGAGCACTCAATTGTTTTAGGAAAAAAAGAAGCAAAAGTTCAACTTGTAGAGTTTTTTGATCCTGCTTGTGGTACTTGTGCACAGTTTCACCCTTATGTAAAAAAGATAATGAAAGAAAATGAAGGTGATATAAAACTAGTTTTAAGATATGCACCTTTTCATGAAAACTCAGATTTTGCAGTAAGAGTATTAGAAGCTTCTAGAAAACAAGATAAGTTTATGGATACTTTAGAGTTTATGTTTGCAACTCAAAAGTATTGGATAGAACATCATGTTGTAAATCCTAAGATGTTATGGAAAATTTTACCAAAAGCTGGTCTTGATATGGAAAAACTTTCTGCTGATATTGAAAATGATTCACAAAAAGTTACAGATATAATAAATCAAGATTTAAATGATGCAAAAGAATTAGGAGCAACAAAAACACCATCTTATTTTGTAAATGGAAAACCACTTGAGACTTTTGGTCTTGATAATCTAATGAATTTAATAAAATCAGAGTTATAAAAGAGAATTATTTTTCTCTTTTATATAATTTATTTTTTATTTTTAAAATTAAAGTTGTCACTACAATTAACAAAAGTATTATCCATACATATCTAGTATCAAATGCCAATAAAAACTCAATAATCTCATTTAGAAAAAATCCCCATAGTGTTATAGCAATAGTAGTTGATATAAATACAATTGCCATTATTGTATAGTGCTTTAGACCTATTAAATAGCCAATAATAGCACCAACAATTGGTCCTGTCATCCAAAAAGGAATAAAAACAAAAACAAAAAGTCCTATTTTACCGTATTTTTCAAATTTATCTTGATGTTGTTTTTTCTTTTCTTGAACTTGAAAAAAGAAATCTTCTAAAGGTTTTATTTTTAGTATTCCTTTAAGGCTAAATATAAAAAGAGGATATAAACTAGTAACTAAAATAATTTCAGTTACTATATTTACTCCTATAACAGTAATATGAGGTAATTGCGAGGCATAACCTAAAGATAGTGAGGGAACACGTCCTACAAAAAGATTTGATACAACTAAACTAGTAATTTTATTTGCTAATTTTGTATCATAAAAATATGTAATTAATATAGAAATAATAAGTAATGTAGTTAAAAAAAGACTAAAGATAAAAATATTTCCTTCTTTACCTTTAAAAATAATATTATTGATTTTTCTCATTTTTCCTCTTTTAAAAGCATATTTTATCATAAGAAAGAAAAATATTTCATTTTGAAATAAAATCATACTTAGTATTTTGATTTTAGTATAATAAAAAAAAGGAGATTATATGAAAGTTTGTGGAATTGAACTTAAAGCTAATAATGCAATATTAAGTGTAGTTGAAAACAATGAGTTTAAAAATTTAAAATTAAAAAAGATTACTTTAGAAGATGATGAGAAACAAGAGTGTGTAAAAGAGTTTTTTTTAAAGATTGAAGAGTTTTTAAGACAAAATTGTATTGAAAAAATAGTTCTAAAAAAAAGGGCAAAAAAAGGAAATTTTGCAGGTGGAGCTGTGACTTTTAAGATGGAAGGAGTTATTCAATTAAATAGTATTTGTACTACACACTTGGTCTGTGCACAAACATTAAGTGCATTTGAAAAGAAAAATGAAATTACTTTTCCAAGTGAACTTAAAAAATATCAAGAACAAAGCTATTTATGTGCATTAAATGCTTAAGGTTTATTTTTACTTTTTATATGTTCACAAATAGTATATCCATGATTTAATGCAAGGGCAATTGAGCCACCAACATTACTTTTTGCAATATCACCTGCTAAGTATATCCCCTCTTGGTTATTTCTTAGGTTTTCATCAATAATTGGGCAATTATTTTCATCAAGTAATACTGAGCATCTTTTTAAAAAGTCTGTGGGACTAGAACCACCTAAGGCGTAAACTATTCTATCAAAGAGTTCAGTTTTTCCATTTGAAAAATATACTTCAAATTGTCCATTATTATCTTCAAGTTTTGTTATATCTAAATTTAGTCTTAAATCAATAAGTTTTTTTTCTACATAATCAAACAAATAGTGTAAATTTGTAGGATTTACCCTTGAAAAGCTCTCTTTTCTGTATGCTAAAGTAACACTATTTTGTTTTGCCATATAATATGCAAACTCAACAGCACTATCTCCACCTCCTACAATCAAAAGTTTTTCATTTTGTGTACATTGACTAATATTGAAATTTGCTTTTTGTTTTAGTGTTGGTGGAATTTTATATGTTGGTTTATTTGGTTTTCCCATTGTTCCTATGCTTATGACAATATTTTTTGCATAGTAAGATTTTTCTTTTACTGTAGTGATTTTAAAAATATTTTTATCTTCTTTTTCTACACTAAAAACTTCTTCATTGAAGTAAGCCTCTATATCTTTGTTTTTAACTAATGTATCAAATAGGTTTAATGTACTCTCTTTTGTTCCATCAGTAAAATGAATATTTCCTCTTAATTCTACTTTAATGCCTTTCCAGTCTTTATCAACTCTTTTATTATCTTTGAAATATTTTCTTATAGTATCTGAATGATTTTGACTTTTTTCAAAAACAACTACATCTTTAAAACCTAATAAAACAGCTTCAACACTACTTGCTATTCCACCAGGACCTGCACCAATTATTGCAATATCGTATATCTTATTCATGTTTTGGCCTTATTAATTTAAAGTTTAAATGCTTAGTTTAAATAATTATAACATTAATTCATAAAATTACTATTTATTAATTATCTATTTTTAAACTGTTTATTTTATATATATAATATAAAATAAATCATGTATATTTTTTGGTACAATAAAAGCTTTAAGGGAGACAAATGCAAACTATTTTATTTACACTATTTTTAAGTATAGCACTATCAACAGTATTTAATATAATTTTAAAGAAAATTGGTATTTCACATATTATTGGATATATTTTAACAGGTACTGTTATTAGTTATATTTTTAATTTCAATAGTATTGATATTCGCTCATTGGAGTTAATAGCAGAGTTTGGTATTGTATTTTTAATGTTTACTATTGGTTTAGAAATGAGTATAGAAAGAATCAAAAGAATGAAAGAGATTCTTTTACTAAACGGCTTTTTACAAGTTAGTTTAAGTGCTATTGTTATTTTTTTATTTTCTCACTTTGTTTTTAAAATACAAATTGTTCCCTCTGTCATTATATCACTTGCTTTTTCTTTATCTTCTACTGCTATTGTATTAAGTTATTTAAAGCATTCAAAAGATATTTATACGCCATACGGAGAAAAGTCAACTGCAATTTTGATTTTTCAAGACTTAGCAGTAATTCCTATACTTTTACTAATTTCATTTTTAGCAAATGATTCTTTAAGTGTTTCTCAAATCATTTTAAATACACTTTTCTCTGCTTTTGTTGTGATATTATTTCTATTTACAATAGGAAAAAAGATAATGAATTGGCTTTTGAGATTCTCATCAAATACACAATTAGAAGAGTTATTCTTAGGATCAGTTTTTTCAATAGTAATGGGAGCATCAATCTTAGCTCATGAGATGGGTTTTACTTACTCTTTAGGTGCGTTTATTGCAGGTATGATAATAGCTGAAACAAAATATAGAATTAAAGTAGAATCTGATATTGCTTCTTATAAAGACTTTTTACTTGGTGCATTTTTCTTTAGTGTGGGAACAAAAATAGATGTTTTTTATTTTTTTAATAATATACATTATATCTTTTTGATTTTTGTAGCAATTGTTTTAGTAAAAGCATTTGTGATTTATTTTATTATTAGAAGAAAATCAGCTAAAAGTACTGCTATTAAGTCTGCTTTATCATTGTGTCAAGTAGGGGAGTTCTCTTTTGCAATATTTGCACTTGCTTCAAATGATGGACTACTCTCAAGTAATTTGTCAAATTTTTTGATATTAGTTACAGTATTATCAATGATTCTAACACCTTTTATAATAAGTAATATTTACAAAATTGCTTCATATTTTGAAGTAGAGTTTTATGAATCAGATAAAATTACACCTATTAAGGCAAAAAACCATGTAATTGTTTGTGGTTTTTCAACTCTTGGAAGAATAATATCAAGAACTTTAAAAGAAAATAATAAAGATTTTGTTATTATATCAGATGATCTAAGACATGTGCTACTTGCAAGAAAATTAGGTTATATGGCATATTTTGGTCACTTAGATAAAAAACCTGTATTAGAATCTCTTAAAGTTGAAGACTCTTCAAGTATTATAATAACTTTATCAAATACAAAAAGAAAAAGACTTATTTGTGAGGCAATTCTAAGTTTTTATAAAGATGCAAATATTACTTTAAAGATAAATACAACTCAAGAGAAAAAAGATTTGAAAGATTTGAACATAAAGAATTTTGTTCATGCACATAAAGAGGTTGCAAGATTGTTAATTGATAGATCAATCTAATTTATAACATATTTATGTAAAAAATGTATAATTCAAAAAAATCCATTAAAGGTTTCTACTAGATGAGAAAAAAGTCTACTTTTCAATTTTTATTAATAGGTATAATTTTAGCAGTTTTAGTTACAACATTAAGTCTTTATAACTTAAGAAATACTAACTTGAAATCTTCTATTCAACATGCACAAATTATAGCAAAAGTTGTAAAAAGTGGTCTTACTTCTCATATGATAAATGGCAATATGGATCAAGTTGATACTTTTATTAACTCAGTTGCAGGAATGAAAAATATAGAAGAGCTTTGGTTAATAAGAAGTGAACTAGTAAAAAAACAATTTGGAAAAGAAGAGCTTAGAAACCCTAAGGATGACATAGATAAAGAAGCTATAAAAACAGGCCAATTAAAATATCAAATAAATGAAACTTTTACTAAAACAAGTATAAGAGTTACGGTTCCATATATTTCAACTATTGAAAATGGAATTGACTGTAATAAGTGCCACAATGTGCAATATGGTGAGACATTAGGTGCTGTTTCTTTGAAAATGGATATAAGTGATATAAAGCAAATTGGTCTTGAAATTACATATTTAATACCTTTTCTTATACTACTTGCAATCTTTTTAATAATAATACTTGCAAGAAAAAATAGTGAACACTATATTTTAGTATTAGATAAGCTTGCAAAAAGTATAAAATTAGCAATTGCTGGAAGATTTAAAGAGATACCTCATGAGTCTTCAAAAACTAGTGAAGTTGATGCACTAATTGATGATTATAATAAATTAATGTCAACATTTAGAGATACATCTTTGGATATTGAAAAAAGACTTCAAAAGTTTATTGGTCAAAAAGCTAACTCTTCACATATTAATCCACTTGAGAAATCAAAAGATATTATTAAAAACCTTTCAAATTTATATCAGTTTAAAAAAGAGATTGAGCTTGATAATAGTAAAAGTGAAATATATGATAGACTTGCTCAAGTATTTGAAAATCAATTTTCTATTAAAAACTTTGCTTTTTTTGAAATTGATTATACAAAAGAGAAAATGAGTATTATTAAAATAGTTGGAAATGCTTTATATTGTAAAGATAATATAATTGAAGATGCAGAGCTATGTAGATGTGCTAGAACAAAAAATGATGTTGTTTCTGTTGATTATCATGCAAGCTGTCCTTATTTTAAAAAAGATGATAAATTTCATTATTGTTTAAATGTTGAAATAAGTCAAAATAGATATCTAATCATAAATTTTGTTTGTGATACAAAAATGCAATTAGAAGAGTTAAAAGATAAAATCTCTTTTGTAAAAAGTTATATAAATGAAGCTACTCCTTCAATAGAAGTTAAGATCTTAATGAATGCTTTACAAGAATCAGCTTTTGAAGATGGACTAACTGGACTTTATAATAGAAGATTTTTAGATGAACATACTAAAAAACTTGTTCCACAAACAAAAAGAGAAAATTTAAATATTGGTGTACTTTTACTTGACATGGATCACTTTAAAGCAGTAAATGATGAGTATGGGCATGATATTGGGGATAAAGTATTAAAAGAGTTAGCAAGAATACTAAATGAAACAGTAAGAGAATCTGATTTGATTATTAGATATGGTGGTGAAGAGTTTATTGTACTTTTAGTTGGTGTAAATAGTGAAGAAGATGCTTTAAATGTTGCAAAAAAAATAGCTAAAAAAGTAAGAGAAAATGAGATTGATGTTTATGCTGGTAATAAACTTAAAAAAACAATTAGTATTGGTCTTTCTATGTTCCCTCAAGATTCAAACTCACTTGAAGGAGTAATTAAAAATGCTGATATTGCACTTTATGAAGCAAAAAATAGTGGTAGAGATAAAGTAGTAAGATTTCATGAAAGTCAAATTACAAGTGTAGATCTATTTTAGGTTTTATCATAAGCTTGCAAGTTTACAGTTTTGTAAACTTGCAAGCTTTTAGACTCTATTTTAATAATTCATTAAATTTAGCTAACCATTGTGGATGTGCAGGCCAAGCAGCAGCTGTTACTAAGTTTGCATCTACAAGTGCTTCTTCAAAACCTATATCTTTCCATGTTCCTCCATTTAAGTTTACATCTGGTGCGCAAGCTGGATAGCAAGAACAAGTTCTTCCCTCAACTATATTTGCAGCAGCTAAGACTTGAATACCATGGCAAATTGATGCAATTGGTTTATTTTTTGAATTGAAATTTTTTACTATTTCTAAAACTCTTTGATTTAGTCTAATATACTCAGGAGCTCTTCCACCTGGAACTACTAAGGCATCATAATCATTTTCATCTATTTCATCAAATGTTGCATTTAATGTAAAATTATGACCTGGTTTTTCAGTATAAGTTTGATCTCCTTCAAAATCATGAATCGCAGTTTTAATTTGTTCACCTGCTTTTTTATCTGGACAAATAACATCAACTTTATGCCCTAACATAAGTAAACATTGAAATGGTACCATTAACTCATAATCTTCAACAAAATCACCTGCTAAAACTAAAATTTTTTTTGACATAATTCTCTCCTTTATTTTATAATTCTTGCTTCTTTAATAAACTTATCCATACCCATGCTATCATGTATAATAAATACAATTTCATTATCACTAATAACTGCTTTACCCTTACCAAGTTCTACACGACTTTCTGCATTGTAATAATCTCTTTCTTGATATTGAATAGTATAGATTTCATCCTCTTTAATATTCATATTTCTTAACTCAGTTTGAGTATGTGGTATAAACTCCATAATTCTCCTTTTTCCATACATAAACAAATTATGGTAAAATAATGATTATAATCTACTTATAAAAGAGTAAAAACTTATTATTAGGAGAAGTATGAATAGATTTTGTATAAAAGATGAAATTAAAAACTATGTATTTATTTTACTGGGTTCTATAACTTTATCTTTAGGTATAGTATGGTTTTTTATTCCAAATGGAATTATCACAGGTGGAACCGCTGGATTAGCTCTTCTTTTACACTATATTAGCTCATATAGTGTTGGTTTTTGGATGGTTGCTGTAAATCTTCCTTTATTACTTTTAGGTATGAAATATTTAGGAAAATCTTTTGCAATTAGAACAGTAATCACAATTGTACTTATTTCAACATTTGTTGATGTTTCTTTTGAAATTTTACACATAAAAGCATTAGTTGAAGATGTAATACTTGCTTCAATTTTTGGTGGAGTTTTAATTGGAATAGGTCTTGCTTTTGTAATTAAAGGAAACTCTTCAGCAGGTGGTTCTACAATTATTGCAAGAGTTGTCTCTTCTAAAAGTGAAATAAAGCCAGGTCAAATTATTTTTATTATTGATTTTTTTATTATTTTATCTTCTTTATTTATATTTGATGAAACTGCAAAAGTTTTATGGAGTATTGTAAGTATTTATATTACTGCAATTGCTGTGGATAAAATATTAACAGGTAATTTAAATAAAAAAGTTGTTCATTTAGTAACTAATGAAGTTGAGCAAATGAGCAGTTTAATAAAAGAGCATATAGGTCCTTATGGAACAGTAATTAATGGTACAGGGCTCTATAATGAAAATAAAAAAATGATTTTAATAGTAATTGAAGTAACAAAACTACAATTATTGCGAGATTTGGTTAAAAAAAATGATCCTGAAGCATTTTTAATAATCAGTGAAGCAAATGAGATGCTAGGAAGAGGGCATTAACCTTAAAGTCTAAAGCTTTAAGGTTGCTACTACTTGAGCATGGTCTGATTGTAAAATTGAGCCATCTTTATTTTTTAGTAGGTGATTATTAAAAAGCGAATACTCTAAAACATCAATATCTTTTGAAACAAATATATAATCAAGTATATTTCCAACAGCTTTATAATAAGATGTAGCTTCTTTGATTTTTGTTTTTTTCAAAGCTTTTTCATATGAGTCATATAAAAAGTACTCTTTCTTATTTTTAATATCATAATCTTTAGAAAATAAATCAATATCTAAAAGAGCTTTATTTGTAAGTATATCAATAACTAAAGAGTTTTGCCTATCATTTAAATCACCTAATGCAACTATTTTTTTTTGATTTTTTAAACTACTTAAAATATCAAGTGCAAGATGATAAGCTTCTGCTAATCTTTGCTTTAATGATGTTGCATTAAGACTATTCATAGCATATATTGATTTTTCTATTTTCAAATTTATTGTATCATCTTCATTGAACTTATATTCATACTCATTTAATCTATTAGATTTTAGATGAAATACATATATTAATACATCTATATTATTTATACAAATATTTGCTTTTATTGGCAATCTTGAAAAATAAAAAGGCTGTTTTATATCAAGCTTTTCTAAAACTTCTTCATTTACCTCAATAGTACTAAGTTTATTTATCTCGTATTTTGATGCAAGAGCAACTGTTGTAGAGATAAAAACTTTATCATTTTTTTTATCAGTTTTTGCAGTATCAACTATTTTAAAATATTTAAAACCTAACTGTTTTGTCAACTCTTCTAAAGCTTCATATGAAAAAACTTCTTGAAAAGCTACAATATCACAATTCATTTGTTTTAACTGCTCTTTTATAAAACTATTTTTCTCTTCCCACTGTTTTATTTTAAATCTATCTTTTTGTACATACCAAGAATAGGGAGGTTTTGCGTATTGAAATAGATTAAATGTTCCTACTTTTATATTCATAGTGAAATTTTACTATATTAACTTTAAACTAAAAAATCTTAGTTATACTTCTTCTTTTAAAAAAGGGAAAAAATGGATATTTTAACTTTAGATTATGTAGATGTTTTTGATGAGAACAAAAGTAAAAAACTTTCATTCTCAAAAGAGTTATTAGATGAAAATATAAAAGAAAGTTCACTTTTTGTTTTAAGAGTTGATGGCAAATCAATGCAACCTGTAATTAATCATAAAGCTTTAGTTGTTGCTGATTTATCTCAAAAAGATATAAAAAATGAGAAAATATATATTGTTTATTACAATAATAAGATGTGGATAAAAAAAGCACTTATAAAACAAAATAAAACAGTTTTTGTATCAATAAACAAAGATTATAGCCATTTGGTATATGAGTTTAAAGATGTACATGTTGTAGCAAAAGTCATATTGACTTTTACTAAATTTTGATTTTTGAATCTTAAAATTAATCTGTAAGAATATCAAAACATAAGATAAATCTGCTTTGATTTATTTTAATAGTTTTTGAATAAGTTCTACACATACTTCCTGTTGCTTTTGAAATATATTTTTGACTTAAGAACTCTTTTGTTTTAGACTCTTTAGTAATATAATAATACTCTTTTAAATTATGGTCATCATTGTGTTTTGAAGCTTTGTAAAAACGATTTTGTATATTATTTATCAAAGTATCATTTATTTGGTTTCCTAAGTTGTAATCAATTAAATATATTGCTTCAATATTATTATTTTCTTTTAATATAAGCTCTAACTTTTCAAGGTGAAAATTTTGTTCAAAAGAGATCATTTTAACTACATCTTTTGTTAAGTGTTTCATTCTTTTTAAAATAGCTTGTTTTGTTTTCATATGCTTTTTAACAGCATCTTTATACTCTAATCCTATGATATTGATTTTATTAAGTAAAGACTCTTTTGTCTCTTTTTTTATTTCATCTATAGCTTTTTCAAAGTAAAAGCCTTGATATATTTCTATATGATTCTTCATACAAGTTAATATCTCTTCTTTTGTTTCTACTCCCTCAGCAAGTGTTAAAGCACCAATTTTATTAGAAATATCAACAATAGATTTTAAAATTGAACTATTTATATAGTTATTTTCAATATTTGATATTAAACTTCTATCTATTTTCACAATATCAGGTTGTATAATTGCTAATCTATCAAAACTAGAATAGCCAGTTCCAAAATCATCTATTGCAATAATAAAACCCAAATCTTTATATTTTTTACAAAATGTATTTAAAGCTTTTATATTAGAAATAGTATCTTCTTTTATTTCTAAAACAATATTTTTTTTATTTATATTAAGTTTTTCAACCTCTTTAACAAAATCTAAGTTAAAATTGTATTTTTCTGATTTTTCTATTACTGATGACTCAAAATTTAAAAAAAGTAATAAATTCTCATCTTCATCATAATAACTTTTAAATTTTCTAATAGCTTTTTGTCTAATATAATTATCAAACTCTTCAATAACCTTATCTTTTTTTGCTTTTTCTAGTAAAATATCTGGAGTTATGAGATTATTCTTTTTATCAAAGCCTCTAACTAAAGCTTCAAATGCGAATATTTTTTTATCTTTTATTGAAATTATTGGTTGGAAATAAACTTTAATTTTTATATTTGAAAACATATCTTACCTTTAACAATTGTATAATTATTATAACAGATATTAATTATTATACATATGGATAAACTGTTTATTTTTTATCTAATCAAAAAAAATAATTTTTTTGATATAATACACATAAACTACACGAATTTTAGTTAAAATCATATGAAAAATAGGATATAAAAGTGAATAGTAAAATTGGTTCTACCATTGTTTTTTTATGTTTTGTAACAGCTTTAATTGCTACTTTAGGAAGTCTTTTTTTTAGTGAAGTTATGCAATTTATCCCTTGTTCTATGTGTTGGTATCAAAGAATATTTATGTATCCTTTGGTGATAATATTTCTACTTGGATTATTATATCCTGATGACAAACTATTTAAATACTCAATTGGATTAGTATTAGTTGGATTAGCAATCGCTATTTATCATAATCTTTTAATGTTTGGTATAATTTCTGAAAGTGCTGTACCTTGTGTTCAAGGTGTACCTTGTAGTACAGAGTATATTAATTGGTTTGGCTTTATCACAATTCCATTTTTATCTTTAATTGCGTATAGTACTATATTGATTTTATTATATTTAGGGAAAAGAGGTTTATTTAAAGATGAAAAATAAAAAATTAGTATTTTTTACATTGGTTATTGTTGTAGCAGCTTTTGTTGCTGCTATTACGGTTTATAAAATAATTACAAAAAATAGTTTAGCTGCTTACAAAGATACTAACAACGCTCCATTTGTAAGAGAAAACTCTTATAGTTTTGGAGAGAATAAAGCAAATGTTGTTATTGTTGAGTATATGGATCCACAGTGTCCTCCTTGTAAAATATTTAACAGTGTTGTAAATGATATTTTAAAACAATACTATAAAGATGTAAAGTTTGTAGTAAGATATTTAGCAAATCATGATAATTCTGCTTATGTAATAAAGATTTTAGAAGCTTCAAGAGCTCAAAACAAATATAAACAAACATTAGATATAGTATTTAAATATCAAGAAGAGTGGGCTGATCCTTTAAATCCTAGACCAGAACTAATTTGGCAATATCTTCCAAAAGCAGGTCTTGATATGGAAAAATTAAAAAAAGATTTTTTATCTATTGATATAAGCCAAATGCTAGAACAAGATTATGAAGATGCTACTACTTTAGGAGTACAAGGAACACCAACTTTTTTTGTAAATGGTAAAGAACTTGAAACATTAAGTTATCAAGCTTTTTTTGATTTAGTAGAAAAAGAAATTTTTGAATAAGGAAAAAATATGAAGAAATTATATTTATTTACTTTAGTTATATTTGCTGTTATTTTTACAGGTTGTGGAAGTGAAGATGAAGCACAAGCTGTTGTAATTAAAGACTCAAAAAGTTTTAAAGAGTTAAAAAAACAAGGTAATAAAACTTATAGTTTAGAAACAACAACAGGTGAAACAATTAAGCTAACTGTTGAAAATGATAAATTAACATCAGAAGATTTGAAAAACAAAGTAGTATTAATTAATTTTTGGGCTACATGGTGTCCTCCTTGTAAAGAAGAGATTCCTATGTTTAATAGAGTGTATGAAAAATATAAAGATGACTTTGTAATTATAGGTGTTTTATATGAAAAAAATAAAGATATGAAAGCTCTTGCTGATTTTATGAGAGAGTTTAATATGAAATTTCCTGTTACAATAAACGAACAAGAAAACTTTAGAATGGCAAAAAACTTTGATGATGTAAAAAGAGTTCCTGAATCATTTTTATATGGTAAAGATGGAAAATTTTTAGAAAAATTTGTAGGTTTAGTAGATGAACAAACTTTACTAAATCATATAGAAAATAGTTTAAAATAGAACTTGATAGTTCTATTTTAAAACTTTATTGATACATAAAAACTCATATTAAATCTATTATCTTCACTTAAGAAATTATTTTTGTTATAGACTGCATAAGATGGCTTTGTAGTAGTTTCATACTCACTATTAACAAGCCATTCATGATATACCCAGTGAATAAATTTTAGCATATCTCCATGAACACCTTCTAAATCAAATTTTGCATATACTCCCTCTGAGATTTTAAATTTTGGTAATCTATGGCTATTTACATCACTTTTTTTCTCAGGTACGATACAAGCAATGTATTGGCACTCATTAAGTGGAGTAATTGTTGGATTATCATGAAGAAGCGCTATTTGTTTGTAGTTTTTCAAGTTATTATTTAAAATTAATGTTTGAAGTTTTTGCCAAGTATTTTTTATGTTTTTATTATAGCCTTTATTTCTAATATAAAAACTATCTAAACTTGGCATTTTAACTATTGTAGGTGTTATTTTTGAAAAGTCTGCATTTGAATTTAAAGCACTTTTTGATTGTTGTAATATTTTTGTTGAATACTCTTTATACCCTTTGTCTTTCCATTGTTTGGGAGTCATTTCAAATCTTTGTTTAAAAGCTTTTATAAATGAAGACTGGGAACTGTATCCACACAAATTTGCTATATTTGAAATTGTAGAGTATTTATTTGTTAAAAGTAAGTTTGCAGCTTTTTGAAGTCTAATTGATTTGATACTTTCATAAATATTTTTTCCAAAAGCCTCTTTAAATATTCTTTGCATATGAAACTTACTAACTTGAAAATCATAACTTAACTCTTCAATATCAATATGAGTGTCAATATGAGTGTATATATAGTACATAACATTATTTGCTATTTTTACTCTTTTTTGTAGTGTTTCTTTTTTCATAAAAATATTTTAGCATAAATAACTTATAAATGTAGCACAAATGAATAATATAATTAGCACAAATAAACAATAAAACTAGCACAAAAGAAGAAGAATTATTTCTTTTATAAGTTTAAAATATAGGAAAAAAAATAGGAAATATTGTGAAAAAGATTTCAAAAGTTTTAATAGCAAATAGAGGAGAAATTGCCTTAAGAATAATTAGAGCATGTAAAGAGTTAGATATTATAAGTGTTGCTATTTTTTCAGAGGTTGATGTTGAGGGAGTTTGGGTTAGGAAAGCTGATGAGTGTTATCCTATTATGAAAGATCCAATAAATGCTTATTTAGATTTTAATATAATTATATCAATTGCAAAAAAAGCAAATTGTGATGCTATTCACCCTGGATATGGATTTTTAAGTGAGAATGCGCAGTTTGCAAAAGCATGTGAAGAAAATGGAATAATTTTTATAGGTCCTAAGCCTGAGCATATTGCTTTATTTGGTGATAAAATGGCTTCAAAGGTTGCTATGAAAAAAGTGGGTGTTCCTGTACTTGAGGGAACAAATGAACCAATTGATGATGTAAATAAAGCTGAAGATATTGCAAAAGATATTGGTTTTCCTGTGATTATAAAAGCTGCATTTGGTGGCGGTGGTAGAGGTATGAGAATTGTCAAAAATCAAAAAGATTTTAAACAAATGTTTGAAAGTGCTACAAATGAGGCTATAAAATATTTTGGTAGAGGTGAAGTATTTATTGAAAAGTTTGTAGAGAATCCAAGACATATTGAAGTACAAATTATTGCTGATAAGTATGGAAATGTATTACATTTGGGTGAAAGGGATTGTTCAATTCAAAGAAGACATCAAAAAGTAATTGAAGTAGCTCCATCTCCTAGATTAAACAGTGATGTGAGAAAAGAACTTTATGATATTGCAACAAATGCAATGATTAAATTAGGTTATGAAAATGTAGGAACTGTTGAGTTTTTACTTGATGATAAAGATAATATATATTTTATAGAAATGAATACAAGAGTGCAAGTTGAACATCCTGTAACTGAAATTATTTCAGGTGTTGATATTATTCAAAGAATGATACAAATTGCAGAGGGGGATAAACTTCAACTCTCTCAAGATGAGATAAAATTTAGAGGATATGCTATTGAGTTTAGAATTAATGCTGAAAACCCTCAAAAAAACTTTATGCCATCAGTTGGTACTATTACAAAATATTTAACTCCTGGTGGTCCTGGTGTAAGACTTGATACTTCTATTTATTCAGGTTATAAAGTTCCAGCAAATTATGATTCAATGATTGGGAAACTTATAGTTTGGTCATTAGATTGGCAAGGTGCAGTAAAAAAAGCTAAAAGAGCTTTGGATGAGTTTTATATTGAAGGTTTTCCTACAAATATACCATTGCATAGGGAAATAGTAAGGGATGAAGATTTTAAAGTAGGAAATTTCAATACTAGTTATTTAGATGAAAAACTTGAAACATTTACTTTACAAACACAAGAACATATAAAAGAAGAAGAACAAAAAGTAGCAAAAATTATCTCTTTTATAGCAAAAATTAAAGAAAAAAATATTAAAGTTAAACATTAGGAGTGAAATATGGGTTTAGAGCAATTAATTCAAGGAAATTTAACTTTTAAAAATTCAATGTTTAAAGATTATAAAGATGATTTTAATACATTGGTTGAAAAAGGACAAAGTCCTGAAGTGTTATTTATTGGTTGTAGTGATAGTAGAGTTGTTCCAGATTTGATAATGGATTCAAAGCCTGGGGATATGTTTATTCTTAGAAATGTAGGTAATTTTGTACCACCTTTTGAGGCTGATTTTGATTTTCATGGAAGTTCTGCTGCTATTGAGTTTGCTGTAAGTGTTTTAAATGTAAAACATATTATAGTTTGTGGACATTCACATTGTGGTGCTTGTAAAGCATTATATAGTGAAATAGAAGATGATAATATAGGTCTTGTGCATGTTAAAAAATGGTTAGAATTGGGTAAAAAAGCAAGAAATTATGTGCTTAATAACTATTTGGATTTATCTGCTGAAGAGATTTATACTAAAACTGAAAAAAGTTCAGTGGTTTATCAACTAAGAAACTTATTAACTTATCCAGAAATTAAGAGAAAAGTTGAAGAAAAAACACTTGAAATTCATGGGTGGTATTATAAAATTGAAGATGGTTCAATTATGTATTATGATACAAAAGATGAAAAGTTTAAGCAATTAAGAGACTCTTTAAAATAAAGAGTCTTTTATATAAGTTTTTTGCTTGTGATAATTACACCATCACAATCAGCATAAATATAATCACCACTATTTACAGTAATTCCCTCAAACATAAGTTCAACATCTTTTAAACCTTGAGTTTTTTCAAAGTTTCTTTGAGGACAAGTTCCAATAGCTAATAAGCCTACATCAATATCTTTTGTTACATCAATATCTCTTACATAGCCATTTATAATAATTGCTTCATAGTTATTATTTTTTGCAAAGTCCATAAGTTTATCACCAACAATAGCATAAAACTCTTGGTTTGCATCTACTACAACAACTTTTCCCTTACCATCTTCTTCTTTTAATGTTGAAATTAGTATCCAATTACTTTTATCAAGTTTAATAGTTACAACTTCACCTTGGAATTTTGTTTTCTTTCCATAGTTCTTAAATTTTGGTGATAATACTTGAATCTTCTCTTGATCTTTAAAATCATCACATATATCTGCAGTACTAAAAGACATAATACTCCTTTTTTTTATTGTCTAGCTTTTTTATTATAGTACAATAGTATGTATATAAAGTGTTTGATTTAGTAAAATATAGAATAATTTTTAAGCTTAGTTTTATTTTTTAATTCTATATAAAGTTAAAGCAATAATAGATATTTTATAAGAAAGTCATATAAATCGTGTTAGTATTTTAAAACAAAGGAACAATATATGCAAACAATTGATTTTATTTTAATATCACTAACTCTTTTAGGTATTTATATACTTATAAGAAAAAAGTTTTTAAAAACTAAAATTATAAATTCTAAAACTCAAAAAAAAGAGGATATTATAAAAGAGTATGAAAATGAAATGACAAGAATTTTATATGAGTTTAAAGATGACGAAAAGCAATTATCTATTAAAAGAAAAGAGTTTTTAATAAAAGTAAATAAAGAATTAGCAATGAATATCTTTTTTGATGCCAATGAAACACAAGAGATAATTCAAAGATTGATAAATATTAAACTTAATTAATAGTATAAATTTTGTTATAATTTATCTACAAACTAACAAAAGGAGCTTATCATGCAACTAAGAGGGATTACAATTGATTTTGATGATAGAAAAACTTGTGGTTTACTACCAGATTTATGTTTAGAATGGGACGAAAAATCTGAAGAACTAGAAGATAATCAAAAATTGATTGACTATTGGGAAAATAATATGGAAAAAGTTTTATCAAAGACAGATAAAATAGTTAGTGGAAATATTGGTTCTAAAGCAGTTGTTTATTCAGCAAATGAAGAAGCAATTAGTATAATAAGAGATACTTTTAAAGATTTAAATCTGTCATCTATTGAATATGAAGATATCGCAAAGTGTGAAAGATGTTTGAAGTATGATTATTTAGATAAAAATTTTATTTCACCTTTTAAATAAATTAATAAAAAAGGATTATTTAATATGAAAAATACAATGATTTATATTTTAATAGTTGCAGCAATAGCACTAATGTTAAGTGAAAGTGAAACTAAAAAACAAAATGCAGCTTGGGGATATGAGGGTGATTTAGCTCCTCAAAATTGGGCTAGTTTAGATAAAGAGTATAAGATGTGTGAAAGTGGTAAACATCAATCGCCCCTTGATATAAGAGGTGATATTTTAAAAGCACAACTAGATGAAATAACTTTTTATGATGATGCTAGAGCAACAACTTTTAGTAATAATGGACATACTATAAAAGTTGATTTTGCAAGGGGAAACTTGATTGATTTTCAATCAAAAGATTATTCTTTATTACAAATGCATTTTCATACTCCAAGTGAAAATAGAATTGATGGAGCTTCTTATCCTATGGAAGTTCATTTAGTTCATCAAGATAAAAATAAAAACCTTGCAGTTATTGCTGTGATGTTTGAAGAAGCAGAAGATACAAATATAGTATTAAACAAGCTTTTAAGAAATGTTCCTGAACAAAAAAATCAATCAAATAGTATTAAAGCAGATGTTTATGGCTATGATATTTTGCCAGAAAATAAAGAGTATTATACATTTGATGGTTCTTTAACTACTCCTCCATGTACAGAGGGTGTAAAATGGATAGTTTTAAAAACACCAGTACAAGCTTCAAAAAATCAACTTGAAGATTTTAAAGCAATTATGGGTAAAAACAATAGACCTTTGCAAAATAGAAATACAAGGTTTATATTAGAATAATAAATAGAATAGATTTTTCTATTCTATTTATCTTGCTCTTTTTTTATTTTTTTATCTAAAACTTCTAAATTCATCACATCATCATTTGAGTTTTTAAGAACTTGGTTTTGAGATTGTATTTTTGACTGGGGATTGCCATTTAATGAAGCTATTAGCTTAGCCTCTGTTTCTGGTTTTAATTCACCTTTTGAAATAGTATCTAAGATTTTATTTGCAATTTGTAGTTTTGCTTCATTCTCTTTTGATCTAAAATATTTTTCCATATTATCTTCATATGCTTTTAGTTTATCTTTTCTTTTATTATTTAAATATATAAAAAGTAAAAAGCTAAGAAGAAGTAGTATAAATCCTATTAGTATTAATCCATATGTTTTGATTTGATTGTCTTTTTCTTTTTGTAAGGCATCTAGCTCAAATTTTAGTCTTTTTTCTCTGTTTATAGCTTTGATTTTTTCTTTTTCTATTCTGATTTTTTCTTTAGCAATTTCTGCTTTGATTTTCTCAATTTCAATATCTTTGTTGCTACTTAATTCAGCTTTTTTCTCTTCTAGTTTAAACTCTACTTCTTTTTGTTTTAGTGCTTGATTTTGATTTAACTCTTTTTCTTTTAAAGCTATCTCTTTCTCTTTTATTGCAAGTTGTGCTTCAATCTCTTCTTGCTTTATTTGTTTTGCTTGATTTAACTCTTTTTCTTTTAATCTTATCTCTTCTTGGGATGGACCAAGTAAATCACAGCCACTAAAGAAAAAAGAAATCAATAAAATTTGTAAAAATATTGCTTTTGCTCTCAATTTATTAATCCTTTTATATCTTGCTAAATATATCATATTTGATGTAATTTCTTATTGAAATATTTAAGTATAGCAACTATATATTAATCAATTATAAAAATAGTAACAGTATTATGTGGCATAAAAGTAATTTGTATGTGTATAAAGTTTAGCTTTCTTAATACAAGGAAATAAAACCTTGTATTAAGAAAAATTAGCTAATTGTTTAATAATATTTTTTGCAGTCTCTTCATTTAGTGGTTTATCATATGAAGTTAAAATCTCTCTTGCTAGGATATTTGCTCCTAAATGTTGAAACATTATTCTCATAGCTTGAAGTCCTTTAGCTCCACCTCCACCACTGTGTGTTGCAAGTGCTACTACTTTTTCATTGAAAGCATCTCTCCAGTCTTTTGTACTTCTTGATGTCCATGCCATCGCATTATTTAAAACAGGAGGCATTACACCATTGTATTCTGGTGCTACAATAATAAATGAATTTAAATTTAAAATTTTATTTGCTAGTTCTAAAGCTTGTGCAGGAAGACCATCTTTCTCTTCTTTTACAGTTGAGTATAAAGGTAAGTCTAAATCTACTAAGTTTATTAATTCAGCTTCATGACCAGCTTCAATAGTTAATTCTTCTAATCTTTTTGCTAGTTTTACATTATTTACTGCACTAGCAACTAAAATACCTATTTTAGCCATTATAAATCTCCTAAAAATATATTGGCAAAATTATACTCTTTGAAAATTAAACCTTGATTGTAATCAATAACTAATATCAAAAATAATGTTATAAATAAAAAAAAGGAGCAAACATGAACAAGTATAATATCTTAGAAAATTTAGAGTATAAAGATAAAGTTGCTATTACAGTTATGTTTGAAAGTGAGTTCTCAAAAGAGATAAGAATAGTATTTAAACAAGATCAAGTTATGAAAGAGCATAAAACATCATATCCAATTACAGTTGAAATTTTTGAAGGTGAGATTCTTTTTGGTGTAAATGGACAAACTCATACTTTAAAAAGAGGTGACATAGTCTCTTTAGAAGCAAATGTTCCACATGATTTAACAGCGAACAAAAACTCTATTGTAAGACTTAGTCTATCAAAAAAAGATAGTATAAACAGAGTTAAAGGAGTTTTGAAACTTTAAAGAGATTTACTTTTAAACTCTTCAAAACTTTTATTAAACCATGATTTAAAAGCTTTTAAAAATGAGTTTGTAGTACTAAAACCTAAAAGTGTACTCAACTCATTTGCTGTAAAGTTCTTACTTGAATAGTATTTTACTAATTTAATTCGTACTTCTTTTACTATTTTTGTATAAGAACTTTTCTCTTCTTTTAATCTTTTTTGTAGAGTTCTTTCATGAAGAGTTAATCTTTTAGCTACATTTTGTAAGCTAAGTTCATCTAAGGAAATAAGTTTAATAATCTCTTTACTAACTTCTTCTTTAAAATTATTGCTACTTACTAAATCTAACATCTTTTTTGCTTCTTGTTCAAAAAGCATTAAAAGTGTTTCATCATTGAATTTTGTTTTATATTGTAAACACTCTTTTGTAAAAACAATATTAGTATGCTCTTTTTTAAAATTGAGATTTTTTCCAAACTGTTTTTCATACTCTTTTGTGCAAATAGGTGATTTAAAACTAAAATTACAGTATTCAAACTCTAAGTTTTTATATAAGATGTTTTTCAAAAGAGTAATAATTGCAATTGTATGTAGTTTTAATTTTTGTTCAAAGTGATTAATATTTTCATCTAAGTATATAAATAAGCTACTATTCTTATATCTAATTTCTAAACTATCTCCTAATATTTTATAATAAACACTAAGTTTTTCTAATGCTTCATTTAAATTATTTGAATGGGATATTAAATAACCCAAAATACCAATACTACTTGGAATAACCATATTTGATATATCAAAATAGATTTTATCACTTTTCTCTTTTTGTGAGATTTGTTTAATTAGTGTAAAGATTGTATTGGCTTCTATTTTTGTATTTTTAGTTAAAAAAGTATTTGTATTAACTCTTTTTTCAAGTAGTTTTAACACATCAATAAACTTTTCAACTGTTAAGTTTGAATTATTTCGCAATTTGATTACCTTAGACTTATCTTTTTCCTTTTTGTTTGTTTATAAAAAAGTTAAAATTTTAGTAAAAAAGGAATGAATTTGTATTATACAGTTTTAACTCTTCACTCTTATATTAGATGGTTTTTGCTTCTATTTATAATCTTAGGATTTTGTTTTTGTTTATATAATACTATTTTTTATAAAAAATATAATATTTATAATAAACAAATCACTTATATAACTACATTTTTTGCTCATATACAGTTAAGTTTAGGCTTTGGATTATATCTATTTTCAGATATTGTAAGACAGTTTTATACAAACCCTTTTGAGATGATAAAACTAAGTGAAATAAGATTTTTTGCAGTTGAACATCCATTAACTATATTTTTTGCAATACTATTATTATCTTTTTTTAATAGTAAAATAAAAAAAGAGAAATGTAACTATAAGAAAAATAAAATCCTAGTTATTTCAAATGCTGTTGTATTGATTTTGTTGTGTATTTCTATTCCATGGAGTTTTTCAAGTTATGTTTCAAGATGAGTAAAAAAGTGGTGCGAATGGTGAGAATCGAACTCACACTCCGAAACCGGAATGGGATTTTAAGTCCCACGCGTCTACCTATTCCGCCACACTCGCACTTTTTTGTAGACATAAAAAATGGTGGCGCGGGGCAGAATCGAACTGCCGACACAAGGATTTTCAGTCCTTTGCTCTACCGACTGAGCTACCGAGCCACCTAAACTTAAATAGTGGTGGTGAGAGAAGGATTTGAACCTTCGAAGCCATAGGCGGGAGATTTACAGTCTCCTGGATTTGACCACTCTCCAACCTCACCGATTGTTAAGTTTCTGTGTCGCTTTATTGTTAAGCGGGTGGAATTATAATAGGTACTAGATTAAACAAAGCTGAAATTATTTAAAAGTTTAGAAAAAATTCTAAAAATTTAAAAATGTTTGATTTTATTTGATTCTAACCATCTATTTTGAAGTTCTTTAAGTTTTTTCATTGGAACTTTTTTCTTAGAGTTTTTTACTTTGAAATTTTCTTGATTATTTACTTTTGATTCATCAAAACTATAATTTAAATCTAAATTGGCAAGATTTAAAGCATCCATTGCTCTTGTTGCTGCAACATAATAGATATTTAATTCTTCATTTATTTTTAGATTTGTTGTACTCTTTTTTGAATTTAATATATCTTTTTTACTTATAAAGTCATCTTCACACATAATAACTTGAGAGTATTGCATACCTTTTGATTTATGTGCAGTTGTAAAAATTATATCTGCTTTTGATTTATCTTGTGTAAGGTTGCTTTTTATGTTTTTATTTATTTCAAATATTGAATCATTATAAGTGTTAATAAATCTTATTACATTTAAGTAATCTTGGTTTTTTGTATCTTTAGCATACTCCTCAAGCTCTTCAATGCTACTAAACTCTTTTAACTCATCAATTGATATCTTTTCATACTTCTTTTGTTTTAAGTAGTATATTGAATAAACAGTTTGATTCATAAAAGAGTATGAATTATATCCACCTTCAAAATATATTTTAAAATCTCTCTTTTTATTTATATATTTTATTACTTCTTTTGCAAGAGCAAAACTTGTTCTGCTTATTACACAAAAAGGTTTTTTTTCATTGACTACTTTTTCTCCTATTAAAGATTGTTTATTCTTTAATCCAAATATTTCAAGAGATTTTGAGTCAATTTTGCTATAAAGCTGATTTAAATCGTACTCTAGTTTTTTTGCTAATTCATTGGAAAATCTAAAACTTTTACTTAATTTATATATAGGAAGTTTTATCTTATCAAGAGCATTTATAGCAAATCTAAAAGAGTAGATTTGTTGAAAACTATCTCCAACATAGACTCTTTTACAATTTTGTGCTTCAACTATTGAAATCATAACATCAGAAATATCTTGTGCTTCATCTACTAAGATTAAGTCATATCCTAAGTTTGAAGAGATTTTTTTATTTAGATAAAACAATTTTAAATAAAAGTCATGACTTGCTTCAATCTTGTGTGTTTTCATGCAAGTTAAGATATATCTTGTATGATTTAAAATATTTTCTGCTCTTGTTTTTAGAAGTTTTAAGACTTTTGCATCTAAGTTTGAATACTTCTTATAACTTTGAAGTAATACTTCATCTATTTGTATTAGTGAACTATTACAATAAAAGTTAATAATATCTTTTATAAGTGCTAGATAGTTTGGTGTTGGTTCGTATGATAGTCTATTTTGTTCAAACTCTTTTATGCACTTGTAAATAGTATCTACTTTTAAATCATAACTTAGTTTATATTTCCAAGCTTGCATTTTATTAAAAGCTAGTGAATGTATAGTCTTTACATCCATATTAAAAATTTCTAAGTTACTTAGTTTTTTTTCTAAGCTAGTTTGCAAAGATTTGTTATATGCAAGATATAAGATTTTGTATTTTGGAAAGTTTTTAGCATATTGCAGAAGTGTTGTTGTTTTGCCACTTCCTGCAACTGCATTTATTTTAAAAGAGTGCTCTTTTGAGTTTATTATGTCTATTTGTTCTTTGGTAAAAGTCATAAAAGTTTATTACTACTTATATGGTGATATTTTTGGTGGAAACTCTTTAAAAGATTCATTTATTGCACTAGTAATTGAGTTTTTTGTTTTTATATTTTGCATTGGTGTAGCAAATTGAAGTAGTTGTTCAGCACCTTCTAAAGATTTCTCTTCTTTATAAACAAAAGCTATTTTTTTACCAAGTTTTTTACAATTTTCATAAATCAATCTTGCATAATCATCAATATAAATAAACTCTTTTGCATTTATTTTTTCACCCCATGAAAAAAATACAAACTTACCTGATGGAATTAAGTTTTGTGCATCTAAATACATAATATCTCTATCAAATTCTGTATTTTGTAAAGAGTTATATTTTTCTAAATCATCATTGAACTTCATAAGTAATTGAGATGAATCTATATTTTTTTCATTTAAGTTAAATAAGTTTCTAATTTGAATTAATTTACCTTTTATTTCATCTGTTTTGCTCATGGCATTTTTAAATACAGTCATATATGTTTCTATTTTAAGCTCAATCATTTCATCAAATTTGTCAAACTCTTGTTCTAGTAAAAACTTATTTGAATCATATCCTACAGGAGAAACAATAGGATTATATAAAAAAATCGTTCCTATGATATTTTTCTTTTTCAATTTATTTGTTTTGATTTTTTCTTTTAAATCTTTTACTGTAATCTCATCATCTTTATCACAACTTATGTAAAGGTAGCTTTCTGTTAAAAAAACTTCTTCATATTTTGTTTTAAATACACCAAAGTATTGCATATATTTCCTCTTTGTTAAATTATTGTAATAATATCTAAATTATTTAGTAATAAAGCTTATTTTAAAGTGTTTCAAAAAGACAATACAATAATAAAAAATTGCTTTTATTTAGAAAAATTATTATTTAACTATGAAACAAGAGCTTTTTTTTGATACTATTATATTACTATTCTTGTGTAAAATAATATAAATACTATTTAATACACAAGTTGTTTTAAGGAGTTTGCAATGAGTATCAATGTTAAATATTATAAAAGTTTAGATGCCTTTGTAAGAGATTGTAAAGATGAAAATAATAGATATCTATTATTAGTAGCTCAAGAGTGTAAGTTTTATATGTCATTATTAAAAAATTCTAAAATTGAAGCATATGGAGCTATTTTCCCTGAAATTATATTTGAAGCAGTAAGTTATAAAGATGGACTTTTAGCATATAAGCTTGATGATGATGAAAAAATAATAATGCAAAATGACATTTCAAAAATCTCTTTTGATAAAGAGCAATTTAAACAAATCAAATCAGTAATTACTTTTGTTGATGGATTAAGTCATCATGTAGATGAATTTTTAGACTCTTTTTTTGAACTACTTGAACCACAAACACAAGTATTAGGTGGTGGTTCTGGTGTTGTCCCTTTTAGTAGAAAAGAGGTTATTTTTTCACCTGAAGGAATTTATAAAGATGCAGCTTTACTTCTTTGTAAAAAACAAAATATTAATATAGGAGTAGAGCATGGTTGGACAATATTAAAAGACCAACTTGTAACTACTCTTGTTTATGAAACTAGTATTTTACAAATTGATTATGATAATGCACTTGATTATTATAAAAAAACTATAGAAGAAGATTTAAATATACAAATAGATAATATCAATGATTATTTAAACTCTTATCCAATTGGTTTAATAAAATTTGACAATGAGATTTTAGTCAAAGAAATATTTGATGTTTCAAATAATAGTTTAAATATCTCTAATCTTATTTCTCAAAACTCTGTAATTGCTATTTTAAAAGGTAATAAAGATAAGTTAATAAATGCTGCAAAGCAAGCAACTTTAGAAGCTGTTGGAAAATGTGAAAATAAACAAAGTGCAGTTTTAGTATTTGAATGCGTATCAAGAAAAAACTTTTTAAAAGAGAGTTTTGATGATGAAATGCAAATGATAAAAACTACAAGTGATAATAGATTAATGTTAGGAGTTTTAACATTAGGAGAGATTGTAAATAAAAGCGATGTAAATTTAAATTTATTTAATAAAACTTGTCTTGTAGGTGCAATATGTTAGTTGAACAATTAGCACTTACATATAAATGTCATAGCGCAATAGGAAATAGTTTAGATTTAAAAGAGATGTTAAAAGAAGTATTAAAGACATTTATTAACGAAACCTTTGCTTTATATGGAACTTTTTATTTGTATCATGAGAGTAAAAGAAGCTTAAATAAAATTATAAGTATGGGGAAAATACAAGATTTTGATATTGAAGACTATTCTAATATTTATGATAGTTTTAATATTATTGATAATAAAAATGATAAAACCCAAAGGGTTTTAATACTACCTTTAGATAGAGGAATAATCTTTCTTGTTTATAGTAAAAAAAGTATGAATATGAGTTTTTTAGGTTCAATGTTTCAAGGTCTTGCACATAAACTAAATATTAGTATTGATTCATGCTTAAATGTTACAATAATGAAAAAAAGAAATGAAAAACTAAGAGCTTTAGCCGTTGAGCTTGAAAGACAAAGAAAAGAGTTAGTTGAATCAAATAAGTATAAAAATGACTTCTTAGCAAATATGAGTCATGAATTAAAAACTCCTTTAAACTCTATTATTGTAATTTCTTCTGTAATGAAAAAAAATAAAAAAGAAAAGCTAGATGAAGAACAAGTAAAAAATATGAATATAATAAATACTTGTGGAAATGATCTTTTAGTTTTGATAAATGATATATTAGATATTTCAAAAATTGAAGCAGGGGAGTTGTCTTTAAACCTAAAAAAGATAGATATTCAAATGTTAATTGACTCTTTATATGATTCAATGTATCCACTAGCAAAAGATAAAAACTTAAAATTTTTAAAATCATTTAATATAAAAAATACTCAAATTCTAACTGATGAATCAAGAGTAAAACAAATCATAAAAAATCTTTTAAGTAATGCAATAAAGTTTACAGAAGAGGGAAGTATTGAAATAAAAATAGAAGAGAGCAATGATGATATTATAATTTCTATAGTTGATGAGGGAATAGGAATAGGAAAAGACAAGTTAAAAAATATTTTTGAAAGATTTAAACAAGCTGATGGTAGTACAACAAGAAAATATGGTGGAACAGGACTTGGACTTGCAATATCAAAAGAGCTGTCACAACTTTTAGGTGGAGATATAAAAGTAAGTAGTGAAATGGGAGTAGGAAGTGAATTTCAAGTTACTTTACCTAAAAAAGTAACTATAAAAAATGTTTCTGATGATAAAGTTGATATTTCAAGTGGTGATGAAAGTATAAAAACAGAAGAGATAGTGTTTTTTGATATTGAAGATAGTTCTACAAATAGTGAAGAAGAGAATAAAGATTTTAATAATCTTTTAATAATAAATGGTGATCATGCAACTATTTTTCCAATTTTAGTAACATTTAAAAAAGAAGGTATTCAAATTGAACATACAAACTCTGTGGAAAATGCTCAAAAAGTAATACAAAATAGAACCTTTGAAGCAATAATATTTGATGTATTAAATTCACAAGGAGAGGATTTAGAAAAACTAGAAAAAACAGCAATTGAAAACAAATTAGTTTTAGTTGCAATTGGTGATGAAAAAATTGATAAAGCAGATATTTGTATATCAAGAAACAAAGTTGATAAATCTTTAGTTCAAGAAGTAATAAATTTGGTAAAAGCTAAAAAATAATAAATTAAAAGGCTAGAAATGTATAGTTTTTCAGACTCATTGGGTTTTTTATTATTTAAAAAACTATTTTTTGTATATATAATAGTTGTTACAGCTTTCACATCATATGAAATTTTTATGCAATTTGAATTGGCAAAAAAGAATTTACAAAAAGAGTTTGAACTTATAGAAAAGTCTTATAGTGATGACCTTGGTGTAAGTATTTGGAATTATGATAGAAAAAGAACAAATCAAATAGCAGAAAAGATTATAAGTAATACAAATATAGAAAAGATAAAAATAAGACAAATCTCAGGCGAAGTTTTTTTAGAAAATAGATATAAAATAGATAAAAATAGTATTGAAAATCAAGAAAATCTAAAAAGTTTTGATTTTGATGTTTTTAACAATAAAAATAAAAAAGTAGCAACTATTAGTGTATATTATGATAAAGATATAATATATAAAACAATAGAAAAAAATATAATTTTAATAGTTATTATAACAATTTTAAAGTTTCTTTTTCTTTTTGTTTTTTTAATCTATTTTATAAAAAAACTTATAGTAAAACCTTTACATAGTTTAATAGAAGCAACAAAACATCTTGATGGTAGAAATAGAGTTTTTGTTGATGAGGTTTTGCATAAAAACAATAAAACAGAATTAGCCCAATTAACTGATAGTTTCAATTATATGGCACTGCGAATAAATCAAAGTTTTGATGAAATGACTAAACTAAATGTTAAATTAAAACAGCAAAAAAAAGAGTTAATACAAGCAGATAAATATAAAAACTTTTTTCTAGCAAATATAAGTCATGAATTAAAAACTCCATTAAATCCAATATCTTTAATAACAGCAGTTATGTTAAAAAATAAAGATAATAGTTTAGATGAAAATAATTTAAATAATATAAAAATAATAAATAAATCTGCAAATGAATTAAAAATTTTAATAAATGATATTTTAGATTTGACTAAAATAGAATCAAAAGATATAAAACTTTATCTAAAAGAATCTAATTTAAAAGAGGTTTTTAATACATTAGTATCCATTTATGATACAAGTGCAAATAAAAAAGGTTTAGCTTTTAAAAGTGATTATAAATTAAAAGAGAGTTTATATGTAATTGATGAGCAAAGGTTTACACAAGTTTGTAGAAATCTTTTAAGTAATGCTATAAAATTTACTTCAAAAGGAGAAATAAGATTTAATATTTTTGAAGATGAAACTAATATTTTTGTTGAAGTTATTGATACAGGTATTGGTATTTCAAAGAAAAATCAAGAAGAGATTTTTACTAGCTTTAAACAACTTGATGGAACAACTACAAGAAAATATAGTGGTGTAGGATTAGGTTTGGCAATCTCAAAAGAATTAGTTATTTTACAAGGTGGAGAAATAAAAATAAAAAGTGAAGAAGAAAAAGGAAGTTCTTTTTTATTTAATATTAAAAAATCTGATAGGACAAAAATAGCAAAAGATGAAAATAAAAAAGAAAAAACAGAAGATACACAAATACTTAAGCCAGAAAAAAATAAACCAAAAGAAGAAAAAAATATTTCAGTTTTTATTTTAAATGATAATCCTTTGTTATTTTTTAAATTAGGAGTTGCATTAAATAAAGAAGAATCAATCTCTTTAATTAATATCAAAAGTTTAAAAGAGTTTTTAAAAGCACATGATAAAAGAAAAAAAGAGTTTTTGATTATTCATAAAGTAGAAACTAATGAAGAACTTATGAAAATTAAAGAAGAAAATAATTTGATAATCATTTCTATTGGAAAATGCAATAATAGTGAAGTAGTGGATTTGATTTTAGATGAACCAATTGATAATGAATATTTAATAAAATATATAAAAGATAATGTATAGATTTTATATGTTTTTTTAAGTACTTCAAAATAATAATGCGTTATTATTAATATACTGTTTTTAAAGGGTTAACATGGAAAAGTTTAGTATTTTATTAGTTGATGATGTTGCAGAGAATATTCACTCTTTAAAGATGATGATTGAAGATAGTTTTGATGTTAAGATTTTTAGTGCCTTAAGTGCTCAAGAGGGCATGGAGATTTTAATGAAAGAAGAAATTAATCTAATCTTAACTGATATTCAAATGCCTGAAATTGATGGTTTTGAGTTTGCAGAGTATTTAAAAAGTATTGAAAAAACAAAAGATATTCCCTTAATCTTTATTACTGGGATTTATGATAAAGATGAGTATAAAAGAAGAGGTTATGATATTGGTGCAATTGAGTATATTACAAAACCAATTGATGACCTTTTATTAGATGCAAAACTTAAAGTATATATAGATATTTTTGAAAGAAGTAAAAAAAGGCAAGATGAGTTAGAAGAGAAAAATGAGATTTTGATTCATCAAGCAAAAATGGCTACTATGGGTGAAATGATAGGAGTAATAGCCCATCAATTAAAACAACCTTTAAATGTACTTTCTCTTTATTGCAATGATGTTAAAGACTCTTATAATTTTGGTGAGATTAATGATGAGTTTATAGATGAATTTTCTAAAAAAACAAAAAGCAATATAAATTTTATGAGCCAAACAATTGATGATTTTAGAGATTTTTTCAATCCTAAAAAATCAAAAAATAAATTTTTACTTAAAAAGGTTATTGATAATTCACAAAGTTTATTATTAAAGCAGTTAGAAAATAACAATATTAACTTGCATATTGATATATCAAATGAAGAAGTTTATGGTGTTGATTCAGAATTAGAACAAGTTGTACTAAATCTTTTAACAAATGCTCAAGATGCGTTTATTGAAAGAGAAATTGAACAAAGAGATATTTATATAACAGCAGGAACTAATCAAAAGTATACGGTTCTAGTTGTAGAAGATACAGCAGGTGGAATAAAAGAAGATGATCCTGAAAAGATTTTTGATCCTTATTTTACTACAAAAGAAAAAGGTACAGGAACAGGTCTTTATATGGTAAAACTTGTTGTAAAAACAAGTTTTAATGGAGAGTTGAAGTTAAAAAACACTGGCAAAGGTGCTAAATTTATAATGATACTATCAAATGGAAAGTAAAATTAATTTAGTAAAGCTTTAGGGTCAAGCTCTTTTATTTGGGCTTCTCTAAATTTTATTACATCATTTAAGTCTTCTATTCTTTTCATTTTTATATCAATTGTTTCTTGTTTTTTCTCAATATCAACTTTTTTAGCTAAAACCTCTTCTTCAAGGGTGTGAATTTTTTGAACTAAAAGGTCTTTCTCTTTTTTTACTCTAAGCATTACATCTTTATACTCTTCAATTTGCTTATTTTTTAGTTTAAGTATTCCTTCTTGTTTTTCATCAAGATTTAGTTTTTCATTTTCATAATGTTTTATTTGTTGCAACTTAGCTTGACTTTTTTTCTTTTCAGTATCTAGCTCACTTTTTAATAAAGGAATAATATTTTCATATTTTGAAATTTTTAATTTCAAGTCATCTTGTTGTTTTTTTAAATTAGCAATCAATTCTCTTTGTTGTTGTATATTTTTAATTACTTTCTTTTTAAATTCTCTTTTTTCTAAATTCTCTTTTGTAGATAAAAAACCAATACAAATAAAAGCTTTAGTATGATCTTCATCAATTTCAAATATATTACAAGTAACATAAAAAGGCTCACCTTTAGAGTCTGCAAACTTTAATTCACCTTCCCATTTACTTTTCTCTTTTATTTGTTCAATAATATCTTCTATAACTTCTCTTGATGTGTCTTTGTGAATGAGTTCTTTAAAATCATGATTTATTATCTCTTTTTCATCTTTTTGAAAAGATAATAAAAATGCACTATTAATAAATGTTATATTAACTTCTTCATCAAATTTTAGTACAACTGCAATATTATCTATTGCATCTAAGTATTGTTCTAACTCTTGATTTTTTATAGAAAGCATTTTTTCATAATATTTTTTTTGACAAACTTCTTGAGATTTTAAAACCACATCTTCTGTATCAATTGGTTTAAGAATATAATGGTTTGCTTTTAATTCAATTGCTTTAAGTAAGTTTTCTGATTCTGATCTAGCAGTTGTAAATATAAAAGGAACTTCTTCATCTAATTGTCTAATTTGTTCAAGCATTTCAATACCACTCATTTTGGGCATATTTATATCACTTAAGACTAAATCAACTGGTGTTTTTGCTAAATGTAGTTTTTGGAACTGTATGTATCCCTCCATACCATTTGGAGCTAAATATACAGTTTTAAATAACCTATTTAATGTTTTAGCAAGTTTTTCTCTTGCTAAGTCTTCATCTTCTACATATAAAATAGTAAGTTTTTTTAAAAATTCTTTATTAATCATTTTAAACTCTTTTTAAATAAGTTACTTATAATCTTATCACAAAATTACAAAAGTTTTTTTAAATCTTCAAATTTATCAATAAAATATTTAGCCTTTTGAAAATCATGGCTTTTTGTAAACTCATTTTTTATAACTATACAATCAATATTTGCAGCATAAGCTGAATCAAGTCCTCTTTGGCTATCTTCAATAACAACTGTTTCTTCTTCTTTTGCATTAAATTTTTTTAATCCAGCAAGATAAGGAGCAGGGTGTGGTTTTGCTTTTTCATAATCTTCCACACATAAAGTAAAATCCATAAAATCAATAATATTCCTGTTTTTATGTATTAGTTCAAAGTCAACTCTTCTAGCAGTTGTAATTATTCCCATTTTATATTTTTTACTTAATTGTTCAAGAGTACTAACTACATTTTTAATAGTAATATCTTTAGTTTGTAAAAAATATTGATAAAGTTCATCTCTTTTCTCTCTTAACTTATCAATATCTTCTTTTTTTAAACCTTTTTTTATTGCCAATTCCCAAGCAGTTCCACCTCTTATCATTATTTTTTGATAAGTATCAAACTCCAAAATTATATCTACTGTTTTTAAAATATCATAATTTGCTTGGTAGTACCACATCTCAGTTTCAACTAGTACTCCATCATTATCAAATAATATAAATTTTTTATTCATACTTTATTCTACTATTTTATTAATTAATTCTATAATATCCATAGGTTTTACTAAATAACCTTTTATATTTAAACTATCAGCTTTTTTTATATATGGACTTTCTGAGTGTGCAGTTAAGATAATAAACTCTATATTTTTAGACTCTTTTTTTATTTGCTCAATTAATTCAAGACCATTCATGCTTGGCATATTTATATCAGTTACTACAAAATTAATATTATCATTTTCTTTTAAAATTTCTAAAGCTTCTTTTCCATTATTTGCAATATAATACTCTACTTTTAGATTTTCTAAAATATTTGATAATGCAACTTGTATATCTTCTTCATCATCAACAAAAAGTATCTTATAGTTTTTTAATTTATCAATCTTTTCTTGCATATTTTCCCTTAATATAGTTTTTGAGGTTTATGAAAGTAGTAACCTTGTGAGTAGTCTATTCCCATCTGTTTTATTATTTCAAAAATCTCTTTTGTCTCAACAAACTCTGCAACAGTTTTTATATTTTCTTTTTTAGAAAATAAAATTATTGACTCTACAACATGACGACTAAGATTATCATCTTTAATATTTTTTATTAATGAACCATCTATTTTTAAAAAATCAGGTTGAAAATCTAACAATCTTTTAAAGTTTGAGTATCCTGCACCAAAATCATCAATTGATATTTTTACATCTCCTAACATTTTTGCAAGTGAGATAAAATCTTTTATTAAATCAAAATCATTTATATTCTCATCTTCTAAAAGCTCAAATGTAACTCTACTTTTATACTCTTTTTTTGTTATTAATTCTAAAAGAATATTTCTAATTTCTTGATTTTCAATATCAGTAGCTGATAAATTGATACTAATATCTTTATTTGTATAACTTAAAGCTTTAAAAGAGTTATTTATTACATTTTTTGTAATACTTGTATAGTAGCCAGTTTTTTTAGATAGCTCTAAAAAATGATATGGAGTTAAAATCTCTTCTTTTTTATTTTTTAATCTTACTAGTGATTCATATTTAACAATTTTATTTGTTTTATTATCAACAATACCTTGAAAATATGATTCAAACTTACTATTATCAAAAGCTAATGCATCTTTAATCATTTGAATTGTTCTTAATTTTTTTCTAGCTTCAATTTGGCTTCTTCTGTAAAAATTATTTGCATAAACTATGTTTATGTTATTTTCTATAGCATATTTTATACCCATAATAACATCATCATAGATATGTTTTTTTTCTGTTGAATAACTAAAAGATACTTCAATATCATAAATATTGCTTCTAAATTCAATTCCCTTTTCTTTTATATTTTTAATAACTTCATTTAAACAAATATCAATATATGAAGATTTTATCTCATGGTTTTTTAAAAATGCAAATAATCCATTTCCAAGATTATAGACTTTTTTTAGTTGACTATAATCTGGAAAATAGTCTAAAGATTTTTTGGCAAATTCATCTTCAAACTTATTCATAATTGATTCTGAATAGAACTCTTTAAATAGGTTATAATTTGCTATTTCAAGCAGAATTAAAACTGGATTTTTCATATATTTCAAATCATCAAAAAGTTGTTTTTTGGGATTCATAATATCAGTAATATCATGTCTTACTCCAATTATCTCTTTTACTTTTCCATTTATATCTAAAATAGGAGAAATTGTTGCATCAACATAATATGCACTACCATCTTTTTTTTTATTTTTGATTATATTTTTATAAGTTTTTTTCTCTTTTATATGTTTCCACATATCTTTAAATACAGATGGATCAACATCAGGATGTCTTACTATTGTATGCTTTTTACCTAGTAACTCCTCTTTTGTATATCCTGAAATATCTATAAATTGCTGATTTGCATAAGTTATTATGCCTTTTGAATCTGTTTTACTTACAATATCACTTTCATTAAGAACTCTTTTATACTCTTCTAACTCTTTTGCTTTTTTTTGTATTTCTTGTATTTGTTTTGAGTGTTGTATATGTAAATCTGCTTTTAATAAAATCTCTTCAATAACAAAAGGTTTTCTAATAAAATCTATTGCTCCATATTTTAAAGCATTTGAATAGTCTTGTTTATTTTGACTTGATGATAAAACAAGAATAGGTATATTTTTTAATGAACTATTTTTCTTTACTATTTTTATAAATTCAATTCCACTAATATTTGGCATTTCTAAATCAGAAAAAATTAAATCAATTCTTTTTTTTTGTAAAATATTTATAGCATCTTTTACATCTTTTGCTAAAAAAATAGTATAATTTTTGACACTAAGTATTGATTTCATACTATTTCTTATAAAACTAGAATCATCAACAATTAAAATAGAGTTTTTAATATTTTTATTTATTTTTTTAATAAGATTATCAATATCATAAGCAAGTTCTTTTAAGCAAGTTTTTTTTGAAAAACATTCAATTATTCCATTTTGAAATAGTAGTTCTCTTTTTTCATCATGTTTTTCTAAACTTAATAAAATAGTTTTTGTTTGTATATTTTTTTGATTATTTATTATTTTTGCTAATTCTTTATCAAAAAATGAAGCATCACAAATAATAAAATCATAAGAATTTTCTTCCAATGCTTTTTTTACTTTTTTAAAATCAACTATACTATCAATTTTATAATTTTTTTTATTTAGAAGTAGGGACAGTGTATCATTTATAGCAACTAAGCTTTCAATTAAAAGAATTTTTTTTGACAAAGTAAAGAACCTTTATTGTAAAATTATTTTATTTTACAATAAAGTTTCTAAAAAGTGTTAATTTTATATAAATATTGTAGTTTAAGATAAGTTCTCAAAGTTTTCATACTCTTCATCATAAAAGCATCCAAGTTGGCAATGTGTAACTTTTATATCTGAGTTTTTAATAGTTGAACCAACTTTTTTAAGTGTAGAACCTTTATTTTGAGCCTCTTTCCATGCTATTTCACATTCTACTTTTTTATTATCTTTTGTATTTTGACTTAGTGCATTATAAATATTATCATGTTTTTCTGAGAATTTTAATTTTCCAAATACTCCTAATTCACAATTTGTTATTTCAATGTTCATAGCTTTTGCGATGGCTGCCATATCTTTTGGTTTCATACCAATTAATCTCGCAACTTTAAAAGCTTTTAAACAAGATAATTTTCCATCTTCATCTAAATTAGTTAATAATAATTCTGTTTGTGTTTTATCTAATTTCTTCATACTTTCCTCAATATAGGACAATTTAAAAATACTACGAATATATATTCATTTTTTCATTATATATACTATTTATTTATGTTCTACTTTTTTATCTATATTTGAAAACTATTTCTTAAAGATGTTAAGAAACTTAACATAATAGCTATTAAAAGAGTGATTTATAATAAATAAAAAAAGAGGTGAGAAGCCTCTTTTTAATAAAAAATTCATATTATTTATCAAGGAGATAATATACTGTGATTGGTCAGTATATTTGTAATGAAATCTTATCTAGTCAATATTAATGAAATATTACTAAATATTAATGAATTATTAATATTTAGTTTTTAAAACTATACTATTTAGAGTTTAGAAAAAGGTCTAAATAGTATAAGTAATCTTGGAAGAAGAAGCAATGCTGATGCTAAAATTGTTGCCATAACTACAACTGTTAATATTCCAAAATAGATTGTTGGAATAAGGTTTGATAAAACTAAAATTGAAAATCCTACCATTACAGCTATTGAAGTATAAAGCATTGCAAAACCAATTGATCTATGTGATCTTTGCATTGCATTTATATAATTGTGATCTTTTTTAAACTCTTCTTTAAATCTATGAATATAGTGAATTGTATCATCTACTCCAATTCCTATTGAAATAGCTGCAATTGTAATAGTCATAATATCAAGTGGTATTTTTAACCATCCCATAATTCCAAAAATAATTGAAATAGGAACAATATTTGCTAATATTGCAATTGTTGCAATAGTAAATGATCTAAACAAAATTAAAAACATTATAAATAAAGTTAAAATTACAAAGCCTAAAGTCTTTACTTGTGAATCAAAAAGTGATTGAAGCATATTGTTGTATAAAACCATAAGGTTAGATAGTTTTATCTCTACACTTTCATCTTTTATGATAGTTTTTAAATCATTTTTTATTTTCTTTAATAACTCATCTCTTCTTAAACTCTCATCTGAATCAATTATTCTTAAAGTAACTCTTGCTTGATCTTTTTGTATATTTATATATGGATCTAAAATCAAAGATTTGTACTCTTTTGGAAGATTATTATATAAAAGAGCTAATTTAAAAGAGTCTAGCTCTTTATTGTCATTTAAAACTTTTCCTACTTTTAGCATTGTTGCTAAAGATTGTACTTTCCCTACATGTTCTAAACTATTCAAATAATCATGTACTTTTGTAATAATATTCATTCTATGATTTGTAAACCAATATTGTGCTTCATTTGCTGAAGTGTTAAATTCATCTTCAAAAGAAGCAAACATATCATCATTTTCTTGCTTAACTTGTTTTTGTTCTTCTTTTGTTATTAGATTAAAATCAATTATTACATCCAAAGGAGTAGTCCCACCTAACTTTTGGTCAATTACTTTCATACTTTGATAAATCTCAGTATCTTTTTTAAAGTATGAGATAAAGCTATTTTCTACTAAAAGTAAAGAAGCGCCTGTTAATGAAAAAGCAATTAATATAACACTTGCTATTAAAACTTTATTCCCTTTATATTTTACAATTTTTATGCAAAATTCAATAAAATGTAAGTTACTCTCAAAGCTTTTATTTACAACTGTTTTATTTAATAGTATTAAAACTGCTGGAAAAACTAAAAAAGCAATTAATAAAGAGATTGCAATACCTGCACTCATCATCCAACCTAGATTCATAACAGGTTGAATATTTGATAATAAAAGTGAACTAAATCCAGCTATTGTTGTAATAATTGCAAAAAAAGATGGACTTAGTTTTGAAAGCATAGTATTTAAAACTAATTTACTTTGAGAAGAGTTTTTATAAATAGAGCTTAGTTCTCTATATCTTACAATTAAATGTAGTACAATAGATATTGTAATAATTAATTGTAATGAAATGAAATTAGATGAAATAACAGTTACTTCCCATGCAAAAATTCCTAGCATACCACTTGTAGCAATTACAGATAAAGTACAAATTAATACAGATAAAGCAACCCATCTAAACTGTCTAAAAATTATCCATAATATAGCAATAAGAAGTAAAATTAAAGTAGAACCATATATTAATAAGTCATTTTTAACAAAACTAATAATATCAGTGGCAATCATATTAACACCACCTAAAAACAGTGTTCCTTTATCTTTATAATTATTTAGTACATCTCTAATATTTTCAATATATTGTGCTGTTGCATCTCTTTGCATATCTCTATATGCTTTAAATTCAAGAGTTATTTCTTCTAGTTTTTTTAGCTCTTGTTTAGAAGCTTTATTACTATTTTTTAATTTAAGTAAAGAGTTTCTTTGTTCAACCAAGTTATAAAACTTTTCATCTCTTTTTAAATTAACTACAATTGCAGTTGTTTTAAAATCACTACTAACTAAGCTATTTTTATATAAAGGTGAATTTAAAAACTCTTTTTTTACTAGTTTTTTATCAAAATCTTTACTATTTTCTATAGTTTTTACTTCATCAACTAAGTCTTGTATAGATCTTGTAGGAGATTGTAATAAAGGTACATTTAAAACAGATGTAATACTTTGTGTAAAAGAGAGCTTTTTTATATCTTCACTTAAGTTTTTAATAGTACTTAAACTTGTATTAGAAAGAATATCACTATTTGGAGTAAATGTAACAACTAAGATATCTTGTGTTTCATAGTTTTTAGAAACTTCTCTTGAAAAAGCTAAATCTTTGTCATTTTCTAAAAGCAAAGTTTCAGCAGAAGCATCTATTTCTAACTTTGTTGCAAAGTATCCTAAAAAACAGACTATCAAAAAAACTGATAGTATTATTTTTTTAGGATTTTTAAATAAAAAATTTGTATAAAATTTTTTTATCATGCTTGCTTATTTTTATTATTTAAGTACTCAATTAAGTCATCAATTGATTTATCTTTTAAATATTGTGAAAATTGATTTCTATATGTTTGAATAATACTAACTTCTGCAATGCTAACATCATAAATATACCATTGCTTATTTCTTTTATTTTCATATAATTTATAATCAATAGCAAAGTTCTCTTTTTCTCCTATTAAAAGAGTTTTTAAAACCAATCTTGTTTTTAACTCTTCTAATTTATCGATTTTTATCTCTTGGTCATGGTATAAATCAAGTTTATCAATATATGAATCTTTTAGTCTATTCTCAAATGCTTTTGAAAAGTTCGCTCTTTGCTCATTTGTGATACTTTTCCACTGTTTTCCAAGAGATAACATAGCCATTATTTTATAATCAAATGAACTATCCATTACCTTAATGATTTGTTCACCTTTTTTCTTTTTATTAAGTTCTTTATTTTTTAATATATCAATAACTTTGTAAATATTTTCAGTCATATTCTCTTTTATGCTATCTTTTGGCATAGCAAAAGCAAAGTTAATTAAACATGCAATTATTAATAGCTTTTTTAACATTTTATTCCTTTATTTGCTTTTCTCTTTGTTTTCTATGTAAATCTTTTAAGTATGGATATAAATCAATGGCATCTTTTCTTATTTTGTCATACACTTCTGCTTTAAAAGATGAGTCATTTACTACTTTAAATGTTCTAAGTCCTATTGATTCTTCTGTTGAATCACTCAAGTAAAATGAACTATCACCTTTTTTCAAAGGGTTTGCATAATCATCAACAAAAAAAGCAAAAGTATCCCTTAGATTTGATGGGCCAAAAATTGGTAAAACAATATGAAAACCTTCGCCAACTCCCCAAGTAGCAAGAGTTTGACCAAAATCTTCATCATGGTGCTTTATCTCAAAGTTATTCTCTTTTGCAACATCTATTAATCCAGCAATTCCAAATGTTGTATTTAATAAAAACATTTGTAACTCTTCCCATGAATTTTGAAACTTAAATTGTAAAAGATTATTTATAAATCTAATTGGAAAACCTAAGTTTGTAAAAAAGTTAGACACCCCTGTTCTTATTGTTGGGTGAACAACATCTTGATATGTCAAAATAACAGGTTTTGATATATAAACATAAAAGCTATCATTAAAAGAAGTCATTGCTCTGTTGTATCCACTTAATGGATCAAACTCATCTTTTTTGTAACCTTTGTTTTCAAACTCACTTGAAATATCATCAAAAGCCATATATGTTTCATCTGTTGATAAATTATTATTTTGTTCTATTTGCTTCGCATTACAGGAATATAGCAATGAAAGCATTAATATTAATACTACCTTTTTCAATTTTGTTTTCCTTGTGTTGTGTGTGGATGAGATTATATAAAAAAATTGTAAAAAATTAGGTAAAATAAAAAAATTGATTTGCTAATTATTCATTTTGTTTAAAATTGTAATAAGTTGCATAGGATCAACTTGAATAGAGTTTACTCTTGCACTAAAGTGTAAATGTGGTCCTGTAACTCTTCCTGTATTGCCACTAAGACCTATAATTTCACCTTTTTTTACTTTTTGATTTTTCTTAAAATTCATTTTACTTAAGTGATAATAACAAGTATATACTCCATGTCCATGATCAATAATAATAGAATTACCTGCATAAAATCTATGTTTTGCAAGTACAACTATCCCATCATTTGCAGCTTTAATTGGTGTTCCAATACTTGCTCTAAAGTCTGTTCCACTATGATAACTTTTGATTTTGTTATTATAAACTCTTTTTGTACCAAATTCACTTGTGATTTTTGTATTTAAAGGATAAATAAAATCACTATTCCAAAGAAGCTTTGTTGTTACACTATTGTATATATCCATAGCCTCTTTATACTCTTTTTTTGTTCTTTGCTGGTTTTTTTTACTTAAAGAGACTTTTGAGCTTTTTACATTAATAACTTCACTTTTATATTTTCCATTTTTTAATATTAAAGAAGTTGATTTAAACTCTTTTTGATTGTTTTTTTTATAAGAAACTATTATTTTGTATGGTTTAATATCTTTATAATAAGATATGGGAATTAAAGCATAAAATTTATTTTTTTTAAAAGGATTTTTAAAAAAGTCTATATTTGTTTTTTCTTTATTTAAAACAGTTAACTTTGGCTCTTTTATATTTTTTGCATCAAGATACAAAAGTGCTGTTTGAGCATTTGTTATTTCACTGTTTTTAAAATATAGTTTTATATCTTCACTATTAGCAAAGTTTATAAACATTAAAGTTGTTAAAAGTAGTAGTTTTTTTATCATAAAATAAATTATATCTAAACTAATTAAAATAATATTTAATTAATTTAACTATCTAAAGTGAAAAAAAGTTTATAATTGCCAATAATTACATATTTATTACAAACTTGGTATAATCTGCAAAAAATAAAATATTGGAGTAATTTATGGGTAGAGCCTTTGAATATAGAAAAGCAGCCAAAATGAAAAGATGGGGGAATATGTCAAGAGTTTTCCCAAAACTAGCTAAGGCAATTGAAATTGCAGCAAAAGCTGGTGGTGGTGATCCTGAAATGAACCCTGTTTTAAGAACAGCTATTCTTAATGCAAAAGCACAAAATTTACCAAAAGCAAATATTGAAGCAGCTATTAAAAGAGCAACAGGAAAAGATGCAAAAAACTATACTGATGTTAATTTTGAGGGTAAAGGTCCTCATGGAGTATTAATTTTTGTAGAGTGCGCTACAGATAACAATACAAGAACTGTTGCAAATGTAAAAATGCATTTTAATAAAAATGGTGGACAAGTAGTTCCTACTGGTTCATTGGAGTTTATGTTTGATAGAAAAGCAATTTTTGAGTTTGATAAAACAGAAGATATGGATCTTGAAGAACTAGAATTAGAATTAATTGATTCAGGTCTTGAAGAGCTTGAAGAAGAAGATGGTTTATGTATTGCTTTTGCAGACTATACTGATTTTGGAAATATGAATACAAAATTTGAAGAGCTTGGAATTGAGCTTAAAAAAGCTGAATTAAAAAGAATTTCAAATAATCCTCAAGAGTTCAATGAAGAACAACAAGAAGAGATTGGTAAATTACTTGAAAAGCTTGAAGATGACGATGATGTTCAAGCAGTATTTACAAATATGGCATAAAACAGATATTCTGTTTTATGCTTCATTATCTTTAATCCATTGTTTTATTTCATCTTTTAAAATCTCATAATTATTAGAAATATTACTTAAAAATTCATCACTAATTGTTTCTTTCTCTTTTATTTTATTTTCAAACTCCTCAAACTCTTTTGCACTTTCATATGCTCCTAAGGTTCCAAGTAGACCTTTTAGTGTATGTACTTGATTTAATAACTCTTCAATATCATTCTCTTTTAAAAGTATTGAAAGTTTTGTTATGTCATTTTCTCTTTTTTCAATAAAGCTTTTTAAAAAGTCTTTGTAAAACTCTTTTTGATTCATCATCTTATCTAAGGCTGTTTTAGTATCAAGTAAGCTTTTTGAACTTGTATTATCCAAACTTTTTTTATCTATCTTTTCTTCAATTGACTTTTTACTTAGTATTTTGTTTATTTTTTCTTTTAATATTTTTACATCAAATGGTTTTCCTATATGATCAACCATTCCATAAGATAAACATTTTTTAACATCACTATCTAAAGCATTTGCTGTCATAGCAATGATTGGTAATGTATTGCATTTTAAATGCTCTTTAATAGTTTTTGTTGCACTATACCCATCCATTATTGGCATATGAATATCCATCAAAATCAAATCATAATAACTACAAGAGTGCTTATTGATAAGCTCAACAGCTTCATATCCATTGTTTGCTATTTCAATATGTTTTACTTCATCTTTTAGAAAATTAATCGCAAGTTCTTGATTAATCTCATTGTCTTCAACTAAAAGTATTCTTGCATCTATTATTTTTTCATTATTGTTTGTAATATGTTCAAATCTATTTTCTATCTCTTCTAGTTGTTTCTTTTTTGGAATATTTGCTTTAATTGTAAAGAAAAAAGTTGTTCCTTTATTTTCTTGGCTTTCAAAGTCAATCTCTCCTTTAAGTAATTCTACTAAATTTTTAGAAATAACCAAGCCTAATCCTGTTCCTCCAAACTCTTTTGAAATAGAGTTATCTTCTTGTGAAAAAGATTTAAAGAGTTTACTTTGATTATTTTTTGATATACCTTTTCCTGTATCAGCAATAAGAAATTTCAAAGTAATCTCTTTATTTGTTTGTTCTATAAGCTTTATTTCAATTTTTACATAACCTTTTTTTGTAAACTTAATAGCATTATTGATTAAATTTGTAAGTATTTGAGATAATCTTAACTCATCACTTAAAATATATTCTGGTATCTCCTCATCTTGCACTATAATTAAATCTATATTTTTTTGTTTTGCCATATGTGAAAATAGATCATTGATATTGCTTACACATTTTCTTAAATTTACAGGTGCAATAGAAACATCAAGTTTCCCTGCTTCTATTTTAGAAAAATCTAAAATATCATTTATAATTCTAAGAAGCATATTTGCAGAAGCTTTTGCTTTTATTAAAAACTCTTTTGATGTTTGAGTATCACTATTTATTTTTTCTAGTGCTAGGGTCGTCATACCAATTATTCCATTCATTGGAGTTCTAATTTCATGACTCATATTAGCAAGAAATTCACTTTTTGCTTTATTTGCTTTTTGTGCTTGTTTTTTTGCAGTTATCAACTCTTTTTCTATTTTCTTTCTTTTTTGTATCTCTGCTTTTAATTTTCTATTCCAAAATATAATAAAACTAATTATTAAAAAAGAGGCAAATGCTATTTTATAAACTAAATTGTAATCTACTTTTTCTTCAAACTCTACAGAAATCCATTTATCATAAATACTTTTCAACTCTTTTTGTGTAAATGATTCAACTGCTTTATTAAAAATTACATTTAAAGTAGGTTCATCTTTTCTTGTTCCAAAAGATAGTTTTGTCTCTTGTTCAAGTTTTCCAGCAATTTTTATTTCAAAATCACCTTCTTTTTGAAGTTGATAACTAATACTTCCCAATGAATCTATATAACCAAAAACTTTTTTATTTCTAACTTGAGTTATTCCATCTTTTATTGTTTGTACATGTACAATATTAATATCTGGATAATCTCTTTTTATCATCTCTTCATAAGCATAGCCCTCAATAATTGCTATTGATTTATTTGATAAATCTTTTATACTATCAATAAAAAGTTCATTATTTCTTGTTGCAATAACAATTGTTTGTGTAATATATGGTTTCGTAAAGTTTAAATATTCTCTTCTTTCTTGGGTATTTTCCACAACTGGTAAAATGTCACATTTTTTTTCTTTTATTGCATTTAATGACTCTTTCCAATTTTTTGTTTCATATAACTTTACTTTTAAGTTTATTCTTTTTTTAATTATTTCCATAATATCTTTTGTAATACCTATATGTTTTCCATTTTCAATACTTTCATATGGCATAGCATCAGGTAAAATACACATTTTTATCTCACCTTTTTTTGAAAGGTAATTCTCTTCTTCTTTTGTTAAAAAAATTGTTTCATTTGATTTTAATTTTACATTATCACCTTTTATAATGAAACTTTCTTGAGGTAAAAGCTCTTTATTTATATTAAAAGTTTCAATTAGCCTTTCATCAAACATAAACTTTGTAGTATTTTTAGTTGAGATTTCTATTTCATCTGCTTTTTTACCAAGTAAAATAGAGTGGGCAATATTAGCAGCTTCCAAGCCTTGTGAAAATGCACTTAAAAGTTTTCCTCCTATTATTCCATCACCAAGTAAAAAATCCCAAGCTGCATAAATAGGTAGTTTTGTTAATCTTGAAATATTTTTTATTGATTCATTTGTATTAAAATATTCTCCGTTTTTATCTTTAAAAAATTGAACATAAAAGATTATAGTATCTTTATTTAATGACTCAATTTTTTGGAATAACTCATCTTTTGATAAAGCTTTAGGAATAATTAGATTAACTCTGTTTTTATAATCATTTTTAATTTTTAATAATCGCTTTTCAATTAGTTTACCTGTTGTTAATTGATCATTTATTACAAAAATATTTTTAGTATTTGGATGTAATTTTAATGCAATATCTAAAGTACTCCTTATATCTAGTTCTTCTTTAATTCCCGTTATATTTGATTTGTTTTTTAACATTGATTTGTCAAAATTATTTATTCCTGTAAAAACTATTGGTATTTCTGAATTAAAGATTTCATCTTTATACTCTATTATAAAGTCCAATGCATTATTATCAGAAGCAATAATCAAATCAAAATTAGAGTTTTTATATCTATATTGATAGTTGTTTTTTAAAAGCTCTAAATACTTTTTATCAAACTCTCTTTTTGTATCCATATATTCAATACTAATACTAACATTTGAATCATCTGGAAATAAAGCTTTAATTCCTGCTGTTATATTTTCTGTCCATTTATAACCTGCATGATATGAGTGTAAAAGTAAAATTTTCTTTGGATTTTTATATTGTATTTTTGAATATCCACTTGTAGTTAAAATCTTTGTTCTAATCTTATTTTCTAGTGTTTCTTTATTGTACTCTATTTTATTAATAAAACTATCAATAAACCATTTTTGATTTAAAGTAATTCTTTCTTGATAAGTTAAAGAGTTCATAGCTTTATCAAAAATATCTCTTAAAATAGGCCAATCTTTTCTAACACCTATTCTTTCAAAAAATCTATTTTCTCCATCTACTTTTGCAACACCTTGAAAATAAACATTTGAAATACCATATTTAGAGATTATATTTTTTAAAATAGGTCCTAAATTAATTGTTGCATCTGCTAATCCAGTAGATACAGCTTGAATTGTTTCAATTGCGGTGTCTAGTAGAATTATTTTTATTTTTGGATAATTTTCCTTTAAAATTTCTTCTTGCCACGAACCCTTAACAACTGCAACAGTTCTATTGTCTAAGTCACTTAATTTTTTAAATATATTTGCTTTTTGATTTGAATAAATGGCATTTGAGATATTTATAATAGGGTTTTTAGTAAATACTGCATACTCTTTTCTATTTGGAGTTTCAACTAGGTTTGATATTACATCTATTTGCTTATTTTTAAGCATTTTTATAAAGCTATTCCAATTTTGTGCTTGAACAAACTCTATTTTTAAGCCTACTTTTTTTGCTAATAACCTAATTAGGTCATTTGAATAACCTTTTATTTCACCATATTCACTATAATTAAAAGGTTCCCAGCTCATTTCTGCATGAACTTTTATGTGGTGATTTTCCTTTAGCCATTGAAGCTCTTTTGTTGATAAATCAATCATCGAATTATATTTTAAATTTTCTGCAAACAAAAAATTTGTATAAACAATTATAATAAGTAGTTTGTAAAATATATTCATAATCAAACCTTTTTACGTTTATATCAAAACTATAGCTAAAAATTAAATAAATGTGAAGAGGTGCTATTAAACTATAATTTATTATTTAGATTGATTTAATTTACTAATTATTTTTTTTATATTTTTTATTCTATTTTCTGAACTTGGGTGTGTTGATAAAAACTCAAAATTATCTTTTTTCCCTTTACTCATATTTTCCCAAAACTTTACTGCTTCACTTAAATCATATCCAGCTTTATGCATAAGATAAATACCTATTTCATCAGCTTCACTCTCTTGCATTCTTCCATAAGGCATAAGTACACCATATTGAGCACCTACACCATACGCAATATTAAAGGTTTTTGTATATTGAGGTGCTTGGCTTCCTAAGACTATATTTCCAATTACTTGAACACCTTGCGATAACATTCCAGCACTAACTCTTTCAGCGCCATGCCTTGCAAGAGCATGTGCAATCTCATGGGAAATAACAGTTGCTAGTTGTGAGTCATTTTCAGCAATTTTTAAAATACCTGTGTATACTACAACTTTTCCGCCAGGAAGACAAAATGCATTTTTTGCTTTATTTTCAATTAAATTAAACTCCCAGTTATAATCTTTTTTTGTAACTTCTGCAATCTTTTTGCCAATATCTTTTACTCTTTTTGAATCTTTTGTATTTTTTATTACTTTTGATTCTTTTAGTGTTTTTTCATAACTTTGTTCACCCAAGGCTAATTCTTGTTGTGTTGAAATTAATATCATTTGATCTCTATTTGTATAAGGTGCTTTATGTGTACAAGCAATAAAAACAAAAGTTGAAATAATTAGTAAAAAAATGTGTTTAATCTGCATAGTATTTCCTTTATTCATATAATTTTAGCAAAAAGAAAATAATTTTAAGGAAATTATTGTAAAATTTTTTAAATTAGGAGAGAAGATTGCATATACAACAAACTAAAGGAAATTTACTAGGCTTGATTACAATAAGCTTATGGTCTTGTCTTGCACTATTTACAGTTTATTCTGGAGAAATTCCACCTTTTGAACTTTTAACTATATCTTTTTTTGTGGCTTCTTTAATTGGAATAGCTATGTTGAAAAAACAAAAAAGAGCCTTTAAAGAGCTTTTTAAAATACCATTAAAAGCTTATTTTATAGGAGTAGTTGGTTTGTTTGGATATCATTTATTTTACTTTTTAGCCATTAAAAATGCTCCTGCTGTTGAAGCTAATTTAATAAACTATTTATGGCCATTGCTTATTGTACTTTTTTCTGCACTTTTGCCAAATGAAAAGCTAAAATGGTTTCATATTCTTGGAACACTTCTAGCTTTATGTGGAGCTTTTTTATTAGTTTTAAAAGATGGAAGCTTACAGTTTGATACTAAATATGCTTTAGGTTACTCTTTTGCATTAATTTGTGCACTTTTATGGTCAAGTTATTCTGTAATCTCAAAAACTTTAACTCATATTCCAACTTTTGCAGTTACAGGTTTTTGTATATTAACTGCTTTTTTCTCTGCAATTGCACATTTAAGTTTTGAACAGATTTATATACCAACATTTTTTGAACTTTTTGCTGCAATAATGTTAGGTCTTGGACCTGTTGGAGGAGCATTTTATTTATGGGATTTTGCTTTGAAAAATGGTGATATAAAAATATTGGGTTCACTTGCTTATTTAGCACCACTTCTTTCAACTTTAATTTTAGTTTTTGTAGGTATTTCAAAAATGACAATAACTATTGCAATTGCTTGTGTTTTAATTGTTTTGGGTTCCCTAGTAAGCTCAAAACAGTATCTAAAAATATTTAAAAATTTAATATTTAAAGCTTGATAACATATACTCCCTCAAAATCAACACAAACTTTATCATCTTGTAATAGTTGAGATTTTATTCTAATTGAAGCACTTTTTTTATCTTTAAGTTTTCTTTTTAAAGTTTGTAGTTGCTCTTTTGATGGTAAAATAGTTTTACAGTAAAGTTCTTTTGTTACAGGAGCTCTATATGCTGTATCACTTTTTATTACTGCAATCATACAATCTTTATTAAAACCTAAATCAACAACACTTAAATAACAAGCACTCCATGCAGAAATAGTTACTAAAGTACTTAAACTTCCTGCAAAACCTGTCTGCTTATCATTTATGTTTTGCTCAATTGGTGCAGTAGTTATTAAACAATTGTTTTTAATCTCTTTTATATCAATTTGCATAAATTTAGTAAGTGGTATTTGTGAATGGAGTTTATATTTTAAAGCTTCTAAGTCCAAATCTTCTCCTTTTTAAGAGCAAATTTTATCATTTATAAGCTTTTTAATATATTTCAAGTAAAAAAATTTAATCTTTTTTCATATGCAAAAAGTAGTTTTTCTTCTTCTTTTTTTGTAATTACACCAGTTTTATTTGCTTCTTTTATTACTTCATCAAAAAAACCTTTTTTTATTGTTTTGTGATTAATAGCATATATAATTCTTTCTTCTAAATCTTTGCACTCATCTTGAAGTTTTAAAGCTTCTTCTAATTGAAAAAGAATTGTTTTATTATCTTTAAAAAATGCTTTTGATTTGCAAATCTCATCTAGATTTTTTCCATTATTAATAAATTTTATTATTTTTGTATTAATTTTATTATTTGGTTTTAGTGCATATGGATTTAACCTAATAAAAGGAAGTAGTATTTTTAAAGTTGGAATCTCTTGAAAAATAGTCTCTTTAATTTTTTGAATTTGATAAAAACCATATTGACAAATGTAATCTACTAAAATTTTATAATTAGAAGAAGGCTCATTCTCATACTCTTTAATTATTAACTTAAGTAAATCTATCCAAGAAAAAATATCTATAAGTTTTTCATTGATTAAAGTTGTTTTTTTCTTATTAAGTAGTGAAGAGAATTTTAATAAAGCAGTAAAATTCGTGCTTGCCCAAATTAGATTTTTTTTATATTTTTTAAATCCTTTATCTACTTTTATAAAGTATCCTCTTGTTAAAAAAAATATAAAAGACTTTATGTTTACATTGATACTTGATGATATATAATCTAGAAGAATTTCATCTATAATTACAATACTTTTATTTTTTATTAAAATATATTCAAACTCAAAATTGCTTCTATTTAAGCTGTTTGAATAATCAATAAACTCATAAACTCTTTTTTTAATTTTTTTAAATTTGCAATTATTTAAAATATCTATAGAGTTATTTGCAATTTCTTTAAAATTTTTAGAAATAGAAAAATTTATAATGTGATTGAAAAAATCAATATCTGTATTGTTTTTATTTTTTGATAAAATATTATCTTTTAAATTACTCAATAAGTATGTAAAAGATATATTTTGAACTATTTTCTTTTCAATCTCCTTACTATCTTTTTTACTTATACCAAGCTCATTTTTTAAATTGGTATATGAATTAATAACTTTTGAAATTGTTTTACTTTGACCTATACATAAACTTAAGAATGAGAGTTTTTTATTGAAAATCAATGAATTAATAAAAAGGTTTGTATCTTTATTAAAAGAACTACTTTTTATAATATCTCTTTCATCTATTATCAAATATTTTGAACTATTTTGGTTTTTTATATCCTGCTTATTTATAAGTGCAAATGTAATATTTTTGTTTTTATTCTCTGTGATTAAGTGTTCACAATCATTTAAATTAAAAGCAATCATAACTAATGTTGTCATACTACTTATACTGTAATCTTCAAAGCTAAACTCTATTTTGATTTTCAAATTTTTATTTGTATCTTTAAAAACTTCACCTTTTATATTAGTTTTTGTAAAAATAAATTCAATTACCTCTTCTTTTTTCGCTATTTTTGGAAGATAATAATCTTTTTGTTTTTTTGTACCATATTCCAATATTATAGTAGTTGCATTTAATGAGTTTATTATAATTTCATTTATTTTTAAAGATGAAGAATGAAAAGCAATTTTTTCAATTACTTTTAAATATGAAAAAAAGCTAAAACCTAAACCGCCATATTGTTTAGGAATAGATAAATCTAAAAAATTTTTATTTTTAAAAAAAGCTAAAAAATCATCATTTAATTTATCATTGTCAAATATAAAAAGTTCTTCAATCTGATTATCTAAAAAATCTTTTTCTTCTTTTGTAAGCTTAATAGTTTTATCTGTATTGAAAAAATTTGCAGAAAAACTATTTTCATTTAAATAGTATATATTGTTATAAATTTTAAAATCTATTTCATTGTTTTTTAAATATTTTAAAAAAATATCTATTATAAAGTTTTGTCTAAAATTTCTATTTAGAGTAAATATTGTAAAAAGAGTAAAAAATATCCAAAAATATACTCCTACGTCAAAAAATATAGTTGAGTATATAGCTATAAATAAAAGCCATAAAACAAAAGGATAAGAATAAAAACCAAAAATCATAAGAATAATTATAAAAAATAGTATTTCCACAATAATACTCCTATTTTAAAAAGATTATGAAAATCTTACAATTTTACAATAGCTTACAAGTAGCAAAAACAATTTATTAGAAAAAAATATTAATTTATATTTAAAATATTAATTTCAAAAATCAAAAGCAAATGTACAATAATTGTACATCTGTCTATTTTAGAATATTTTCTGAAACTTAGTTATAGGTAAAAAAAAAGATTTAATAAAACCATTAAAATAGTCTAAAATACGATTAATGATAAAAATTTAACACATGGTGTACTTTTTTTGTAACTTTTTTTTACAAAATTACAAACTTGTACGTATTTTAACAAAAACTGTACATTGTCTAAAGCAAACATTATGTTATACTATAAGTACAAATCAATTAGGAGATATTAATGAGTTTAATTGCTGAATATAAAGCACACACAGAAGAAAGACTTAATGAAGGGAATCTTCCTCCATTAGCTTTAACTGCTGAACAAACTGCACAATTAGTAGAGTTGTTAAAAGAAGACTCAGTTGAAGAAGCAGATTATTTATTAGATCTATTTAAAAACAGAATCAACCCAGGAGTTGATGATGCTGCATATGTAAAAGCTGCATTTTTAAATGATGTAGTTAAAGGAAATGTGTCATGTTCTGTAATTTCAAAGCATGAGGCTATTGAAATTTTAGGAAAAATGATGGGTGGATTTAATGTTTCTCCACTAGTTGAAGCATTAAAAAATGATGAAGTAGCAGACGCTGCTGCTGAGCAATTAAAAAATACAATATTAGTATATGATGCATTTAATGATGTAAAAGAATTAATGGATGCAGGAAATGCAAAAGCTAAAGAAGTAATTGAATCTTGGGCAAATGCAGAGTGGTTTACAAATAAACCTGCATTAGAAAAAGAAATTAAATTAACTGTTTATAAAATTCCTGGTGAAACAAATACAGATGATTTATCTCCTGCAACTGTTGCATTTACTAGATCAGATATACCATTACACGCAACTGCAATGTTACAATCAAGAATGGAAAATCCACTTGAAACAATGGAAGAGTTAAAACAAAAAGGTAATCCATTAGCATATGTTGGTGATGTTGTAGGAACAGGTAGTTCAAGAAAATCAGGTATTAACTCTGTTCAGTGGCATATGGGTAGAGATATTCCAGGTGTTCCAAATAAAAGAACAGGTGGTGTTGTAATTGGTTCTATTATTGCTCCAATTTTCTTTAACACAGCAGAAGATTCAGGTTGTTTACCAATTGAAGCTCCAGTTGATAATTTAGAAACTGGCGATGAAATTGTTGTAAAACCATATGATGGTGTAATTGAAAAAGATGGTAAAGTAGTATCAGAGTTTAAACTTGCTCCAAATACATTAACAGATGAAGTAAGAGCAGGGGGAAGAATTCCTTTAATTATAGGAAAAGGACTTACAGCAAAAGCTAGAGAAGTATTAGGTTTAGGTACATTTGATATGTTCTTAGCTCCTGAGCAACCAAAAGATAATGGAAAAGGATTTACACAAGCACAAAAAATGGTAGGAAGAGCTTGTGGAATTGAAGGTGTTAAACCTGGTATGTATGTAGAGCCAATAGCTACAACTGTAGGTTCTCAAGATACTACTGGACCTATGACAAGAGATGAAATTAAAGAGCTTGCAGCATTAAGTTTTGGTGCAGATATGCTTATGCAATCATTCTGTCATACAGCTGCTTATCCAAAGCCAGCTGATATTAAATTAAGACATACATTACCTGATTTTATTAATTCAAGAGGTGGTGTTACATTAAGACCAGGTGATGGTGTTATTCACTCATGGTTAAATAGACTTTGTTTACCTGATACTGTTGGTACTGGTGGAGATTCTCATACAAGATTCCCTATTGGTATCTCATTTCCAGCTGGTTCTGGGCTTGTTGCATTTGCTGGAGTTACTGGTATGATGCCTTTAACTATGCCAGAATCTGTTCTTGTTAAATTCAAAGGTGAAATGCAACCTGGAATTACACTAAGAGATTTAGTAAATGCTATCCCTTACCAAGCAATTGAAGATGGTTTATTAACTGTTGAGAAAAAAGGTAAGAAAAATATTTTTGCTGGAAAAATTATTGAAATTCAAGGTTTACCTCAATTAAAAGTTGAGCAAGCATTTGAAATCTCTGATGCATCAGCAGAAAGAAGTGCAGCAGCTTGTTCTGTTCAATTAGATAAAGAACCAATTATTGAGTACTTATCTTCAAACATTGCATTAATTGAAAAAATGATTGAAGAGGGTTATGAAGACGCTAGAACTTTACAAAGAAGAGCAGATAAAATGAAAGAGTGGATTGCTAATCCAGAATTATTACAACCAGATGCAGATGCAGAATATGCAGCAACTATTGAAATTGATTTGGATAAAATTACTGAGCCAATTTTAGCTTGTCCTAATGATCCAGATGATGTTGCAACACTTAGTGAAGTATTAGCAGATCCAAAAAGACCAACAGAAAAAATAGATGAAGTATTTGTAGGTTCTTGTATGACAAATATTGGACTATTTAGAGCTTTAGGTGAAGTACTTAAAGGTGAGGGTGAAGTTCCTGGTAAATTATGGGTTGCACCTCCAACAAAAATGGATGAAGCTCAATTAACAGAAGAAGGATACTACTCAATCTTTGCAGCTGCTGGTGCAAGAATTGAAATGCCTGGTTGTTCATTATGTATGGGTAACCAAGCACAAGTTAGTGAAGGTGCAGTTGTATTTTCAACAAGTACAAGAAACTTTGATAATAGACTTGGTAAAAATTCAAAAGTATATTTAGGTTCAGCTGAAGTTGCAGCACTTGCAGCACTTCTTGGAAGACTTCCAAGTAAAGAAGAGTATTTAAATATGGTTCCTAAAAAAATTACTCCTGAAAAAAGAGATACTATTTATAAATATTTAAATTTCCACGAAGTAAGTGATGCTGAATTAACTAATTTAGTACACTAAACTTTAAACTGTATACTTAAGCCACAAATGTGGCTTAAGTATTTTTATTTAATGAACTTTCATTCATTATTAAAAAAAGTTATACTATTATAAATGTATTTAAAACAAAGGTGTATAAATTGTCTGCAAAAGAAGTTAAAAAAAATAGTATAATTCAAACTGCGCTAAAACTTTTTTCAACAAAAGGTTTTTATAATACAACTATTCCTGATATCGCAAAATCAATGCAAATGAGTGTTGGTAATATGTATAACTATTTTGCCTCTAAAGAAGAGTTGGCAAAGTATGCTATTAAATATTCAACAAATATTTTAGCAAAACAATTAAGAACTATAAATCATATGGATATCTCTTGTAAAGAGAAAATTTTTCTATTTACAAGAGAATATCTAGAAAATGTAAAAGATTCCCCTGAAGTAATAGAGTATTTTTTAAGAGTTTATCTTTCAAATAGAGAAGTTTTTGCACAAGGTTGTGAGGGCTTTTTGTGTGTAAGTGAGTTTGTAACTGAAGTTATGATACTTCTTGATGAGGGTGCTGAAAGAAATGAGTTAAGACAGCAAGAGTTTTTCTCTGCTTTTTCAATGATAATGGGATGTTTAGGAGGTTTTGCCTTTTTAAGTGGTGAGAAAGTTTTAGATAAAGATCTTTTAGAATATTCAGATAGCGTAGCTGAAAATATATATAGAGCATTAAAAAGTGACAAGACATAAACCTAAAATTGTTTGGCTTCAAGCAATTACTTGTAATGGGAACACCCACTCTTTATTAAGTTCAAACTCTTCTAGATTTGAACTTTTTTTAAATAGTTTTGATTTATTTTATCATCCTTCACTAACAACAGACACATCATTAGATGATGTAATTAATCTTAAAAATATAGACTTCTTATTAATTGAAGGAGCTATTACTTCAAATAGTGATTATTTTACAATCTCAGGTAATAATGTTTTAGATTTATTAATAAAATTAGCAAATAAAGCATCTTATATAATAAGTGTTGGTTCATGTGCATCATTTGGTGGAGTTCATTCAAAATTTGAAGAAGACATAACTATAAAAGGAGTTCCAAATTATTTAAATGATTTGCAACTTGAAAATTTAAAACAAAAAATCATAAATCTTACAGGTTGTCCTGTTCATCCAGAATGGATTTTACAGACACTATTTACTCTAAAAAATAATAAGAAAATACTTTTAGATGATAAGCAAAGACCTAAAGAGATATATTATGGTCTTGCACACCATGGGTGTACAAGAAATGAATACTTTGAATGGAAAGTTGAAGCAAAAAGTTTTGGATTAAAAGAGGGATGCCTTTTTTATGAACAAGGTTGTAGAGGACCAATGACACATAGTAATTGCAATAGAGTATTATGGAATGATGTAAATACAAAAACAAGAGCGGGAATGCCTTGTATTGGTTGTACAGAGTTTGATTTTCCAAGAGAAAATATGTTAGAGACTAAAAAAAATATTGGTATACCAACGCAAGTTCCTTTAGGTATAAATAAAAGAGCATATTTAACAATTACAGGAGTTGCAAAAACTTTTAAAATTGATAGATTAAATAATAAGTTAATAAATAAAGAAGAATATGAAAACAGTTGATATAATCGAAAGAATTGAAGGCGAAGCAAAGCTAGTTTGTTCTTGGGAAAATAGTCGTATAAGTGATGCAAGAATAGAGTTTTTAAATTTTAGAGGTTTTGAATATATTTTAAAAGATAAGCCTGCACTTGACACTTTGATTTATACTCCTAGAATTTGTGGAATTTGTGGTCAAGCACATTTAAAAGCAACTGTTGAAGCTTTGGAAAATATATATACAAATATTAATGAACCTTTAGAAGTTACAAATAAAGCAAAACTTTTAAGAGAAATTGGTTTAAATATTGAAATAATTGATTCTCATATAAAATGGTTTTATATGTTTATTATGCCAGATATTGCGAAATTATCTTCTAATATAAAATATGAAAAATATAAAGCAATTAAAGGTAGTCAATGGCTTAATGCTTCAAAAATTGCAAGTGAAATTATAAAGTCATTGGCAATTATAGGTGGGCAATGGCCACATACTTCATATATGGTTCCTGGTGGAGTAATGAGTGATCCTACACTTCTTGATTTAACTTCAATGCAAAACTATTTAGATCAAGCAGTAATATTTTTTGAAAATAGTTTAGCCGGAGTTGATATTATTGATTACCTTTCGTTTGATAGTATAGACTCTTTAGAAAAATTAGATTACGCCCTTAAAGATTTTAAAAATATAAGTTTTGAAAATGAACTTGAAAAAATTGGTAAAAGCTATGATTCTCATATAGTATTAGCTTCAAACTCTTTATTTGAAAGTGGTAAAATAAAAACAAAGAATAAACATAAAATTGATATAAATAAAGTAAAAGAAGAAAATAAAAATAGTTTTAAAGTAAACAGTACTAAAAAAGATAATGAATATACTTGGTCAAAAACTGCACTTTATAAAAATGAATTTTACGAAACTGGACCTTTATCAAGAGCATTGGTTTCAAATAGAAAATTTATAAAATCAATTCATAAAGAGTATAAGGACTCTGTATTTACAAGAGTTTTTGCAAGAATGGATGAGTTTGCTCATCTTTTGATAAAAACAAAAGATTTAATCTCAAAAATTGATATATCCCAAGAGTCTTATATAAAACCTAAATACTCTTTTGATGAAATAGATAAAGCAAGTTCAATAAGTAGTGTTGAAGCTGCAAGAGGATCTTTGTATCATAAAATTAGTATGCAAAAAGGTATTATAAAATCTTATGATGTAATTACACCTACTGTATGGAATTTAGGTCCAGGAATAAATAGAAAATTAGGAGTCGCACAAAAAGCAATAATTGGAGTTGACTCTTTAGAAAAAGCACAAATTATACTTAGAAGTTTTGATGTTTGTTCTGTTTGTACAACACACTAGAAAACTTCATATACAAGGGCTTTGTGTGACAAAAAAAGAACAAAATATCTCTCTTTTTTAAAAATATGCTAAAAAATCATATTAATACTGTAAATATTAAAAATATTTTTTAAGACTGACAAAAGTTTCAACTTAATAATTTAATATAATAATAAATAAAACTTATAATTAATGGGTTAAAATTACACACATTATAATCTTATTTTAAAAAAAAATTAGAAATTTAAAAATTAACACTTGGTTAAGTTTAAGTTATGTAATATTAATTAATTAGTTTATATTACAGTAAACGAGTTTTTAAAATTTGCCAGATTTAATTTGGCTTTTTTTATAAGTAGTTTATGAATGATTGTTCATTTATGGTGTCTCTGTTAAGGTTTAGGTAAAAAATTTTAAAATAAATGTAAAAATTTATTTTACTTCAATAAAAAGGAACTATTTTGAAAACAACTGATTTATTTAGTAAGTTATCAAAAAGATTATCAAGTTTAGAAAGACTTAAAAAGCTTGATGATAAGAAGTCGATTCCATCTATTTTAGAGGAAAAAGGTGTTAGTAGAAGGGATTTTATGAAATGGGCTGGTGCTATGACTGCAATGTTAGCACTTCCAGCAAATTTCACTCCTTTAGTTGCAAAAGCTGCTGAGCTTAGTGATAGATTGCCAATTATTTGGTTACATATGGCAGAGTGTACAGGTTGTTCTGAGTCACTACTTAGAACAGATGCACCAACAATTGATTCACTTATTTTTGATTATATCTCTTTAGAATATCATGAAACATTGATGGCTGCTGCTGGTTGGCAAGCAGAACATAATTTAGAAAGTGCGATTGAAAAATATAAAGGTCAATATATATTAATGGTTGAAGGTGGTGTTCCTGCTGGTGATAATTCACACTTTTTAACTATTGGTGGTCATGGAAAAACTGGTGAACAAAGTGCAATTGATGCAAGTGAAAATGCAGCTGCTATTTTTGCTATTGGTACATGTTCAAGCTTTGGTGGTGTTCAAGCAGCATTCCCAAATCCAACAGGTACAGTTGCATTATCAAAAGTAACAGATAAAACAGTTATAAATGTTCCAGGATGTCCTCCAAGTGAGAAAAATATTGTTGGTACATTATTACACTATCTTTTATATGGAACACTACCAGCACTTGATGTATACAATAGACCAAAATGGGCATATGGACTTAGAATTCATGATTTATGTGAAAGAAGAGGACGATTTGATGCAGGTGAATTTGTAGAAGAGTTTGGTGATGAGGGTGCAAAAAAAGGTTACTGTTTATATAAAGTAGGTTGTAAAGGACCATATACTTTTAATAACTGTTCAAAAAATAAGTTTAACTCTCATATGTCTTGGCCTATACAAGCAGGTCATGGATGTATTGGTTGTTCTGAACCTGATTTTTGGGATACAATGGGACCATTTGAAGAACCAGTTGCAGATAGATTATACAATACAGTTTTTGGCGGTTTAGGTGCTGATGCTACTGCTGATAGAATTGGAGTTGGACTATTAACTGTAACAGGTATTGGTATAGCAGCTCACGCAGCAATATCTAAATTTAAAAACCCAAAAGAAGATGAGGAGTAAAAGATGGCAAATAAAAGAGTTATAGTTGACCCAATTACAAGAATTGAAGGACATTTAAGAATTGAAGTAGAAGTAGATGAAAATAATGTAATTCAAAAAGCTTACTCAACATCAACATTGTGGAGAGGTTTAGAAACAATTGTTAAAAACAGAGATCCAAGAGATGCTGGTTTTTTAATGCAAAGAATTTGTGGAGTTTGTACATACTCTCACTATAGAGCAGGAATTGAAGCAGTTGAAGATGCATTAGGAATTGAGCCACCATTAAATGCAAAATTAACGAGAAGTTTGATGAATCAAGCTTTATTTTTACATGACCATATAATTCACTTTTATCATCTTCATGGTCTTGATTGGGTTGATGTTGTATCTGCGCTTAAAGCAGATCCTGCAAAGGCTTCAAAAGAAGCATTTAAATATGCAAAATATCCAATTGGTACAGGTGAAAATGAGTTAAAAGCAGTTCAAGATAAAGTTAAGATATTTGTTGACAAAGGACAACTTGGCCCATTTGCAAATGCATATTGGGGACATGAAACTTATAAGTTAACTCCTGAAGAGAACTTAATAGCTTTATCTCATTATTTAAAAGCCTTAGAAATTCAAAGAGAATTAGCAAAAATGATGGCTATATTTGGAGGTAAACAACCACATCCACAAAGTTTAACTGTTGGTGGTGTTACTTGTATTATGGATTTATTGGATCCATCAAGAATGGGTGAGTATTTAACTATATTTAAAATGGCTAAAAACTTCGTAGATAATGCATACTATGCAGATATTTTAATGGCAGGAAAAGCTTTTAAATCTGAGCCTTCAGTTGTACAAAAAAGAGGAGTTATGAACTTCATGTCACATGAAGAAATGCTATTAAATAGAAGTGAATATCTATTTGATACTGGTATTATCATGAATGGTGATTTATCAAAAGTATATCCTATAAATGAAGACTTAATTACAGAAGAAGCTACTCACTCTTGGTATAAAGATAATCAACCTTTACATCCATATGATGGAAAAACAAATCCTAATTATACAGGTTTTGTAGATATGGATACTGTTGGAATGGATGGAAAAATGGTTCATTCAAAAGCAATTGATGAAAATGGAAAGTACTCTTGGATTAAATCTCCAAGATATGATGGTAAAGCAATGGAAGTAGGACCTTTAGCTTCTGTACTTGTATCATATGCAAGTGGAAATAAAAAAATTCAAAAAATTGTAAATGAATTTTTAGAAAAATCAGGTCTGCCAACAGAAGCACTATTTACTACTCTTGGAAGAACTGCTGGAAGAATGCTTCAAACAAAAGCAATTGCAGAAAATGGAATGGAAACTTTTAATACATTAATTGAAAATTTAAAAGTAGATCAAGAGACTTATACTTCTTATAAAATTGATAAAGATAAAGAGTATAAAGGAAGATTTATTGGTGATGTGCCAAGAGGTATGCTATCTCATTGGATTAGAATTAAAAATGGAGTGGTAGAAAACTATCAAGCTGTTGTTCCATCAACATGGAATGCGGGTCCAAAAGATGCAAATGGATTAATGGGACCTTATGAATCAAATCTTGTAGGAATGAAAGTTGCAGATATCTCTCAACCTTTAGAAATAATTAGAGTTATTCACAGTTTCGATCCTTGTATTGCTTGTGCAGTTCATGTAATGGATGTTAAGGGTAATAATTTAGGAGTATATAAAGTAGACCCAGTTTATGGGGCAAGCTGTTAGGAGCATATTATGATAAAGAAACACTATGAGTTTTCGTTTTGGCTTAGAGTTACGCATTGGGTAAGAGCAATAGCAATTATAGTTTTAACAGCTAGTGGTTTTTATATTGCATATCCATTTATTGCTCCAGCACATAATGGAGGAGAACCTGTTAATTTTCTAAATGCACTATTTAGATCATGGCATGTAATATTTGGATTTTTATTAATATCAGTTACAATTGGTAAATTTTATCTATTCTTCTTTGATAAGCAAAGTAAAGTTGAAAGAGCTTCATTTAAAGATTTCATTAATCCAAAAGTTTGGATTAATCAAATTAAATATTATTTATTAATTGGTAAACATCCACATGGAAAGGGTGTTTATAATCCATTGCAATTTATGGCATATGTAGGTGTATACGGTGCTATTATTCTTATTTCTTTAACAGGATTGATTTTATATATTCATGTGTATCATCAAGGTATGGGTGGAATGTTATATGATATTTTAAGACCAGTTGAGGTAATGTTTGGTGGCCTAGCATGGGTTAGACAATTGCATCATATTGCAATGTGGATTTTTATAATTTTCTTACCAATTCATATATATCTTGCAGTATTTAACTCAGTATATGGAAAATCTGGAGCTATGGATTCAATCTTTAGTGGATATAGATGGGTAAAAAAGAAAGATAAATGAATATCTTAATTTTAGGTATAGGAAATATCCTTTTTCAAGATGAGGGTATGGGCGCACATTTTGTTCACTATTTAGATGAAAAATATGAGTTTGAAAGTGAACATAATAGTGTAAGTATCGTAGATGGTGGAACATTAGCCCATAGGCTAATTCCACTTATTGTTAAGTTTGATCATGTAATTGTAATAGATTGTATTGATGCAAATGATTCAAAGCCTGGAGATATCTATTTTTTTGATTTTGAAAATGCACCAAAAGAGATTGATTGGCAAGGAAGTGCTCATGAAATAGAGATGCTTCAAACACTAAATATGATTCAAATGAATGGAGATTTACCTAAAACACAAGTTTTAGGTATTATCCCAAAAAGAGTTGCAGATGACACAACTTTTGAATTAAGTGATGAAGTAATAAATGCAACTTCTACAATGGAAAAAACAATAATTGAACATTTAAAAAGCTTAGAAATAACACCAAAAATAAAAAAAGATGATATAACAATCACACATATATCACAAGTTTCATATAAAAGAGAGATTATTAATGATCCTAAAATTTAAATTTGATTACAACTCAAATAATAACACTTTAATCTATTTTTTACATACTATTGCAAAGCAAAGTAATTTAGAGTATAAAATAACTAAAAGTAATTTTATAAATTTATTTATAAAAGGTGATGAAGATGAACTTACAAAGTTTTCAACAACTTTAAGTTCTCTTTTACCAATGTCAATATTTTTTAAAGATAGTACAGCAGAAGTTGTATCACAAATGAGTGATGAACAAGGTATAGTTTTTGATAATGAAAAAATAGACTTATCATTTTGCTCTTCATGCTTACAAAAAGTTGAAGATAATACTTCTATTGATTTTTACAATCCCTTTATATCTTGTGATATTTGTGGAACAACTTGTGATGTAAATGAATTAAACTTTATTGATTTTAATAAAGAAAAAATTCATTATGAAAATTATGAAGAGTTATTTAAAAAGATAGCCTTTTTAATAAATGATGAAAAAAGTATAAAAATAAAGACAAGATCAGGAAGTTTTGTATTTAAAAAACTAATGAAAACAGAAGAAAATGTAAAACTATTATGTACAAATTTAGCTAATATATCTAAAGCTTTTATTGCAAATAAAGCAGAAGTAGTTGCCCTTGCAAGTATAGAAAAACCTATTATAAATCTAAAAGTAAATGAAGTATTTAAGTTAACTAATACTTTAAATCAAGAGTATGCTAATGTAAGATTTGTAAATGACTTGATATTGTATTTACTTGCTAAAGAGTTAAAAGATTATGATATAGATTTCTTAACTTATGAGGAAAATTCAGATTTTGATTATGAATTAACTTATGAAAAACAATTAGAACCACTTGATATTATGAAAATAAAAGTTATTGAAGATAAGAATATAATATTAGAATCAAACTCATATAATGAAGTTTTAGATGATATTTATTCAAAATTTAAAGAACCTTCAAAAAGTCATTTTATGGTACTTTTACATGAATATAATTTTTATGATAAATCAATTTTAAATTTTTACTCTTCAACAAAAGAAGATGATAATATTGCTTTGTATTCTAAAGATATAGAAGGACTTTTAGATATTGTAAATTATAAGTTACCAAACTCAATTGAAGAAATTTTTGAAACACTAAAAAAAGATGAAACTGCTTCTAGATTACTTGAAAACTATAAAAACAAATATCCAGATATTTATGAAAATGCAAAAAAATGTGATATATCTTCTCTTAAAACAAATAGTATCTACTCTTATTGGAAAATAATTTCTGTAATTTTAGGTTTTAGTTTAAAAATAGAAGAGCATAATGTTCTTTTAGATAATGCAATGTCATGCATTTTAGATAAAGGTCCTAGAGTTGATTATAAATTAAAAGAGAGTGATAAGATTTTTAATAAAGAGTTTTTGCTTCACAAATTAATTCAATCTGGCATGAGTTTTAAACTTGCTGGAGTTGATGATAAAACTTTATCTTTAGGTTATGTTGAGAGTTTTGCACACTATATTTCAACTTTAATTGATGACATACATAATGAAGTTAAACTTGATGGAATAAGTTTAACAGGAGATATTTTTGCAAATGAATTAATTTCAAAATTAGTGCATAAAAGTATTACAAAAAATTTCAAAATATATTATAATAAGGACTTCGTAATACAAAAATAAGAAGTTTTAATGATAAATAGTAAGATAGTAAAAGTTAAAGGAATAGTACAAGGAGTTGGTTTTCGACCTTTTGTTTATAATCTTTGTAAGAAGTTAAAAATCAATGGTTGGGTAAATAATGATGACGAGGGTGTAAACATAGCCTTGGAGACAGATGAGTTTTTAATTGAAGAGTTTATAAAACAATTAAAAACTTATTCTCCACCTTTAGCAGTTATTGACTCTTTAGAAATTTTAGATAAAGAGTTTGAAAATTTTAATGACTTTCAAATTATTGAAAGTAAAAATAACTCAAATAAAACTACAATAATTTCTCCAGATATCTCAATTTGTCAAGATTGTATAAAAGATATAAATGATGAAAATAATTTTAGATACAATTATGCTTTAACAAACTGTACTAATTGTGGTCCAAGATACTCAATAATAAAGACTGTTCCTTATGATAGAGTTAATACTTCAATGGAAAAGTTTACTTTGTGTCCTTTATGCCAAGAAGAGTATACAGACCCTACTAATAGAAGATACCATGCACAACCTGTATGCTGTGAGAAGTGTGGTCCAAAATTAGAACTATTTAATAAAGAAAATAAAAAAATAGAAGAGGGTATTGAAGCAATAAAAAAGATTGCTACACTTATTAATAATGGAGAAATAGTTGCCATTAAAGGGCTTGGTGGTTTTCATTTGGTTTGTGATGCAACAAACGACAAGGTAGTAAAAGAGTTAAGATTAAGAAAAAATAGACCTACAAAACCTTATGCTGTTATGTTTAAAAGTATTGAAGAAGTATCTGATTATGCAGTATTTAATGAATTTGAAAAAGATATTATAACTTCAAAAGAAAAACCAATTACACTAGTAAAGAAAAAACAAAATACTAATTTAAGTTCTTTAATCGCACCAAATATTAGTAAAATTGGTGTATTTCTTCCTTATACTCCTTTGCATATTATTTTATTTAAGTTTTTAAACAATCCAATTATAGCAACAAGTGCTAATTTAAAAGATGAACCAATTATAAGGCATAAAGATGAACTTTTATCAAAACTTGGACATGTGGTTGATTTTGTTTTAGATTTCAATAGAGAGATTATAAATGCAGTTGATGATAGTGTTGTTCAAGTGATTAAAGATAATGTAGTAAAATTAAGAAATGCAAGGGGATATACTCCAACTACAATAAAATTAGAAACAAAACAAAATAAAAAAATAATGGCACTAGGAGCAAATCAAAAATCGACTATATCTTTTTGTTTTGAAGATAATATGATTGTTTCTCCTCATATTGGAGATTTAAACTCTATTGAATCCCTTGAATATTTTACAAGAACAGTTGAAACTTTTAAAAGATTTTATGATTTTGAACCTGATGTTATTGTTTGTGATAAGCATCCAAATTATGAAAGCACAAAATGGGCAAGTAAATTAAATATCAAAATAGTAAAAATACAACATCACTATGCACATATTTTAAGTGTTATGGCAGAGTATAAGCTAAAAGATAAACTTTTAGGTTTTAGTTTTGATGGCACAGGTTATGGGGATGATGGAAATATTTGGGGTGGAGAAGTTATGCTTGCATCAAAAGAGAATTATAAGCGTCTTTTTCATTTTAAATATTTTAAGTTACTTGGTGGAGAAAAAGCAGTAAAAGAGCCTAAAAGAGTCGCTTTATCCCTTTTATTTGAAAATTACACTTTAGATGAATTAAAACAAATGAATATTGCTTTATTAAATGAGTTTACAAACACACAGTTAAATAATTTTTATATGATGTGGCAAAAAGATATCAATGCTTTTCTTACAAGCTCACTTGGAAGAGTTTTTGATGCAATTGCATCTTTGGCTAATATTGCACATACACAATCATATGAGGGTGAAACAGGACTTTTAATTGAAGAGTATTATGATAAAAATATATTAGATTCATATGAATATCAAATAGAAAATCAAGAAATTGATATTTCAAATATGATAAAAACTATTATAACTGAGTCCAATAAAAAGATTATTTGCTCAAAGTTTATAAATACAATTGTAAAAATTATAGTCGATATTTCAAATAATTATAATGATTTAGATATTGTTTTAACAGGTGGAGTATTTCAAAATAAAACTCTTCTTGAAAAGTGTATTGATGAGCTTAAAAAAGAGAATAAAAAAGTATATTTTAATAAAAAAGTTTCTTTAAATGATGGTAGCATTTCAATAGGACAACTATATTTTTTAACTTAAATATTAAAAAAATCCATAAATAATGTAGAAATTGATAAAAAGTTTCAAAAAATAGTGTGAAAATTATCTTTTTTAAATTCTGTTTAGATAAAATCAATATTTGAATTTTAAATAAGGTTGGCTATGAATCAAGTAAAATTTAGTAGATTGGGATTTATCCTAGCTGCGGTTGGATCTGCCGTAGGTTTAGGAAATGTATGGAAATTCCCCTATGTAACAGGTGAATTTGGTGGTGGTGCGTTTGTAATTGTATATTTAATTACAGCACTTTTTATTGGTGTTTTTGTATTAATTGCTGAGCTTTTAATTGGTAAAGTAGGGCAAAGTGATGCAGTTTCTATGTTTGAAAATCTAGCAACAAAACATAAAAAAATTTGGAAGTATGCGGGCTTTATGGCTGTTGTCCCTTTACTTATTCTTTCTTATTATTCTGTTGTAATTGGTTGGATTTTTCATTATGTGGTACTTTCTTTTAATAAGTTGCCAGAAACAGTTAAAGAATCAACTGATAATTTTATGACTTTATTAACATCAGATTATCAAACACAACTTTTTTATCACACAATAGTTTTTGTATTAGTAACACTAATTATTTTAAGAGGTATTAAAGATGGTATTGAAAAAATAAATAAAATTTTAATGCCTTTATTAGGTGTTATTTTAGCTATTTTATTTATCTATTCAATAAATGTTGATGCTTTTGGTGATGCAGTTTATTTTATGTTTAATCCTGATTTCTCAAAGATTACTTCATCTGCAATAATTGCAGCAATTGGACAAGCATTTTATACTTTATCTTTGGGTATGGGTATTATTATTACATATGCAGCTTCTTTACCAAAACAGACAAATATTGCAAAATCGGCTGTTACAATCTCTATTATTGATACTATAGTTGCAATAGTTGCAGGATTAGTAATATTTACATTATTATTTGATAAGGGTGCAGAATCAACAAAAGGTGCAGGTTTAGTATTTATTTCATTACCATCTGTATTTTATGAGTTTGGTGGAGCTGGACAATTTTTAGCTTTATTATTTTTTGTTGCTATTGCATTTGCTGGTATTACTTCAGCTATTTCAATGATGGAACCAGCTGTATTATATCTAATAGAAAGATATAAAATGACAAGAATGAAAGCTGCAATTATTTGTAGTTTATTCTTTTATATCTTAGGTACTATTACTCTTTTCTCAAATATAACTGAGTTTGCACCTGCCTTGCAAGTTGGTGAAAAATCATTTTTTGATTGGGTTGATTTTGTTTGCTTTACTATTATTGTACCAATTGGTGGTATATTAGTTGTTATTTTTGTTGGATACTATATGGATAAAGAAGTTATTAAACAAGAGTTAACACCTATTTTAGGAAAGTCATTACTTGCACTATGGTTTTTCATGGTAAGATATGTTATTCCTATTGCACTTATTGCAGTTATCTTAAATGAAACAGGACTATTTAAATTCTAAGAGGAACTTTTCCTCTTAGTAATACTAATTTCTCTCTTTAACTTCTTTTTCTATAACAAAAGCTCCAAAGGGAATAAGTGAATAGATAAAAAGTTTAAAACTAAATCCTTTTTCCCATCTTAATTTATTCATTGCAAAAAATAAAGCAATAGCAAATACTATAAAAAGTACTCCATGAGTCATACCTACTACTTTTACGGGATAGGGGTTCTCACCTATGTATTTAATAGGCATTGCAACAAATAGAAGTACTAAATAAGATAAACCTTCAATAAAAGATACTATCCTGAAACTATTTAACATTTACATCCTTTTTGATTTTGCGTTATTATAGTTAAAGTTTTATTAGTAATGTTTTATATATTTTTCTTAAATTTTTACAATGCTATATAAATGCTATTTTTGATTGATAAGATATGAATTAAAATGAGTTTTAAAATAAATAACAACTTATAGTGTATATAGATTGACTGTTTTTTTATTATTTAGTTATAATTTACTAATCATTATTAAGGGGTGCTCCATGAGTATTTTGAAGAATTTAAATCTTAGAACTAAGATACTTTCAATAGTAATCTTAACAATAGTAACTATTGCAATAATCATTGCTTCTAAATCAATTCTTTCAATAGAAGAGTTGACGCAAAAAAATATCCAAGAATATAAGGATAATGCTTTTGCACAAAAAGAGAATGAGTTAAAAAGTTACGTAACTATGGCACTTAGAAGTGTAAAAAGCTTTTATGAACAAACTTCAAAAGAAAAACTTGAAAAATTAGTTGAAGATGATTTAGAAAAAAATACCGATTTTATATTTTCAATTATAAATGAACAATATAATAGGTATAAAAATGTACTTTCAAAAAATGAATTAAAATCAAAAATTATTGAAATTATAAAAGATACAAAGTTTGGTAAAACAGGTTATTTTTTTGTTACAGATTTAAATAACAAAATTATAGCACAGCCTGTTGATTCAAAACTTGAGGGAAAAGATTTTTCAAATGTAAAAGATAAAAATGGAATAGCTTTCATAAAAGCTTTAACTGACAAAATCAAAGCAGGTAAAAGTGATAGTTTTATTTCATATGTTTGGGAAAAACCCAAAACAAAAGAATTGAAAACAAAAATCTCTTATGGAAGATTATTTAAACCTTTTAATTGGGTTATTGCAACAGGTGAATATGTTGATAACCTAGATGCACAAATGCAAAAAGAGGCTTTAGAAAATCTATCGCAAATGAGATACTCAAATAATGGATATTTTTGGGTAAATGATTCTAAACCTGTTTTAATTATGAATCCAAATGGAAAAGATCAAATAGGCAAAAATTTAAAAGATGCTGTTGATTCTAATGGTAAAAAATATTTTCAAGAGTTTGTTGATGTTGCAAAAGCTAAAGGTGAGGGACTTACAAGTTATTATAAAAATAAACCTGGAGAAACAAAAGCCAAGCAAAAACTATCATATATTGTATATTTTGAACCATGGGATTGGATTATTGGAACAGGAACTTATATAGAAGATATTGAAAAAAGTATAGATAAGATGGCAAAACATTCAAAAGAAGAGATTAATAGTGTAATTTTGCAAATATTAATAATCTCTATTGTTGTTGTTATTTTAATTGCACTTTTAATCTCATTTGTTTTAAATAAAATTTTAGTTGAACCAATTGAAGATTTAAAATCAGGATTATTGCAATTTTTTAAATTTTTAAATCATGAATCAAAAGATATAAAACATTTAGAAGTATTTTCAAATGACGAAATAGGTCATATGTCTAAAATGATAAATGATAATATTGTAAATACTCAAAAAATCATTAATCAAGACAAAATAGTAATTGAGGAGGTTTCTGATTTAGTTAATCACATTAGTTCAGGTGAGTTATCAGGAAGAATTACTACTACAAGTTTAAATCCATCTATTAAACAGCTAATTGTAGTATTTAATGATATGATGAAACATCTTCAAGAAATAGTTAATCATTCACTTGGTGTTTTGAAAAAATATCAAGATAATGACTTTAGAGTTGAAACTACTATGAAATGTACAGGTGAAATATGTGATTTAATGAATGGAATTAATGATTTAGGTCATACAATAAGTGATATGCTTGTAGAAAATAAGAAAAACGGACTTACTTTAAATGAATCAGCAAAAGTTTTATCTGCAAATGTTGAGATTTTAAATACATCATCTCAAGAATCAGCCTCTTCTTTAGAAGAAACAGCAGCTGCACTTGAAGAGATAACTGGAAATATAAGAGAAAATGTTGATCATATTAAAACAATGAGTAAATATGCAAGTGCTTTAAATAACTCATCAAAAGAGGGAAATAGTTTAGCTACTAGAACTTCTAAATCTATGGATGAAATAGATGAGCAAGTTCATTCAATAAATGATGCAATAACTGTAATTGATCAAATAGCATTTCAAACAAATATTCTAAGTTTAAATGCAGCAGTAGAAGCAGCAACAGCAGGAGAAGCTGGAAAAGGTTTTGCAGTTGTTGCAGGTGAGGTTAGAAATCTTGCAAGTAGAAGTGCCCAAGCAGCAAGTGAGATTAAAGAGATTGTTGAAAATGCAACAATAAAAGCAAATGAGGGTAAAACAATTGCAGATGAGATGATTAAAGGTTATGATGTATTAAATGAAAATATAAATAAAACTATTGCGCTTATTGAAGATGTTACAGATGCTAGCAAAGAACAGCAAGTTGGAATTGAGCAGATTAATGATGCAATTAATGAGCTTGACCAACAAACACAACAAAATGCAAGTGTAGCAATGAGAACAAAAGATGTATCATCACAAACTTCTGAAATATCACAAAGAATAGTTAATAATGCTGATGAAAAAGAGTTTGTTGGAAAAGATGAAGTTAAAGCTATGAAGCTTTAAATTCTAAAATAGATATCTTTTAAGAGTGCTTTACAAATTGGTTTTGTAAAATTATATTTGAATTCGCACTCTTTTAAGTAAAAAAAGAAGTTATCTTGATTTACTCCTTTATACTTTTTTAAACTCTGTTTTAAAAATTCCCAAAACTCTTTAAGTGGGGTAGCGTATGAGTTTTGAGATTGTAATTTATGCCATTTTAAATATCTTTCAAAGTCTTCATCTTTATCTTGCATTGGTGCTTTTGGCAAAGAGGGCATTAAAAGTGTATAAACTCTATTATTTGCATAAAAACCTATTATGTTTATAGCTTCATAAAGGCTTTTATTCTTTTTTTGTAGCTGTTTTTCATTGAAGTAATAAAACTCTTCGTATGATGTATTATCTTGAATGGAGATATAATAAAGTTCTTCAAGGTAGTTTGCAATAAGTTTTCTAAAAATATCATAACGATTTGATACAGTTCTGTAGTTTACATTTAGATCTTTTGAAAGATTTAAAGCAGGGGTATTATTACAAAAACCTTCGATAATTTTTATATCAGTATCAATTTTTTTTAAAGAGAATTTTTTGTTACAATCTTTGCACTTTTTATAATTATCTTTTAAAGTATAAAGTGTTCTTGAGTTGCAATATGGACAATTTGTTAATTTCATAAAAAAATTATATCTTATTTTTGTTCAAAATATACATAAGCGTTGAAAAATTTTTCACCTATTTTAAGAAAAAATGAGTAAACTATTAAAAATGAATATCTATTCAGAAGGAAAGAAAATATGTGTAAAGATTGCGGTTGTAGTATAACAGATCATGAGCATAATCATGAACATAGTCATAGTCACGAACATAGCCATGAACATGGAAGTTCAAGTCATCAAGCAGCACATGAAACATTACATCATAATCCACAATTAAATGATAGTAAAACAGTTTCAGTAATAAAAAAGATTTTAGATAAAAATGATCATGAAGCAGCTCATAATAGAGCTCATTTTGACAATCATAAGGTTTTAGGAATTAACTTAATGAGTAGTCCAGGAAGTGGCAAGACAACACTTTTAGAAAAATTAGTTGATTTTGCTGATTTTAAATTTGGTGTTGTTGAGGGTGATTTAGAAACAAATAAAGATGCAGATAGATTAAATAGCAAAAATATTAAAGCAGTACAAATTCAAACAGGAAGTGCTTGTCACTTAGATGCTTTTATGGTACATAAAGGCTTGCATGATATGCCTTTAGATGATTTAGATGTATGTTTTGTTGAAAATGTGGGAAATTTAGTTTGTCCAGCTTCATATGATGTAGGAACACATTTAAATATTGTATTAGTATCTATTCCTGAGGGTGAAGATAAAATTGCCAAATATCCTGTAATGTTTAGAGCAGCAGACTTAATATTATTTACAAAAACAGATCTACTTCCATACTTTGAGTATGATTTAGAAAAAGAGAAAGAAACAGCAAGAAAATTAAAACCAAATGTTGATATATTAGAGGTTTCTACAAAAGATGAAGAGTCATTGAAAAAAGTATTAGACTGGATTAATTTTAAAAGAAAAATGAGATAGTTTTACTTTAAAGCTAAAATAAAATTAATGCATGTAGTTTATAATTACATGCATTAAAAGGAGAAAAAATGTGTTTATCTATACCATCAAAGATAACAAAAATCGATAGAGAAAACAATATCTGTACAGTTGATACTATGGGTGTTGAAAGAAGTGCAAGTTTAGATTTAATTGACCAAGAGATAAATATTGGTGATTATGTATTAATTCATATAGGTTTTGCAATGAATAAAATTGACGAAGAAGATGCTTTGGAATCTTTAAGTCTTTATGAACAAATAATTGAGAACATTGAAGAAGAAGAGAGGCAAGCACAAATAATAAGAGAAAATAAAAGCTGTTAAAAGAGATATAATGCAAGAGATACAATTAAAAGATTTATATGATGGTTTTAGAGATGCAAAAACTATAAAAGCCTATAAAAAAATAATAGATGAAGATGCTAAAAAACTTGACAGAACAATAAATATAATGGAAGTTTGTGGAGGTCATACACATACAATTATGAAATATGGAATTCCGCAACTTCTTCCTTCAAATATAAAATTTATACATGGACCTGGCTGTCCTGTATGTATTATGCCAAAAGAGAGAATTGACCATGCATATATTTTAAGTATGCAAAAAGATGTAATACTTGTAACTTTAGGGGATATGATAAAAGTTCCTGGTAGTAAAGGAAGTTTACAAGATGCAAGAAGTAAAGGTGCTGATGTTAGATTTGTATATTCACCTATGGATTGTATAAAAATAGCAGATGAAAATCCAAATAAAAAGATAATCTTTTTTGCAATTGGTTTTGAAACAACTACACCAATGACAGCAGCACTACTTAATACTGTAATAAAACAAAATATAAAAAATATACTCTTTCATATAAATCATGTAACAGTTCCTGAAGTTATGAGTGAATTAATAGATAGTAGAGATGAACATGTAGATAGTTATAATCATAATATTGATGCTTTTTTAGGTCCATCACATGTAAGTGTTATTAGTGGAAGCAAAATATATGAAAAGTTTCCAAAAGAGTATAATACTCCTGTTGTTGTTGCAGGGTTTGAACCAGTTGATGTTATGCAATCAATCTCTATGATAGTAAAACAGTTTATTGAAAATAGATGTGAACTTGAAATTGAGTATAAAAGATTGGTTTCATATGATGGAAATATAAAAGCACAAGAATTAATTAATAACTATTTTGAAAAAATATCACTTTTTAAATGGAGAGGTTTAGGAAATATTAAAGATTCTGGACTAAAACTAAAAAAAGATTATGAAGATTATGATGCAGAAGTAATATATAAAGATATTTTACCAATAGAAGAGATTGAAGATCACAAGCTTTGTATTTGTAGTGATATTTTAAGAGGAATGGCCAGTCCAACAGACTGTACTATTTTTGGTACTGCATGTAAACCAAATAAGCCTGTTGGTTCATGTATGGTCTCTAGTGAGGGTGCTTGTGCAGCATATTATAAATATGGAAATTTATTATAAAAATACTAAAGATTTTAAATATAAAGAAAAGAGAAATATATGAAAACAGTAACATTAGCTCATGGAAATGGTGGAGCAGAAAATCAAGAACTTATCTCAAAAGTTTTTTATAAAGCATTTAAAAATGATATTTTAACAAAAAGCGAAGATGCAGCTGTTATTGAAGATGGAAATTTAGCTTTTACAACGGATTCTTTTACTGTAAGTCCTTTATTTTTTAGTGGTGCTAATATAGGAAAACTTTCTATTTGTGGAACTTGTAATGATTTAGCAATGATGGGAGCAAAGCCAAAGTACTTAACTTGTTCTGTGATTATAGAAGAGGGCTTTGATATAAAAAGTTTAGAAAAAATAGTAAACTCTATGAAAAAAGAGCTTGAAATAAATGAAGCAATTGTTGTAAGTGGAGATACAAAAGTAGTTCCAAAAGGAAGTGTAGATAAGATTTTTATAAATACAACAGGAATTGGTCAAATACAACAAAAAGGTATTAGTTCAAACTCAATTACACAAGATGATGTAATTATTGTAAGTAGAGATATAGGTTGTCATGGAGCTACTATTTTTGCTGCGAGAGAAGGTATGGATATGTCTAGTGATTTAAAAAGTGATTGTGCTTCACTTTTTATTCAAGTAAAAGCTTTAATTGAAGCTGGTATAAAAATTACAGCTTTAAGAGATGCAACAAGAGGTGGAGTTAGTGCTGTATTAAATGAGTGGGCTAATCAATCAGATGTATGTATTGAAGTTGATGAACAAAAAATCCCAGTTTCAAATGAAGTAAATGGTATTTGTGAATTACTTGGTTTTGAAGCTATGAGTTTAGCAAATGAGGGTACCTTTGTAATGGCTATAAATAAAGATGAAGCATCAAAAGCTATTGAAGTTTTAAAACAGTTTGAAAACTCAAAAAATGCTTCAATAATTGCTAATGTTACACAACAATATTCTAAAAAAGTAGTTCTTAACTCAGAATGGGGAACAAAAAGATTTTTAGAACTACCAACAGGTGAGTTATTACCAAGAATTTGCTAATGAGGGTTTTACTTATTGTATCTTCTTTTAACTCACTATCTCAAAAGGTATATGTAAGATTAAAAGAGAAAAATTATATAGTTAGTGTTGATTATGCTTTAAGTGATGAGCTTATGATAAAAGAGGTTCAAAGATTTAAACCTGATATTATTCTTTGTCCTTTTTTAAACAAATTTATTCCAAAGCAGATTTTTGAAAAAACTCCTACTTTTATTGTTCATCCAGGAGTTATTGGCGATAGAGGCTCAAACTCGCTTGACTTAGCTATTTTAGAAGATAAAAAAACTTGGGGTGTAGTGATACTTAAAGCCAATGAAAATTTTGATGGTGGCGATATTTACTCTTATAAAAACTTTACAATGCCAATAAATAAAAGCAAAGCCTCAATATATAGAAATGAAGCAACAAACTGTGCAATAAAGGCAATTGATGAACTTTTTATAAATTTAGAAAATAAAGAGTTTACTCCAATAAAGCAGATATTAAATCCTTTACATAAAAAAATTACACAAAATGATAGAAAAATAAATTGGCAAGAAGATAGTAGTGATACAATTATCAAAAAAATAAATGCAAGTGATTCAAGTCCTGGAGTTAAAGATAATCTTTTAGGTAAAGAGTGTTATTTGTACTGTGCTTTCAAAGAAGAGAGTTTAAAAGCAAAACCAAAAGAGATAATTGCAAAAAGAGATGGTGCGATTTGCATTGGAACAATTGACAAGGCAATTTGGATTACTCATCTAAAAGAGAAAGATTATTTTAAACTTCCAGCAACTTATGTACTAAAAGATAAACTAAAAGGTGTAAAAGAGAATAGAATACCATTAGTTTTAGATACACATATTGATACTTTTTATGAATTAAGAGTGCAAAAAGATGATGAAATAGCATATTTGTATTTTAATTTTCACAATGGCGCTATGAGTACAAGCCAATGTATTAGATTAAAATATGCAATTGATTATTTAAAACAAGAGTGCAAAGTTCTTGTACTTATGGGTGCAGAAGATTTTTTTAGTAATGGAATACATTTAAATATATTAGAAGATAGTAAAAAGCAAGGCGAAGATGGTTGGAGTAATATAAATGCAATAAATGATGTAGTTAAATCAATCATATTTTCTCCTGAGATTATAACAGTTACAAGTTTTGAAAAAAATGCAGGTGCAGGGGGAGTGTTTTTAGGTTTAGCAAGTGATTTTATTGTAATCAATGATGAGGTTGTTTTAAATCCACATTATAAAACACTAGCTCTTACAGGAAGTGAGTACCATACTTACTCTTTACCAAAAAGAGTAGGAGAAAAAAAAGCTCAAGAAATAATAGACAAATGTTTGCCAATAGGAAGTAAAGAAGCACAAAAAATAGGTTTAGTAGATATTGTTTTTGAAGATAAAAGTTATAAAAAGGATTTAAAAAACTTTACAAAAAGTTTAACAAAAGATTTAGATTGGTTTTATGACTTTTGTGAAAAAAAAGAAGAGTATTTAGATAAAAATAGTGAATATATAAATAGTTGTAAAGAAAAAGAGTTAAAACTTATGTACAATCAGTTTTGGGATAAGGATTCAAATTTCCATATTTTAAGACAAAAATTTGTATATAAAAAGAAAGTTTTAGAAACTCCAAAAAGATTAAAGGAAATATAAATGCATGAATATAGTATTGTTCAATCATTATTAGATCAGTGTGAAGAACACGCAAAAGCAAATAATGCTACAAAAGTTAAGAAAATCGTTATTAAAATTGGTATATTAAGTGGTGTTGAAGTAGATTTACTTGAAACTGCTTTTGAAACATTTAAGGAAAAAACAATTTGTGATGAAGCTTTGTTTGTAGTAAATAGGCAAAATATAGTAGTTGAGTGCAAAGATTGCAATGAAACATCCACCTTAGAAAAACATGAGTTTTTATGTCCTTTATGTAATAGTGGTAATTTAAATGTTATTGATGGAGAAGATATGTATTTAATGAGTTTAGAATTAGAGTAAGATTAAATTAGGATATTACTTTGTAATTGAACTATAGATATTATTAAGTTTATATAATAATTTCATTAGACTGTAAAAAAAGGGAGTCTATGAAAAAAATAATTCTTAAAAAGCTATTATTTAGAAATTATCTAAAAACTTCACTGATATCTATACTTTTTATTGGTAGTTTATTAATATGTGCTTATTTTTGGACAAATAAAAATATAATTGATAGTAGTAAAGAGTTTTTATTAAAAGATGCCAATGAAAATACAACTAAATTAATTAATAAAGAGATTTCAACTTTAAGAATAAAGCTACATGAAGTTACAAGCTTATTGAAAATATTAAAAGCTGAACATGAATTTTATTTTGAAAATATTGATAAAATAAATTATATAGAAAAAGAAAAAATAGATATCAATTATAATAAAAATGGTGCATATTACAAACAGCAAGATAATGGTGGTTCTTCTGTTGTTTTTTTATCAAAAGAAAAGCTTACACATAAAATGAAAGAAAAAATTTTTAAAACAGAAAATTTTGATAGAAGTTTTAAAACAATTATTGAAGAAAACCCCTCAATTATGGCTGTTTATTTTAATTCATATGATAATATGAATAGATACTATCCTTTTATCAAAGATGTTTATAAAGTTTTTTCTTCAGATATAAATTTAAAAGATTATAATTTTTATAATCAAGCTACATTAAAAGAAAATCCTATGAAAAGTATAGTGTGGACAAAACCATATTTTGACCCGGTTAAAAAAGAGTGGATTATAAGCTGTATTGTTCCAATTTATAATAATAATTTTTTAGAAGGTGTTACTGGAATTGATGTTTCTTTAGATAGTTTTACTAAAAACTTTTTTGATTTTGATTTACCTTATGAAACTCTGTCTATGATAATAGATAAATCAGGAACAATTTTAGCAATGAGTAAAGGTTTTGATAATATTTTAAATATTAAAGAATCAAAAATTAAAGATAAAAATAGACAAATAAATACAACTATTTTAAGACCTACTGAATTTAATATAACAAATCATAAAATATTTAAAAAGTTATTTACAAAGAATTTTTATTTAAAAAATAGTGATAAAAAAATAGTGATAAAAAACAAAGAGTATATAGGCTTTGTAAATGAAATAAGAATTAATGATTGGAAAGTCATATCTTTACTTCCTGTGCAAAATCTATTAAGTTCTGTTGAAAACTTAGAAAAAAAACATCTAAAGATTGGCTATTTTCTAATCTCTTTTATTATAGTTTTTTATCTTTTGTTTTTGATTTTTTTATATTATAAATCAAAACAGTTTGTAGAATCAATTAATATATCTTTGCGTGATATGGTTAGGTTTACACAAAAACTTGTAACAAATAAGCCTGTTGATAAAGTGCCTTTTAGTGGAATTTATGAAATTGACAAACTTGCGAAAAATTTCAATAACTTAAGTTTAGAACTAACGCAAAGAACCCAAAAATTAATTCAAACAGAAGCTTTAAAAATAGCAAATGAAAAACTAGCAAATACTGATGCTTTAACTGGGATTTATAATAGAAGATTTTTAGATGACTTTGCAAGAGAGTTTAATTGTAAACCAACTACGCTAAGTGTAGTTCTTTTTGATATTGATGATTTTAAACAAATAAATGATAACTTTGGACATGATATTGGTGATAAAGTTATTAAAAAATTAATAAATATTATTGATACTAGTGTAAGACAAAGTGACTGTATTATAAGACTTGGAGGAGATGAATTTTTACTTTTATTAAAAGATACAAAACAAAAAGATGCTTATATTGTTGTAGAAAAAATATTAAATAAAATAGAAGAAAATAACAAAAAAGAGGATAATATAATTTTTAATGTAAGTTTTGGAGTATGTGAGTATTCAAGTAATCATAAAAGTGTAAATGAACTTATAGTTGAAGCAGATAAAATAATGTATAAAAATAAGAAATCAACAAAATAGATTATTTACATTTACTAACTATTAACATTAAAATTATATAATTTCAGTATTGAATAAATTATAGGAATGCAATAAATGTTATTAATGAAATTACAAACAAAAGAGAAATTTTGCTTTTTGCAACTTGCTCATTATCTTGCTAGAATTGATAGTGATTATGGAGAGATTGAACAAGAAATCATAGAAGAGTATTGTGCAGAAATGGGAATTGAAAACGAAGATTTGTTTGATGTTGCGGAGTTTTCATTAAAAGACACTTTAAGACATTTTAAAAGCAAAAAAAGCAAAAAAATAGTTATGCTTGAATTAATGATATTAATTCATGCGGATGATTCTTTTGATTTAAAAGAGAAAGAGCTAATTGAAACAATAAATGAGAGTTTTGGTTTTTCAACAAAAGATATAAGTTATTTTTCTCAATGGGGGAAAGCAGTTGCTTCTTTGTATGAACAAGGTAAGCTTATATTGCAAGAGGATTAAACCTCTTGTTGGATTTGATATTTTAAAGCATTAATTGTTTTACCTACAAATGTAATTACAGGAGTTAACTCTCTTAACTGCAAGAAAAACTCTTCATTTTTATTATAAACATCTTCTAATGTTAAGATAATACATTGTTGTTCTAATGTTGTACCTTTACTTAAGTATGCAATAGGAGTAGTTTTAGGAAAACCTTTTTTTAGTAAACTTTGAACAATTTCTTTTGCTTTGTAAGCACCCATCATTATTATTAGGTTTTCTCTTTCATGATATGAGGTAATAATTTCATTGAAAATAGTCAAATCATGACCTGTTATGGTTCTATATGAATCAGAAAAACTTCTATCAATTGAGGGAATCATAAAACTTTCAGGAACACTAGTAGTTGAAGAAACACCTGATATAACAATTGGTGTTATACCAATTTTTTTTAAAGCTTTTACTTCTTCATATCCTCTACCAAAAACAAAAGGAGTTCCTCCTTTTAATCTTACTACAATCTCTTTTTCTTTTGCATATTTTACAAGTAAATTATTTATCTCTTCTTGGTTTTTGAGATGTTTACCTTTTCTTTTACCAACATTTATCCTAATAGAATCTTTTTTACAAAAAATTGTAAATTCAGGATTTACTAAAGCATCATATAAAATCACATCAGCTTTTTTTAAAATATTAATAGCTTTTAATGTAAAAAGTTCAATATCTCCAGGACCTGCGCCAACTAAATAAACCAAAAAAAATCCTTATTAAATTAAATTATGATAAAAATTAGGTAAAATTATATTGTTAAATAACTTAATATTATATTTTGGAATAAAATGCGTAAATATAGCTATTTAATAATATATTCTTCATCAATTTAAGTGTAAAATATTAAAACTGAATAATATTTGATTAAAAATTTGAATAAAGTAAATAGATATAGAATAATTTAATTACTAGGAAGTTTGTGATAAAATGCAAAGCATGGAAATTATCAAAGCACTCGATTCAAAAATCGAAAAACTAATTCATGATTATGAAAGAATAAGAATAGAAAATGATGCATTAAGACAAGAACTTAATCAATTAAAAAATACAAATGATGAATTAGTAAGAAACAATCAAGATATGCTTTTACGAATCGATAGTGCAATAACATTGACAAAAGGTAAGAATAGTGACGCAGAAATTGACTTTTCATATTAATAATATGGCTTATACAATAAATGTAGATGAATCTTTAAAATCAGAACTAACAAGGTATTTGCAAACAGATAAGAATCTTGAAACAAGAGAACTTTTAGCTGCTTATATCAGAGTTTCTCAAGAACATTCTAAATTTAAACAAGAAATAGATCAAATATCAAATAAAATTCCTTCTTTTTAAGATGAAAAGAGCTTTTTCTTTACTTGAATTAATCTTTGTAATAACAACACTTGCATTGCTAATCTCTTTTTTTACATATAAATATGAATATGTTTTATCATTTGTTAATTCAAAAGATCAAAAGTTTCAAATAGCTCAAATTAGAAGTGCTATAAAAGAAAAAACTGCTATTAAAAGTTTAAATAATTTTGAAAAACTAGATAGTTTAGATGACTGTGCTATAAATAAAGAAAATAGTAAGTTGTTTACAAAAGTATTAGATGAAGGAATACTCTCTTCAAAAGATTCTTGGATGAAAATAGATGAAAACATCTATGCTTTAAAGTTAAAAGGTGAAAAAATAAAATTTCAATATATAAACACAGAGTTTAAATGTTTAAATAACAGTAAAATATGTAAAGAATTAGAATGAATTATTATGAATTAGCAATATTAAAATCACCCCTTACACCTTTAACTTACCAAAGTGAAAATGAGATAAAAATTGGTAAAAAAGTATTAGTTAAATTAGCAAGAATGAAAAAGCTTTGTGAAGCGGTAGTTTTAAAAAAAGTTGAAAAACCAACATTTAAGTGTGTAGATATTCAAGAATTGACAAATGAGTATTATGATTTAAAAATGCTTGAAACTGCAAAATTTATTTCAACTTATTATGTGTGTAGTATAGGTGAGGCTTTGAGTTCATATAGTGCTTTTGATGAAGATTTAGAAAAAGATTTTGAAGAAAAAAGCTTTGATAGTGATATAAAATTATCAAAAAAACAAGAAGAAGCATTTACATTTTTAAAAGAGAAAAAACAAGCTTTACTTTTTGCAAATACAGGAAGTGGTAAAACAGAAGTTTATATAAAAACTATTGAAAAACACTTAAATGAGCAAAAACAAGCAGTTTTATTAATGCCTGAAATATCTTTAACTCCACAAATGCAAAAAAGACTTGAAAAGGTTTTTCATACAAGTGTTGCAATATGGCATTCAAAAGTTACAAAAAAAAAGAAAAAAGAGATAATTCAAGCTTTATTAAGTGGAGAAATTAGGCTAATAGCAGGAGCTAGATCATCTCTTTTTTTACCCTTTAAAAACTTAGGTGTGATTGTAGTTGATGAAGAGCATGATGAGTCTTATAAAAGTGATTCTAAACCAAGATTTCAAACAAAAGATTTAGCAATATATTTATCAAAAAAGTATGATATTCAACTTATTTTAGGAAGTGCAACGCCCTCAGCTTCTTCTTTTAATAAAATTCCTTATTATAGATTAAAAGAGACTTTTTTTGAAACAAAAAGAGCAATAGAGTTTGATGATAGTGATGCAAATTTATCCCCTAAAACCATACAAAAAATAAATAAAACTCTACAAGAGAATAAACAAGTTATAGTTTTTTTACCAACAAGAGCAAATTTTAAATATCAAATTTGTACAAGTTGTGGTAAATCTGTTGAGTGTCCATACTGTTCTGTTTCTATGAGTTTACACAAAAATGATTTAGCATTAAAATGCCACTATTGTGGATATGCTCAACAAATTCCACAAACTTGTCCCTCATGCAATACAGGTATAATTCATAATCTAAGAGTTGGAACTGCACAGATTGAAGAAGAATTAAATAATCTTTTCCCAAATAAAGTTATAAAAAGATTTGATAGAGATGAGATAAAAACAGATACAAAATTAAAAGCTGTTTTAAATGATTTTAATAACAATAAAATTGATATTTTAGTTGGAACACAAATGCTTTCAAAAGGACATGACTATCATAATGTAAAACTAGCAGTAGTTTTAGGAATTGATTCTGTTTTAAATATGAATTCATATAAAGCAAGAGAAAAAGCATTATCTTTACTTATTCAAATAGCAGGAAGAAGTGGAAGAAAAGGTGAGGGTGAAGTTATTATTCAAACAAAAAATCAAGAGTTCTTTGAATATTTTTTTACACAAGCAGATTATAAAGAGTTTTTAGAAGAAGAGTTAGAGTTTAGAGAAGATTTGTACCCTCCATATGTAAAAATGGCAAGGATTTTATTTGCCCATGCAAATGGCTTAAAAGTGAAAGATGAACTTGACAAGTATGTTAATATCTTAAAACAAAACAACTCTATTGAAGTTGTTGGTTTTGGTCAGTGTGCAATTTTTAAATTAGCTAACAAATATAGATATGAAGTGATAATTCGTTCTAAAAGTATAAAAGCTATTTTAACAGCACTTCATGGTATAAATTCAACTATGGCAACAATAGATATGGATACAAACTACTAATACTTTTAAAGTTATCTTAGTAAACTTTATAGTATAATCCACAAAATTTAAGGAGAATAAATGGCTTACACTAAAGATGATTTTAAACAACTAGTAACGGATATTCAATCTCAAAGTTGGTACAAAAACCCTATTGGTTTTGGTATTGCAAGAGTTGATAGAGGTCAATTAAATAAAGAAAAAATACTACAAGCGACTTTTCCTATTGTAAATTGGGAAGAAAACTTTGGAAGTGCAGCAATTTTATTAAATGCTTTAAAAGAAAGTGGAGTAGAAGTTGATACTTCAAAATCAGAGTTAGTTTGTGAAATAAATGATAAATTTTTAGAAAAATGTATAGAGTCTTTTAGACCATATATTCCAGAAGCAAAAGGTGATGAACATAAAAATGTACAAGTTATATCTACACTTGCTTCTTTACCAATTGATAGTGGATTAACATCAGAAAATTTCAAAGTTGTATTTTTATTTGAAGATGAAGCACCACAAAGTGCAGAAACTGTTTATTTAAAACTATATGCTTTATCTTTAGGAAAAGCAAAATTAAGAAGCTTAAATTTAAATGGTGCTTTTGGAAAACTTGAAAACTGCGCATGGATTGGAAATCAACCAGTTGAGTTAGATTGGTTAAGACAAAATGAAATAACTCTTAAATTATCAGGTAAATATCCTACAATTGATATGATAGATAAATTCCCAAGATTTTTAGGACATGTAATTCCTGCTGATAATACTAGAATATTAGAGACTTCAAAGGTGAGATTTGGTGCACAATTAGCAGCAGGAACAACAGTTATGCCAGGTGCTTCATATATTAATTTTAATGCAGGAACTGAAGGTGCTGTTATGGTTGAGGGTAGAATATCTTCAAGTGCAAAAGTAGGTGCTGGTTCAGATGTTGGAGGAGGAGCTTCAATTCTTGGTGTTCTTTCTGGAACAGATGGAGTTCCTGTTACAATAGGAGAAAATACTTTACTTGGAGCTAACTCTTGCACAGGTACAGCAATTGGTGATGGTTGTATTTTAGATGCAGGTGTTACAATTTTACCTGGAACAAAGATTACACTTTCAGAAAAAGCTGTTGAACAATTAAAAGAGATAAATCCAAATAAAGAGATTAAAACAGTTATGAAAGGAATGGATTTCCAAGGTGTAAATGGCGTACATTTTAGAGTTAACTCTACTACTGGACAAACAGTTGCTATGAGAAGTACAAGAGAAGTAAAACTAAATAAAGACTTACACTAAATTTAAGAAGAGCTTTAGCTCTTCTTCTAAATTATCTAAAAACAAAGAATAAACTTCATTTTAATCATCGATTTCAAGATTTAATAGCATAAATAGCCATTTTTTATTGGCATGTTATTTTTTTTTGATATAGTTTTAGCTTTAAATAATACAAAAGGAGAAGTCAATATGGCTATAGAAAACAATCAAGTAGTGTCAATCACTTATGAATTAAAAATTAATGGGGAAGTAGTTGATAGTAACATTGACAAAGATCCTTTAGAGTTTACTTTTGGTACTGGACAGTTAATTCCAGGTTTAGAATCAAGAATGATTGAAATGAATGAGGGTGACAAAGAAGAGATTGCAGTTCCAGCAGCTGAAGCTTATGGTGAGTATAATGAAGAAGCAAAACAAACTTTACCAAAAGAGCAATTTGAAGGAATTGAATTAAGCGTTGGAATGCCTTTACAAGGTCAAGGACAAGATGGACAACCAATTCAAGTTGTAGTTGAAGAAATCAAAGAAAATGAAGTAGTAGTTGATTTTAATCACCCATTAGCTGGAAAAGATTTAAACTTTTCAATTACAGTTAACTCAATTGTATAATTTAATGAAGTAAGTTTACTTACTTCATTTGATTTTTATATAAACTTTAACAATTTTAGGCTACATTATACACATGGAAAACAAATATAATATTGGTGGACAAATCTGGGTTCAAAAAGATGGTGGAAATTTTATGGGACCTGGTAGAATAAATCTATTAGAAAAACTTATTGATAATAGCAATCTAAAAGTTGCTGCAAAAGAAGCAAATATTGATTATGATATTGCCTTAAAAAATATTATCTCAATTAATAAAATTGCAAATAAACCTTTGGCTATTCAAAATAAAGAAAATCAAAATATCTATACAATAACAAATTATGGTAAAAAAATTATACAAACTTATAAAACTTTGAAAAAAGAGCATGATGAGTTTTTAAAAGTAATAAATGAAAAATTCACAAAAGAGTTATTAGATTCTAAATAAATCTTTTGGATTTACATGAAATGAATTTTTCGTTGCTTGAAAATTCAATGTATCACTTACTCTTCCAATTACATAACCTTTTTTAATCCATTTACCAACCTTTAGTGTTGGAGCTATTTCATCAAGGTGTGAGTATATTGTGTGTAGTCCATTGCTGTGTTGTACTATTACAACATTCTCAAGCATACCTGCATTTTTCTTTGCATAAACAATTTTTCCATTAAATATTGCGAAAACTTTTGCTTTTGGTCTATTTGTTTTTAATATAACTGATTCATTAAATAGTTTTATTTTATATACAGGGTCATAATATTTTCCAAACTTTTTTATAACTTTAAAGCTTTTTAATGGTGAAATAGTTTTCTTACCTCTATATCTTGATATTTTAACACCTCTTGTTGAAGAACCAAGCATTCTAACATCCAAATCAATATCTTGTGCATATCTTTTTTGAACTTCATTTTTAGTATTGCTTTGACCTTTTCTTTGTTGCTCTCTTTTCTTTTTTAATGCAAGTAATCTTGCCCTTTCTCTTCTTGCTTTCTCTTTTTCAAGCTCTTTTGATTTTAAAATATTTAGTTGACTTAATAAAGATGATAACTCTTGTTGTTTTTTTATTACACTCTTTAACTCTTTTTGATATGTCTCATGCTTATTCTCAAGTGATTTTATAGAGTTTGAGTGTTCGTTTATAAGTTTGTTTAATTCTACTTTTTTCTTAGTTCTTTCTTCTATATACTCTTTAATAGTATCGATTTTTTTTTCATTCTCTTTTTTATTTAATGTTATTGTTTCATAGTTATTATTTAGTTTTAAAATCTCATCTTTTGAGTGCTGTGAAAGCAAAGTATAAATCTCTTTGTCTATTAACTCTTTTTCTGAACTCTCTTTTGCTAGTTTTATTGCAATAGATGAAGTGAAGTTTTCAATAATTGTATCAACAATTTGTTCTTCATTTGTTTTTTTCTTTTCTATTAGATTTTTTGATTTTTCTTGAAGTTTGTTTAAGTTTTCTCTTGAAGTGTCAAGTAAGTTTTGATGTTTTTTTATATCATTATTAACATTAATTATTTGTTTTTCAAGATTTGTAAGTTCTTGGTTTTGTGATTCAATTTGTTTTGCTAAAAGCTTTATTTTTAGAGTTGTTCTCATCTTTCTTGATTTGCTTTTATCAAGTATTGATTTATTTGTTTCAATCTTTTTTTCAATACTTTTACTTGAAGCATTTAAGAAATTAAAAATTAAAGCAATAGCTAATATTAATTTAATCATTTTTAATCTTATATTTTATTAATACACCAAATATTGTTAAAATAGAAATACCAAGAGATAGAAAGAACAATTTAACTAATTCACTACTTAATGATATTTCAACATCAACTATTTCACTTAACTCTTGAGGAAAAATTAAAATCAAATTATTTACTAAAAATGTAAATAGTCCTGCAACTAAGAAAAAAGCAATAAAGGCACTTAAAATTGCATATTTTATTATTGTAGAAGAACTATATAAAATAGAAGCTCCATGTAGTTGTAGTATGGCAATTTTTTCTTGATGTTCATAAAACCAAATTTGAATTTGTTTTGCTAGTATTAAAATTGAAAAGATTAAAATAACAACAAAAAGAACTAAACTTATTTCATTTATAAGTAGTAGCAGTAAAAAGACTTGATTATGGTTTTTTGAAAAGATTTCAACCTTTCTTATATTTTTATTCTTATAAAGTTCATCTTTTATATTATTTAATTCAGTTGTTGTAGGGAATTCTTCTAAATGAATTTTATAAAAATTTGGTAATTTTTGTCTTAATAGCTTAATAGAAGTATCTGATAAATTTGATTTGATATCATTTATAATCTCTTCTTTTTTTAATGTAACAATTCTATTTACATTTATATTTGAAAGCTTATTTATATTCTCTTTTATTAAAGGTGTATTTGTTATTACAACTATTGAGTAATCATTTGATATTTTTTTCTTATATTGATTTACTGTATTTTGTGCAAACAAATATAAGGTAAATGTTATTAGCATCGCACTAAGTGGTATAACAAATGCAAGAATATTTTTAAGAAACTTCATATATTATCCCATCTTCAATTGATAATTGCCTAAATCTAATTCCAAAATTCTTAGGAACCCTATGCGTTACAACTACAACGGTTATTCCTAATTGCTCATTTGCACCTTTTAATAAGTTCCATACAACTTCAGCAGAATAGTCATCTAGGTTTCCTGTTGGTTCATCTGCAATGATTAACTTTGGATTATGTGCTAATGCTCTTGCTACTGCTACTCTTTGTTGTTCTCCCCCACTTAATTCATTTGGATAATATCCTGCTCTGTGACCAAGCTTAACGTGATGTAAAAGTTTTGTTGCTTGATCCCTTGATATTTCATTTGAATATCCATTTATTTTAAGGGGAATCATTATATTTTCTTCAATTGTCCACTCATGTATAAGTTTATAATCTTGAAAAATTATTCCAATATCTCTTCTTACTTTTCTTAGCATTTTTGCAGAGATATTGTACATCTCTTGTCCATCAATATTTAAACTACCATGTTTTAAGCCAATATCTCCATAAAATGATTTCAAAAGTGTAGATTTTCCACTACCACTTGTTCCACCAATAAAAATAAACTCTTTACTATTAATTGCAAAGTTTCCTTTTTTTATAATAAATTTATTTTCATCATATGCTAAGTAGATATTTTTTGCTTTTATCATTATTTTAAAATCTCTTTTAATCTTTCATGGGCTTTAATATTTGAACTTGTAGGAAGAGGAGTTCCTTGATAATATGAAGCCTTATTATTTTCTACATATATATATTTACTAAGTGGTCTATTAAAACTTCCAAAGGTAACTTCAATTAATCCTGAGTTTGGTTCATCTAATAAAAATAAATCTTCTATATGAATAAAAAAGTTTTCATCACGCATAGGTTTGTTTGAAATTATATCTTTAAACTTTTCAAGATTTATTTTTCCAAAAGTGAAGTCATATTTTAAATCAATATCTTCATCTTCTCTTTGGCATTGTAAAACAACATCATAAATACTTTTACCTTGTTTCTTCCATCTATCTTCATATTTACTTGAAACTTCTAAATCTTTATTTATATCAATTGTGATTTTCCCACTATTTAAATTAGTCAAAAGCTCAACACAATAATCAAAATATTTTCTACTATCTGTTCTTAGTTCAAGTGTTCCTTTTGGCATCAACACTCTTAGTGCTTCATCTATAAACTCATTTGAATAGATTCTTCTATGGGGTTTTTTATCCCATGGTACTGGAAAGTGTACAAATATTTTGCCAACTTTATTTGAATCTATAAACTCCATAAAAAGTCTTGCATCATAATTTACAACTAAAACATTATCTATTTCTTGAATTTTTAACTGTTTTAAAAGTTGTTCAATTGAGGGAGTATGAATCTCTAATCCAATAAATTGAACATTAGGGTTCTTCTTTGCTTGATAAAGTAAGTGTCTTCCACTTCCAAACCCAATTTCTATTTGAATTTCTTTATTAGTTTTAAAATCATCAACAAAATATTGTATATCTTTTAAATACTCTTTTTTAGGCTCTATTTTTTGATTAAAACTATTTGTATTTGAAAAAATAATATTTGCACCAATTTCATCTACATATGCATTTAATGCATCTTTTACTAAAGTAACAGGAGTAACTCTTGTTACTTTATCTGCTTTTAGCATTCTATTGTCATTTTTGTCTTTTAAAGTTAGTAAAAACTCTTTATTCTCATAACTTACACCAATTTTATACTCTACTCTTCTATCTTCTTTAGTAAAGTTATATGATTTTGCACAAAACTTAAAATCAACACCATTTTTTTCAAATGGTGTTTTTATATTTTTTTCATTATTAAAAACTATATGAGGCATTGATTATTTTAACTCTCTTAATTTAGGTAATATTAGTTGTGTTGTATCTGTTTTTTCAGATGCAATTCCAAACTCATCAACAGACTGAATTGAATAGCTATACTCAACACCTCTTACGATATCTTTATCTTCATATCTTAATGCTTTTATTCCAGATATTTTAATAGTCTTTTTATTGAACATACCATCTTTTACTGTTTTATAAACATTGAAGCTAACTGTTCTTTTATCAGCACTTTGCCAATTTAAAATCGCTTTTTCACCTTGAATTTGTGCTAATGTCATAATTGGTTTATTTACTTTATTTAAAGTAGAACCCATAACTGCATTTACATTTAAACTACTTTCTAAACCATCTTTATCAGTTGCAGTAATTTTATAAAAAAAGATTTTTCCATCTTCATTGATGAAATCTTCATAATCCAATGTTTTACTATTAACACTTTTTAAGTAAGAAAAACCACTTGTTGCACTTGAACTTCTATAAATATTATATCTTACCACATCAGAAGACTCAGATGCATTCCAGTTTAATACTATTTTTCTTGGTTTATTTGTTGAAGCTTTTAATGTATAAATTCCAGCTGGTAAAGCTTTTGTTTGTGCTTTTACTATTTGACTTGGCTTTGTTGGGATATCATCAAAAGTATATGCAGTTACTCTATAATTGTAAACTACACTATCTTTTAAATCTTCATCAATATATTCAGCTTGAAGTCTTCCTTTTACATCATCTAGCTCTTTCCATTTTGGAGTTTGAGGAGAGCTTCTTTCAACTTTATAGTATGCAACTCTTTCATTTCCATGAGGTCTCCAAACAATTTTAATTTGTCTTGGAAGATTTGAAATAGCTTGAATAAAGCTAATTCCCTCTGGTAAGTCTAATGTTGAAACTATATAATCTTTTGTTGTTTTTGATTCAAGATCATTTTTTGTTGCACTAGAGATTTTATAAACATATTTTGTATTTGGTTCAACATTTGTATCTAAATAGTGAGTTATATATTTGTTTTCAATAGTATCAATAAGTTTTAGTTTAGTTCCATCTTTTTGTAAATTTGCTCTATAAAAATTATAACCTGTAACTCTTGTATCATCAACTTTTTTCCACTCAAATGCAATCGCATTAACATCACTAATAGATCTAATCGAATTAGAATCAACTACTTCAAGTGTTTCATCGATTTTTGGTTTTTTAGCTGACATTAAGTCACCTTTGTAACTACAACCACTAACTAAAAGAATCAAAGCAAGTGATGATGTGATTTTCATCAAGTTTTTCATCAATATTCTCCATTTTAAAATTATTCTGTAAAAATTGTTCTATATCATCGGGTAAATCTGCCTTAAAGCTCATTTTTTCGTTTGTTATTGGATGATAAAGATATAAACTATAAGCATGCAGATAAAATCTATTTATTTTATTTAATTCGCCCTTAAATCCATATAAATTATCCCCTAGAATATGCCTACTTATCGAACTTATATGAACTCTTATTTGATGAGTTCTTCCTGTAAAAAGTTTTGCAGCAATTAATTCATATTTTTCATTTTTACTTAAAGCAATTTTTGCAAATGCAGATTTTGCAAATTTTCCATTTTCAACAATTGCCATTTTTAATCTATTGTTGGGATTTCTTGCAATTGGTTTTTCAATAATCATATTCTCTTTTAATGGTAAATCTATAATTGCTAAATAGTATCTACCCATTGATTTATCTTCTAATTGTTTTGCTAATTTAGCATGTGCTTCATTTGATTTTGCAACAACCATAACACCGCTTGTACCTTTATCTAGTCTATGTACAATTCCATGTCTTTGCTCTCCACTTATTGTTGAAAGAGATATCTCTTTTAATTTTAACCAATCAACTAAAGTGGCATCTTTTACACTTGGTGCATCATGCACTGTTAAGTTATAAGGCTTATTTAAAACTAGTATATGTTCATCTTCATAGATAACTTTTATCTCTTTGTCTTTTAAAGACTCAATTATAAAATCTTTATCTTTGATTTTAGAAATTTCTGCTTTTGGAAAATTTACACTAACTTTTTGATTCTCTTTTAACTTCAATCCTGTTTTTTTTGATTCTTTTTCATCAACTTTAACAAAGCCCTTTTTTATAAGCTGTTCTATTTGATTTCTTGATGCATCTATATGCATTGAAAGAAACTTATCGAGTCTATTTGGGCTGTAAACAATAAAATTTTTATCCATATTTTGCTACTCTTTCATTATGCGTTTATTTGATAAGAGAATTGTATCTCATTTTGATTATTTATTAATAATTTTTATTTTACCATTAATACTATTATCATACCATTTGATAAGTGAAACCAATGAAACATTGGCCAATAAACAATTGGTCTATTTTTCTTTATCTTTACTTTTTTTTATTGGTGTATTTTTACTTCCAATTAGAAAACATATAAGACTAATGCCATTATTTTATTGGATAGGTATTGCACTTTTACTCTCAGTTGAGTTTTGGGGTGAAAGTAGGCTTGGAGCTAAAAGATGGATTAGTATTCCATTTTTAGAAACTACTATTCAACCCTCAGAAGTTATAAAACCTGTATTTATTCTAATGATTGGTTATTTGGTTCATAATAGACCTCCACCAAGTGATGGTTATGGAATTAAAGATTTTATTTACTTCTCTTTTTATATTTTATTACCTTTTGTTTTAATTGCAAAAGAGCCAGATTTAGGAACAGCACTTGTTTTACTTTTAGTTGGATATGGTATTTTATTTGTAATAGGAGTAAATTGGAGAATTTGGGCATCTATATTAATTCTAATTGCAGTTAGTGCACCTTTTGCGTACACATATTTAATCAAAGATTATCAAAAGAAAAGAATAATAGATTTTGTTTCTGAAAAACCAAGTTACCATGTACAACAATCCATAATAGCAATAGGTTCAGGAGGTTTAAACGGTAAAGATAGTGATGAAGCAACACAAACACAATTAAAGTTTCTACCAATTGCTACTAGTGATTTTATTTTTGCTTTTTTTGTTGAAAGATATGGTTTTTTAGGTGCAGTTTTACTGATAGTAATTTATACTTTATTGATTTATCACTTGCTTTTAATGAACTCCTACTTTAAAGATGATTTTATAATTAGAGCCTTTGCTTCAGGAGTTGGTTTATTGATATTTTTTAATATGAGTGTAAATATACTTATGGTTATAGGTTTTGCTCCAGTTGTTGGACTTCCCTTGCCACTTTTTTCATATGGTGGAAGTTCCTTTATAAATTTTATAGTACTAATTGCAATATTAGAAAATTTACTTGCATTTAGATTTATGGATATGTATGATTTTGAAAGAAAATTATAATAAAAGGTATATTATTTTTCATAGTAAAGTAACTATTTAATTCTAGTTACCTTACTTTTAATATAATCTATAATGAACATATATTCTTATTTTTGTAACCTCTTTAGGTCTTGGATAATCTTTATATGCAATTTTTATTGTATCTATACTATTTTCATCTAAGACTGTGTAACTAGAAGAGTTTATAACTTTCAAGCCTTTTATATCGCCATTTGGATACAAAAAGAATTCAACTACATTCACCCCTTGTTGTTTTGTCCTTATTGCAATTCTTGGATAACCTTTAGAACTTAAATATTTTTGTGTAATTCTTCCAATATCTTTTAAGTTATTTTGTAAAAATGCTTTTTGAACTTTTGTAAACTTATCATATTCATCACCATAAAGTTTAATATAACTTTTTGTTACATCATCAAGTAACTCTTTGTCTAATACAGGATTTTCAAGTAAAAAGTTTTCAAGTGAGCTTTTATCTACACTTTTTCTTCTTTCTTGAGGTTTAACTTCTTTTTGTACTTTTTTGAACTCTTTTTGTTTTTTAACAATTTTCTTGGACTCTTTAACAACTTCTTTTTTTGTTTTTACAACTTTTTCTCTTCTTTTTTGAGGCTTTATCTCTTTTTTTACTTCTTTGAATTTCTTTGGAATTTCTTTTTTGAAACTCTTTTTTTCTTCTGTGATTTTTGGTTCACTTTTTTTTATTGGTTTTGGTTTTTTAAGCTGAACATATGTAATAGAGCTTTTTTTCTTTTTACTCTCTATCTTTTTCTCATGGAAATCTTCTTGCTTTTTTTCAACCTTGTAATTGAATAAAAAAAGTATATGTATAATAATTGAAAAAATAAGTGCTAGTATAAACGTTTTCATAACGGGATTATAGTATAATGAAGCTTTTAAATTTAACAAAGATAGGATATTTAATGTTTGATAAATCAATAACAGCATATGAAGAAGCGAAAAAAGTAATTCCTGGTGGAGTTGATTCACCAGTTAGAGCATTTAAAAGTGTAGGTGGAACGCCTCCATTTATTGATAGAGGTGAGGGTGCTTACCTTGTTGATGTAGATGGTAATAAATATTTAGATTTTGTTCAAAGCTGGGGTCCTTTGATTTTTGGACATTGTGATAAAGATATTGAAGAAGCTGTAATTAAAACTGTAAAAAAAGGTTTAAGTTTTGGTGCTCCAACTGTATTAGAAACTGAACTTGCAAGTGAAATTGTTGAGATGTATGACAATATAGATAAAGTTAGATTTGTAAACTCTGGAACAGAAGCTGTAATGAGTGCTATTAGATTAGCAAGAGGTGTTACAGGTAAAAATGGAATTTTAAAATTTGAGGGATGCTATCATGGACACTCTGATTCATTATTAGTTCAAGCAGGTTCTGGTATGGCTACTTTTGGTACTCCAAGCTCACCTGGTGTTCCAGCAGATTTAACAAAACATACATTACTTTGTGAATATAATAATATTGATGAGTTAAAAAAATGTTTTGAAGCAAGTGATGATATTGCTTGTATTATTATTGAACCAATTGCAGGAAATATGGGATTTGTTCCAGCTGATGAAGAGTTTTTAGCACAATGTAGAAAACTTTGTGATGAAAATGGTGCTCTTTTAATATTTGATGAAGTAATGAGTGGTTTTAGAGCTAGTTTAACAGGAGCTCATGGTGTAGTTAATACTAAATCAGATATTATAACTTTTGGTAAAGTAATTGGTGCTGGTATGCCAGTTGGTGCTTTTGCTGCTAGTAGTGAAATTATGGCTCATTTAAGTCCTGATGGAGCAGTTTATCAAGCTGGTACTTTAAGTGGAAATCCAGTTGCTATGGCAGCAGGGCTAGTAAGTCTTAGAAAAATTAAAGCTAAAAAAGATTTATATGAAAATTTAAACCAAAAAGTAACAAAACTATTAGCAGGATTTAAAAAAGCAGCAGAAGATAATAATATTGCATTTCAAGTTGACTCAAGAGGTTCTATGTTTGGGTTCTTCTTTTGTGAAAAACCACCAAGAAACTTTAAAGAAGTTGGTACTTGTAACTTCGATAGATTTGCAAAATTTCATCAAGAGATGCTAAAAAGAGGTTTTTATTTTGCTTGCTCTCAATATGAAGCAGCATTTATGTGTGAAGCAATAAGTGATGAGGATATTGACAATTGTATTAAAGCTGCACAAGAAGTTATGGCAAAATTATAAGATAGGAAATATATGGAAAATAATAATCAACAACCAAAACACCAATCTAAGTTAAGAGCTTTAGATAATTTATCTTTAGGACTCTCTTTAGTTGCAGCAGTTGCAATTGGATTTGGTGTAGGGTATGGCTTGAAACATCTATTTGGATATGACTGGCTATTGTGGCTAGGACTTTTTTGGGGTGTTGCAGCAGCTGTATTAAATATAGTAAAAGCATATAAAAGAGCTCAAAAAGAGTATGAGGGATTAGAAAACGATCCAAGATATGCCCATAGAGCAAAATATGGGGATAAAAAATTTGATGATGAAGATGATTAAGAATTTTGCAAAGGTCTTTTTACTTGTAGACCTTTGCATTATAATTTACTCTTTATCTTTTGAAAATTTTTATTGGTTACTTAACTCACAAGTTGCTTTTTTTGCTTCTATAATTATTACTGTTTCTTCTTTTTTATCATATAAAAGAAATATACAAAATAGATTGAAAAATTTTGATAGTAAAATGGAAACTAAGATAGAAGATAGAGATAAAGTAGATGAAATTGATGATCCTTTTGATTTATATTCACAGGATATAGAACCTATAAAAGAAGAAGAATTAACACCAGAAAAAATCAAAGAGATTATAAAAGAAGAAAAGACTAAAGTAAAAAGAAACTCTTTTAAAAATACACTATTTTCAGCAGGTGGCTTTGTCTCTATTTATAGATTATTAGGATATGGTATATTGATATTTGGATTTTTTGCACTAAATAACAATAATCTTTTTTTACCAATACCTTTTTTAATTGGTCTAGGAATAGTTCCTATTGCTGTATTATTAACAAAACTAATTATAAAATCAGAGGTAAGTCAATAGCAATTTTTGACTTATCTTTTGTAAGAATAAAGTAAGATGAACTATCTTCATACTTAAAATTACTATAATCTGCTAAATTTTTACTAGATACTTCTATTGATATAAGTGAGTATTTTTTCTTTTCAATTTTAATATACTCTCCAATTTTTAGCATTATTGTTGTTGTAATTGTAGATGAAGAGTTAAAGCACTCTAAAGATGAGTTTAATATCTTTATAAACTCTTTTGCATTTAATTTAAAATCAGGAATAGAAGGGTCGTAATTTTTGATAAATTTTATATCTGATTTAGATTTCATTGCTGAAATAGATAAATCAACTAAAGTAAATACATTTACCATATCACTATTTTTAGTATTAAGTTTTGACTCTTTTTTTACCATAGTACTTTTGTATAGTTTTATATTGATAGCTTCTTCGTTTTCATATGAAACAGTAACTGCATAAAAAATATAGTTTTTCATATGTAAATCAATATAAGTAGTTTCTGCACCGAAGCTTTTAGGTGCATACTCAACAGCTAAATCAAATATCTCTTTTTGAGATATTCGACTAAGTAAAAACTGTGCTTCTTGATTTGAGTAAAGTATCTTTCCCGTAGAAGAAAATGATATTATTGGATTTAAGTCTAGCTCTACCCACTTTTCAAAGAAGTTATTACTCATATATTAGCTTTCTACGTAATTCTTAAGATTTTTCCCAACTTTAGGGTGTTTTAATTTTTTAATTGCACTTGATTCTATTTGTCTTACTCTTTCTCTAGTAACACTTAATTCTTTTCCAATCTCTTCAAGTGTTCTATCACTAGCATCTTCCATAAGACCAAATCTCATTCTTACAACTGCTTGTTCTCTTTCATTTAATTGAGCAAGAATTTGGTCAATTTGACCTTGTAAATCCTCTTTCATGATATTATCAACAGGAGTTGGAGCTTTTTCATCAGGTACAAAGTCTCCAAATTTACCATCATCATCACTACCTATTGGTGCTTCAAGTGAAACTGGCTCTTTAGTGATTTTGATTACTTGTTTAACTTTATCAACAGGAAGTCCTACTTCTTTTGCAATCTCTTCTACATCTGGCTCTTTACCATTTTCTTGAATACCTTTTCTAATGATTTTATTGATTCTATTAATAGTCTCAATCATATGAATTGGAATTCTAATAGTTCTTGCTTGATCTGCAATTGCTCTACTAATTGCTTGTCTAATCCACCATGTAGCATAAGTAGAGAATTTATAACCTTTTTTATACTCAAACTTATCAACTGCTTTCATAAGACCTATGTTTCCTTCTTGAATTAAATCAAGGAAAGGTAAACCTCTATTTGTATATCTTTTTGCAATAGATACTACAAGTCTAAGGTTTGATTTTGCCATTCTCGTCTTAGCTTGATCAGTTATTTGTTTACCTCTTTTAATTTGTTCTAGAACATCTTTTAACTCTTCTGGTTCTAAATCAAATCCATCTTTACTAGCTTCTGCTGTTTGGAAAAGTTTTTTAATCTCCATATAAGTGCTTACCATAGTAGCTTCTGGAACCATAGAAGTAATTTGAACTTTAGTTAAATTCAAGATATTGTCCAAAATCTTTTGGTGGTTTTTCTTTAGCATATCATTAAAAAGTGGTAATCTATACTCTAATCTTTTTAACTCATGCTCAAAACCAGTGTCAGATTTTAGTGCAGTTTCCATAGCTCTTACGATTTCACTAATAAGTTTTGAAGTTGGACCTAAATCAAGTAAAGCCTCTTTTAATATTTTTTTCTTAAAAGCAATAGCTAAATTGTGTTGCATTTGATCAATTTCATCATCAGATTTAGCTGATTCTTTTGTCAAAAATTTTAACCAATCTTTTTTTGCTTTTTCTAAAACTTTAAAAGCTGCAATAATTGTTTCTGCTCTTTTATCAAGTTTTTTCTGTTTTTTACCTTTTTTCTCTTCTTCCTCTTCTGGTTCAGAGTCTTCTTCAATGTCATCATCTTTATCGTCTGAATCTTCATCATCAAAGTTTCTAAAAAGTTCTTTAACTTTTCTCTCTCTATTTACTAAAGGTTCTTTATACTCAAGAATAAAGTCAATTAAATATGGAACATAACAAATGGCATCAAGAATTACATCTTCACCCATTTCTATTTTTTTAGAAATTTCGATTTCTTCTTCTTTTGTTAAAAGAGGAATTTGTCCCATTTCTCTAAGATACATTCTAACAGGTGAATCTGATCTACTCCATTCTAAAAGTTCTTTATTCTTTAGTAAGTCATATACATCTTCTTCGTTTTCTCTTAGTTTGTTTCTATGTTCTGCTTTTCTTTTTGCTTCTTCGGCATTCATTCTTTTAGCTTGTTCTTGCGAACTAATTAGTTGTACATTATATAACTGAACTAAAGCTAGAAGTTTTTTAACATTTGCTGCTGAAGGTGCTTTTGGAAAGATTTTAATGATTTTTTCATAAGTTAAGATAGAATCTTTGTACTCTTTAACAATTTGTTCTATTGATTTATTTAAATCTTTTGCACTCATATAATAAAGTTCCTTATTTAAGATAGTCATATATTATACCGAAATTAGTTAAAAAAATAATTAAATTTATCTATTTAATCTATTATTTTTAAATAATTAGATAAAATGCGTCTTCATTTAAAATTATATAAGATAAAAATTGTATGGAGAAATACTAAAACTTAAGGACAGAATATGAATGTAATTACTGGAAAAGTATGGAATTTTGGAGCAAATATAGATACTGATATTATTATTGCTGCTAGATATTTAAATAGTTCAGAACCTGAACATTTGGCAAAATATGTAATGGAAGATGCAGATCCAGATTTTCCTAAGAAGCTACAAAAAGGTGATATTATTGTTGCTGGTGAAAATTTTGGTTGTGGTTCTAGTAGAGAACATGCTCCAATTGCCTTAAAAGCTGCTGGAGTTGCTGCTGTGGTAGCCCCATCATTTGCTAGAATTTTTTATAGAAATGCTTTTAATATGGGATTACCAATTTTTGAACTACCAGAAGCTTTAGAAATAAAAGAGAATGATGAAATTTCTATTGATCTTGATAATGGAAAAATTATTAATAACACAACTAATAAATCATATGAATTTATTCCTATCCCTGAGTTTATGCAAGAGTTAATTTCAGTTGGTGGATTAATAAACTATGCAAAAGAAGAAATAAAGAAGGAAAATAATGAAAAACTATAATATTTCAATTATTAAAGGTGATGGAATTGGTCCTGAAATTGTTGATGAGGCAATTAAAGTACTAGATGCTGTTTCTTACTCTTGTGGATTTTCTTTAGAGTATAAAGAGTATTTAATGGGTGGAATTGCTATTGATATGACAGGTGTTCCACTTCCTGATGAAACGGTACAAGGTGTTTTAAACTCTGATGCTTGTTTATTTGGTTCAATTGGTGGAGAAAAATGGGATACACTTCCAAGAGAACTTAGACCTGAAACTGGACTTTTAAAGTTTAGAGAAGCTATGGGTGTATATGCAAATTTAAGACCTGCACTTATTTATGATGAATTAGTAAATGCTTCAACACTTAAGCCTGAAGTTATTGAAGGTGTTGATATTATGGTTGTGCGTGAGCTTATTGGTGGAATATATTTTGGACAACCAAGAGAAAATGATGGTTTTAAAGCATTTAATACTATGGTTTATACAAAACCTGAAATTGAAAGAATTGGTAAAAAAGCTTTTGAGCTTGCAATGAAAAGAGATAAAAGAGTTTGTTCTGTTGATAAAGCAAATGTTCTTGAGGTTTCTCAATTATGGAGAGATACAATGGAAGAGTTATCAAAAGATTATCCAGAAGTGGAATTATCTCATATGTATGTAGATAATGCAGCTATGCAACTTGTTAGAAATCCAAAGCAGTTTGATGTTATTGTAACAGGAAATATTTTTGGAGATATATTATCAGATACAGCTTCAATGGTAGTTGGTTCAATTGGATTATTGCCAAGTGCTAGTACTGGTGATAAAACAGCAGTTTATGAGCCAATTCATGGTAGTGCACCTGATATTGCTGGACAAGGAATTGCAAACCCTATTGCTACAATTGAAAGTGCTGGAATGATGCTTAGATACTCTTTAGGTGAAGATGAAGCAGCAAATAAAATTGATGCAGCTATTAAAAAAGCACTAAAAGATGGTTATAGAACAAAAGATTTAGCAGCATATGATGCAAAAGAGATTGTTACAACAGCAGAAATGGGTGATATTATAGCAAATAATATAAATAAATAAGAGACTTTCTCTTATTTATAAAAAAAACTCTTTTATAAATATTTAATTTCAGATTTTTTGATTTTTTGTTCAAATAATTTATTCTTTTGATATAAATTTAGATAAAATCTTTAAAAGGTAATTAAAAATGGAAAGTATTATTGCTTTAGAAGAACTCATTAAAGATAATGAAACAAAAATTGCTTTACAAGAAAAACAGATTAAAAATCATGAAACTGGTGTATATAGACTCTCTCGTATGGGTTTAGCGTCGGCTGAAAATTCACTTGAATTAGCAACACAACTAGTAGAAAAATATAAAAAAATGTTAGAACAACTTCAATCAATTGAAGGAGAAGCTTTAAGAGAAAAAGAGCAACTTGTGATTTTAGCAGAGAGAAAAAAATATTTTGATGCACAACCTTCTAGAATAAAACTAAATAAAGAAGAAAGTAGTGATAAAAAACTAGAAGTTTTAAGAATTTTAGATGAATTACCTGAGGGCATTCAGTTTGAAGATAAAGAGTTACTTGAAATGGCTGAGAAATCTTTGGAGTTAAATCTTTCTGATTTAGATGAGTTTCATGCTAAATTAGAAGATATCAAAAGTGAGTTTAAAGCTATTAAAGAACAAATTGAAGATGAAAACTTACAAGAGTTTCAAACAATAGATTTTTTAATTCCTATTGTTGTACTTCATTTTTATGTTTTAAAATCAAATATACAAGATCATATAAAAAGTATCAATGAAAAAGCTTCTCAAAAACAAAAAGATTTAGAAGAAGAAAAAAATGAACAAATAAAAAAAATTGAAGAATCTTATAAAGAACAAGAAGAACTTTTACAAGCTAAACAAACAGATAAAAATACAAAAAAACAAGAACTCCTTGATATTCAATCAACAATGAAAACTTTAAGTAACAAACTTTTAAAAACAAAAAATATTAAAATAGAAAAAGCAATTGAAAAAAGATTTCCAGGATTTCCAAAATATGAAGATTGGTGGATAAGAGAGTTATGGTCAAGTCATCAAGCATACTTTGCACTGTATAGATGGAAAAAAATAATAAATCAGCTATGTGTAACAACAGAGCAGAAAAAAGCTTGGTCTATTATTTTTGATAGATGGGTTTTTATTAAAAAACTTTTAAATGATAAGGGAAAACTTGCATATCACTATCACTTTGCATTTGATTCTTTATTAAGTACTTATGCAGAATTAGAAGAAGAACTAATAGTAAAAAATATTGAATCAATGGAGACTATAATAAATAAAATCACTGCAAAAGAAGATTTTACAAAAAATGTAAGTTTTCATAAAGTGATTACTTCATATTTACAATTTAAAACAGAAAAAATAAACAAAAGTTCAAAACAAAAAGAAGAAGATGTCTTATTTTAATTGATATTTATACCAATAGTTCAAATTTATTTTTTTTATGTTAAAATTTATAAAAATATTTTTATATAGGAAAATTATGTCTGATAAAAAGTATAGACTCGTAACTAGAAGCGATATGGATGGTCTTGTTTGTGGAACACTACTAAAGTACTTAGGAATTATTGATGAAATTACTTTTGTTCATCCAAAAGATATGCAAGATGGCAAGATAGAAATTACATCAAGTGATATTACAACAAATTTACCTTATGTTGATGGTGTGTATTTAGCATTTGATCATCATTTTAGTGAAACACTTAGAAATGAAAAAAAAGATAATCATATAATTGATGCAGATGCACCAAGTGCGGCAGAAGTTGTATATAGATATTATGGTGCAGATGAAAAGTTTCCTTCAAAATTTAAACCAATGATGGATGCAGCCAATAAAGCAGATAGTGCATCTTTTACAAAAGAAGATATATTAAATCCAAAAGGTTGGGAGTTATTAAGTTTTTTAATGGATAGCAGAACAGGTCTTGGGAGATTTAGAGATTTTACTGTTGCAAACTATCAACTAATGATGGATTTGATTGATTATTGCAAAGATCATGATATTGATGATATTTTGGCATTATCTGATGTAAAAGAGAGAATTGATTTATATTTTAAGTATGAGGAACAGTTTAAAGAACAACTAAAAAGATGTACAACAGTTCACAAAAATCTTATAATAGTTGATTATAGAGGCGAAGAGATAATATATCCAGGAAATAGATTTATGATATATGCAATGTATCCAGAAGCAAATATTTCTATTCATGCTGTTTGGGGTAAAGATAAACAAAATGTTGTTTATAGTACTGGAAAATCAATTATTAATAAAACTTCAAATACAAATGTAGGTGAACTTATGCTTAAGTATAATGGCGGAGGTCATAAAGCTGCTGGTGGTTGTCAAATTGAGCATGAAAATGCCAATAAAGTATTAGATGAGTTAATTACTCAAATTAATATAGATGGTTAAAACTTAATAAATAGACAAAATGTCTATTTATTAGTTTCACTTTCACTATCTAGTAAATCATCATGCTCTTCCATATCCCACGGAAGTGTTGCTGGTGTTGTGTGAATAAATCTTAGGTATTTTTCAAACTGTGTTAATATATCATTTATTATAGTATGCTCTTCATATCCATATAAATCATAATGTAAACCACCTCTTTTTAAAAATGCTTCTGCATTATAATAGTGAGTTTGTTCTTCTTCCATTTTATCAAGAGTTAAATATGCAAAATCTGGTAGATCATACTCTCTTAATCTAACTTCATAATTAAAGTTAACATGTTCATCTTTGTAAATAGAAATGATAGCTCTTACATACTCTTCATCATACTCTATCTCACAATTCCAATTAGAATCTTTTAACTCTTTTTTGATTTTTTTCATGCTGTTATAAACATCATTTTTTATAAAATGCTCAACTACATCTTTTTTAGGAAAATTAATTAACTCTTTTAATCTACCTTTCCAAAATTCGTCATTATCTACACTTGGATGTTGAAAATTCATATTTACAGTGTGTTGTAAACTATCTTCTCTATGATCTTCAATAATCAAAGCTCTCCACATACCAATACCTGCTATTATCATTATAATAGCAAAGGGCAGGGCACTTACAATGGAAGCTGTTTGTAAAGCTCCTAAACCACCTGCTATTAAAAGTACAGAGGCTACAACACCTTCTAATATAACCCAAAATGAACGCTGCCATGCAGGTGTATGAATTGCTCCACCTGAAGCTAAAGAGTCTATTACTAATGAACCTGAATCTGATGAAGTTACAAAAAAAGTAATAATTAAAAAAACAGTTATAAAAGATATTACTTCTGTAAAAGGTAATCTTTCAAAAAGTTTAAATAGTGCTATTGCTTTATCATTTTGAACTTCTGTAATTAATGAATCATAACCTTGTACCATTACCATATGAAGTGCAGTATCACCAAATATTGAAAACCATAGAAATGTAAAAATCGTAGGTACTAACATAACACCTACAACAAATTGTCTAATTGTTCTACCTTTACTAATTTTAGCAATAAAAAGTCCAACAAAAGGTGCCCATGCAATAGTCCAGCCAAAAATAAATAGTGTCCAGTTTCCAATCCAATCATTTGAAGTATATGCTTGAAGACTAAAAGTTCTTTCAACAATATTACTTAAATAACTACCTGTATTTTCCAAGAAAGTATTTAAAATAAAAATAGTTGGACCTACAGTAAATACAAATATCATAAGAGCAACTGCAAGTAGTATATTTATTATTGATAATCTTTTTACACCTTTATCCATTCCTGCAAGTACAGAAAATAGTGCTAGTGCTGTTATTAAAGCAATAATAGTAACTTGTACAGTTGTACTTACTTCAATACTAGGCCATAAGTAGTTTAGCCCTGCATTTATTTGTGATACAGATAAACCCAAAGTCGTTGCAATACCAAATAGTGTTCCTAAAATAGCAAAGGTATCAACTGTATGACCAGCAGGTCCATGAATTTTATCTCCAATTAGTGGATAAAGTGTTGATCTCATTGATAATGGTAAACCATGTCTAAAAGCAAAATATGCAAGTGTTAGACCAACTAATCCATAAATAGCCCAAATATGAAATCCCCAGTGAAAATAAGCAATTTGCATTGCTTGTTTTGCAGCTTCAATTGTCAATGCTTCACCAGAAGGAGGCGCAGCATAATGAAGTATAGGTTCAGCAACACCAAAAAATAACAATGCAATACCATATCCAGCTGAAAAAAGCATAGCAAACCAAGATGAAAAACTATATTCAGGTTCTGAGTGATCAGGTCCTAATTTTATATGTCCCCAAGGTGAAATTGCAATTGATACTATAAATATCAAAAATAATGCCACTGCAAGCATATAAAACCAACCAAAATCATTGGTAATATACTCAAGTGTTGAAGAGAAAACTTCTCCCATTAATTTTGGATTGCTTATTGTTCCTACTACTAATAATAGTATTACTATAACAGCAGGAATAAAAACAGGAACCAAAATTGTTGAGTTAGAATTTTTAAGTTTTTCTAACATTTTTATCCTTTATTAAAAGTTGTAATATCCATATAATATCAAAATAAAAATTAAGTTTATAATTTATTTTTTAAATTCATATAAAACTCTTCAAATGAGGGCAAAACTAAGCTTGGTTCTCTTTGCTTTTTCCCCCACATAGGTTCAGGAAAATAAGAGTCTTGTTTAAATCTTGCCATAATATGAAAATGTACATGAGGTACATAGTTTCCAAATGAAGCTATATTTATCTTTTCAGGATTAAAATACTCAATCATCTCTTTTTCTATAATATCAAGTTTACTCCAAATCTCATTTTTAACATTTTGAGGACAATGACAAAACTCTTTATAATTCTCTTTAGTAAAAATTTTCAGCCAAGGTATTTCACTTTTTTCTACATCTATATATATTAAATCATTCTCATAAATATAATTCATGTTTTATCCTTGTTTTTTTATCATTTTATCAAAAATATACTAAATCAAGTTAAAAAACCTTTTTATATACACAATTCAACATACTTTAAGTAAACATTAAATATAATCCAATTCCATTTTTCAGCCAAAGAGGAATTTTTTATAAAATATTTGTGTTTTATAAAGAGTTGGGCAGAATCAGAAAAAAGCAAATTTCCTTATATCAAGGTTGTTTTAGCTTGGCTTACATTTTTGATAAAAGATTTTATGCTTTTTTCAAGTGTAATTCTTCCCTGTTGAAAAGTGGTAAATAACACAAAAAGAGGACCAGCTTATGAAAGTAAGAGCTTCAGTTAAAAAAATGTGTGATAAATGTAAAGTTATCAAGAGAAAAGGGATCGTAAGAGTAATTTGCGATAACAAAAAACACAAACAAAGACAAGGATAAAAAGACATGGCTAGAATTGCAGGTGTTGATTTACCAAATAAAAAAAGAATGGAGTATGCTTTAACATACATTTTCGGTATTGGTTTACATAACTCTAGATTAATCTTAGACGCTGTTGGAATTGATTACAACAAAAGAGCTCACGAGCTAACAGAAGATGAAGCAGCAGCTATTAGACAAGAGATCCAAAAAAACTACATGGTTGAGGGTGATCTTAGAAAAAAAGTTGCTATGGATATCAAATCATTAATGGATTTAGGTTCATATAGAGGTTTAAGACATAGAAAAGGTTTACCTTGTAGAGGGCAAAAGACAAAAACTAATGCTAGAACAAGAAAAGGTAAAAAGAGAACTGTTGGTGCAGCAGCGAAATAAGGATAACTGATGGCAAAAAGAAAAGTAACTAGAAAAAAAATAGTAAAAAAGAATATTGCTGACGGAATTGTTCACATTGCAGCAACATTCAATAATACAATGGTAACAGTAACTGACAACGCAGGTAATGCTATTGCATGGTCAAGTTCTGGAAACCTAGGTTTCAAAGGTAGTAAAAAATCTACTCCATTTGCTGCTCAACAAGCAGTAGAAGATGCGATGAAAAAAGCTATGGAACACGGTATTAAAAATGTAGGAATCAAAATCCAAGGACCAGGTTCTGGAAGAGATACTGCAGTTAAATCTGTTGGTTCTATGGAAGGTATCAGAGTTACATGGTTAAAGGATGTTACACCACTACCACACAATGGTTGTAGACCTCCTAAGAGAAGAAGAGTGTAAGGAGTAGGTAATGGCAAGATATAGAGGACCAGTAGAAAAAATTGAAAGAAGACTAGATGCAGACCTTGGATTAAAAGGTGAGAGAAGACTTAATGGAAAGTCTGCATTAGAAAAAAGACCATACGCTCCAGGACAACATGGACAAAGAAGAACTAAAATCTCTGAGTATGGTTTACAATTAAGAGAAAAGCAAAAAGCTAAATATCTTTATGGAGTATCTGAAAAACAATTTAGAAAATACTTCAAAGAAGCTGCAAGAAGAGATGGAAATACAGGGGAAAACCTTATTACATTAATTGAGCAAAGATTAGATAATGTTGTTTATAGAATGGGATTTGCTACAACTAGAGCAAATGCTAGACAATTTACAACTCATGGACATGTTTTAGTAGATGGAAAAAAATTAGATATTCCTTCTTATATCGTAAAACCTGGACAAAAAATTGAAATTAGAGAAAAATCTAAAACTAACCCACAAATCGTGAGAGCTTTAGAGTTAACAAACCAAACTGGTATGGTTGACTGGGTAGATGTAGATAAAGATAAAGTATTTGGTATTTTTACAAGAATTCCTACAAGAGAAGAAGTAGTTATTCCTGTTGAAGAAAGATTAATTGTAGAGTTATATTCTAAATAATAAGTAAGGTAGCATATGAAAAAGTTTGCAGACGCACCGTTTTTACCGACAGAAGTTGAAATAGAAGCTATCAGTGAAACTGAAGCTAAAATATCAGCATATCCATTTGAGAGTGGTTTTGCAATTACTTTAGCTCACCCTTTAAGAAGACTTCTATTAAGTAGCTCAATTGGATACGCTCCAATTGCAGTTAAAATAGAAGGTGCTAATCATGAGTTTGATTCATTAAGAGGTATGCTTGAAGATATAGCTATTTTTATTATTAATCTTAAAAATATTAAGTTTAAAATCAATAGTGATGAAGAGCAGGTTATTGCTGAATACTCTTTTGATGGACCAAGAGAGATAAAAGGAGCTGACTTAACTAATGCAGATGTTGAAGTTGTTAGTCCTGAAGCACACCTAGCTACAATTAATAGTGATTGTAATTTAACTTTCTCAATTATTATTCAAAAAGGTATTGGTTATATGCCTTCTGAAGATATTAGAGATATAGTTGGACCTGATTACATTCCTATTGATGCATTCTTCACACCAGTAAAAAAAGTTGTTTATGATATTGAAAAAATGTTAGTTGAAGATAATCCAAATTTTGAAAAAGCTGTATTTACAGTACAGACAAATGGTCAAATTACACCAATTACTGCTTTTAAAGAAGCAATATCTGTAATGTATTCTCAAATGTCAGTATTCAATAAAGTATTTGATTTATCTGAAGTAACAGTTAATGATTCTGGTGAAGAACCAGTAGAATTAAAAGATTTGATTGTAAAAATCGATGATTTGAATTTAAGTGCTAGAAGTTTTAACTCTTTAGATAGAGCAGGGTTAAAATATTTAGGTGAATTAGTACTTATGAGTGAAGTAGAAGTTAAAAATATCAAGAACCTAGGAAAGAAATCTTTTGATGAAATTTCTGATAAATTAGAAAGCTTAGGTTTCCCTATTGATAATACACTTCCAGAAAATATTGCGTCGGCTTTGAGAAGAAAGCTTGAACAATTAAAAGTATAGTAGTAAAGGTTTAATATGAGACATAAGCATGGTTATAGAAAGCTAAATAGAACATCTTCTCATAGAAAAGCATTGTTAAAAAATATGGCAATTGCTTTAATTACAAGAGAAAAAGTTGAAACAACTGTTCCAAAAGCAAAAGAATTAAGAAGATATATTGAGAAATTAGTTACTGTATCAAAAAATGCAGACTTAAATACTCACAGACAAGTATTCGCTTCATTACAAGATAAAGAAGCAACTAAAAAATTAATTAATGAAATAGCTCCACAGTATGAAACAAGAAATGGTGGATATACTTCAATTGTTAAAACAAGAATTAGAAGAGGTGATGCTACACAAATGGCATTCATCTCATTTGTTAAGTAATTATTAACAAACTTTCACAAAAGGGATAGAAGCTTTGCTTCTGTCCCTTTTTTTTATTCCTCAAAAAATAATTTTTTCAACTCCTATTTGCTTTACTAGATTTTAATCATTTTTTATATATAATGTGGCGTAATACTATATTTGTAAACAAATTTTAGGAGCAATAATTGATAACTCTAAAAGAAGCACTACAACTTAGTAGTGAGGAAATAAAAGATTTAAGAAAAGATTTAAATGAAAAGATAAAACAAAGTAACATAGGGGCTTATGTAGAACAATTAACTAATAGTGATATTTCTATTTGTGGTGAGGGAATACCTATAGCTATTAAAGATAATATTAATGTAAAAGATTGGGAAATTACTTGCTCTAGTAATATTTTAAAAAATTATATATCGCCATACAATGCAACTGTAATTGATAATCTTATTAAAGCTAATTTAAGTCCATTTGGAAGAACTAATATGGATGAGTTTGCTATGGGAAGTTCAACTGAGTCTTCATGTTATGGAAAAACTTTAAATCCTATTGATAATAATAAAGTTCCAGGGGGAAGTTCTGGTGGTTCTGCTGCTGCTGTTGCTGGTGGAATTGCAATTGCTGCGTTAGGTACTGACACAGGTGGAAGTATTAGACAACCTGCTGCTTATTGTGGTTGTGTTGGTATGAAGCCAACTTATGGAAGAGTTTCAAGATATGGAATTACTGCTTATTCATCTTCATTAGATCAATGTGGTCCAATAACTCAAAATGTTGAAGATGCAGCAATATTATATGATATTATTTCTGGAAATGACCCAATGGATTCAACTTCTTTAAATATTGAATATCCAAAAGTTAGCCAAAGTTTAAATAGTGATAAAAAACTTACAATTGCAGTTATTGAAAACTTTATTGAACAAGCAAGTGATGAAGTAAAAAAAGGTTTTAATAAAGCAGTTGATGCATTAAAAGAGGCTGGTCATACAATTGTTTATAAAAATATGGTAGATACTTCAAAGATTCTATCTTCGTACTATATTGTAGCAACTGCGGAAGCTAGTGCGAATTTAAGTAGATTTGATGGTGTAAGATATGGAAATAGAAAAGGTGATGCAGGTCTAAAAGATATGTATACACAAACAAAATCTCAAGGTTTTGGACATGAGGTACAAAAAAGAATTTTATTAGGTTCTTTTGTATTAAGTTCTGGATACTATGATGCGTATTATATCAAAGCTCAAAAGGTAAGACATCTTATAAAAGATGAATATGAAACAATTTTTAAAGAAGCAGATTTAATACTTTCTCCAGTATCTCCAACTACAGCTGTAGAGTTTGGAAGTTTTAAAACTTCACTTGATATGTATTTAAGTGATATATATACAATCTCTGTAAACTTAGCGGGACTTCCTGCAATATCATTGCCTGTAGATAAAGATAGTAGTGGAATGCCAGTTGGTGTTCAATTAATAGGTAAAGCATATGATGAACAAACTATGTTTGATGGTGCTTTATCTTTAGAAAAATGTGTAAATTATAAGAAATAAATATTATAAAGGGGATATTAAATGAGAATTAGAAAAAAAGCATTAACGTTTGAAGATGTACTTTTAGTACCACAAAAATCAGAAGTTTTACCTAAAGAGGTTTGTTTAGAAACAAAACTAACAAAAAATATTAGTTTAAATATCCCATTTGTTAGTGCTGCTATGGATACTGTTACAGAATATAGAGCTGCTATTGCAATGGCTAGACTTGGTGGAATAGGTATCATACATAAAAATATGGATGTTGAAACACAAGCATTACAATGTAAAAAAGTTAAAAAAAGTGAATCAGGAATGATTATTGATCCTGTAACAATTGGACCTGAACAAACACTACAAGATGCAGAAGATATAATGGCTTCATATAAAATCTCAGGTGTACCTGTTGTTGATAAAGATAATACATTATTAGGTATCTTAACAAACAGAGATATGAGATTTACTAAAGATTTTACTTTAATAGCAAAAGATAAAATGACAAAAATGCCTTTAATTACTGCAAAAGAGGGTACTACACTTGATGAAGCTGCTGATATTATGCATGCAAATAAAATAGAAAAACTTCCAATTGTTAATGCTAATAATAAACTAATTGGACTTATTACAATTAAAGATATTAATAAAAAAAGAGAATATCCAAATGCAAATAAAGATGAATTTGGAAGATTAAGAGTTGGTGCTGCAATTGGTGTAGGGCAAATGGATAGAGCAAAAGCACTTTGTGCTGCTGGTGTAGATGTTTTAGTACTTGATTCTGCTCATGGACACTCAAAAGGTATCTTAGAAACAGTAAAACAAATTAAAGCTGAGCTTGATATTGAAATAATTGCAGGAAATGTTGCAACAGCAGAAGCTACAAGAGATTTGATTTTAGCTGGTGCTGATGCTGTAAAAGTTGGAATTGGACCTGGTTCTATTTGTACAACTAGAATAGTAGCTGGTGTTGGTGTACCACAAATTTCTGCAATTGATGAGTGTGCTGCTGAGGGTGCTAAACATGGAGTTCCTGTTATTGCTGATGGTGGAATTAAATATTCAGGTGATGTAGCAAAAGCTTTAGCAGTTGGAGCTAGTTCTTGTATGATGGGAAGTGCTTTAGCTGGTACTGATGAAAGCCCTGGTGAAGTTGTACTTTTCCAAGGAAGAAAGTTCAAAACATACAGAGGTATGGGAAGTATTGGAGCTATGGCAAAAGGAAGTAATGATAGATATTTCCAAGAAGGAACAGCTACAGATAAACTTGTACCTGAAGGAATTGAAGGAAGAGTTGCTTATAGAGGAAGTATCTCAGATATTATTCACCAAATGGTAGGTGGACTAAGAGCTTCTATGGGATATGTAGGAAGTGAAAGTATTCCTGTATTTCAAAAGAAAGCAGAGTTTGTAGAGATTACAACAGCAGGACTTAAAGAGTCTCATGTTCATGATGTGACTATTACTAACGAAGCGCCTAACTACCACGTTTAAAAGTGATGTTATAAACATCATCTTTTAAACTTATTCTGCGTTGAAGATTGATTTTTTATTCTCATGTACTTATATGTACACTCCGAGAAAAAATCAATCTTCGCCTTGACTAAATCTAAAATCTAATATTTCTAATATCACTTTTTGATTTCATTGATTTTTCTAAAACTTTTATAATTTATTTTAAAAACCCAAGACGAATTTACAATATCTTAACAATTAAATTATCTAAAAAATTATATCAAATATATAAGTTAGGATAGAAATATTACATATTGTATTATTTTATTAAAATCATGTATTTACGGGATTTTGTTTAATTCAATATCATACATTAGAAATGTATTACTATTAAGTAATTTTATGGATAATTAATATATAATATATTATTAATAAATGGTTATACGAATATAATATGAACGAAAAATATCGAAAAATAATAAATGAACGTCAGTTAGTTTCTGTGATGAACAAAACTAAGTGGCGAGAATTGTGTCATGATTTTGAAAAGCTCCACTCTCTATACATTAGGGTAAAATACAAACTGATTTCATCTGAAGAAATTTTAGGGTTCAGTGCAGTTTGGTGGAATGAAATCTACGAAGAAAGTTCAGCTATTGAGTGGATAGATTTTAATCCAATAATTTCTAAGTATCGTGGACGTTTAGTCGCGCCAAAAGAAACTGATATGAGTTATGAAATTCTGGCAATTTTAAAGAAGCATGGAATCAAATATTCTATGGAAGGGTCTTACTTTAGGGTTTGGGGATATTTGAACCAACATACAAATCCAGTATTCTTATAAAATAAAAATAAGAGTCAGGTGATAACGATAACTTAATAGTAAAAAAGAAAAAAATTTATAATAGCATTACAACCAAATTAGGTTTAGGGTTATTGTTATCACCTGACTCTTTCATTGGTGATTCAAAGCTATCAAATGATTTTAATAATATTAAATCAATAAAAGGTGTTGGGGAGCTAAGTGCTATTGTATTACTTCATCTATTTATTAAATATCCCAATGCAAATCAAAAACAAATTATCTCATTAACTGGATTAGATCCAATCCAAAAAAGTTCTGGTACATCCATAAAAAAATTACCTAAGATTTCCAAAGCTGGTTCAAAAATATATAGAGGAACACTTTTTATGAGTGTACTTTCAGCTATAAGATATAATCCTATATGTACTTATTTTTATGAAAAATTAAAAGAAAAAGGTAAACATTCAACAGTTGCACAAATTGCTGTTATGAGAAAGATTATTCTTATAGCTTTTTCTCTTTATAAAAATAATCAAGTGTTTGATGAAGAAAAATACTTTAAACAAAAAGGAGTTAAATTATGTTAATTTTTATTGTTTTTTAAGGTGGCAACTGACCCCATAAGTTTTACAAATTTCTGCGTTATCGCAGAAATTTTTTTACTCACATACTTTAGTATGCTCCCACAAAAAATTTTGCTCTAGCCTTAAACTTTAAAAAAATAGTCAGTTCTAAACATCTTTTTGAGTATCATGATATTTTAATAAAATTTAATAATTTCTTGCCCATTTTTAACTCCTGATATACTTAGCATTTTATTGAAATATGCCTATTTATAGGATTTTATCTAATTTAATATCATAACATTAAAAATGTAATCCTATTAAGTAATTTTATGGGTAATTAATATATAATGTATTACTAATAAATAGTTAAATTTTCAATTGGGGTTACTGATGAATATTGAGATCGTAGAGAAAGCAGATCACCTTAATCTGATAGAGGTCTGGGAAGCGTCGGTCAGAGCAACGCATGATTTTCTGTCTGAAGATGATCTACAGGAGTTAAAGCCGTTAATTCTGGGGCAGTATTTTGACGCAGTTGATTTAAGGTGCGCTAAAAACGGTAACGGTGAAATTCAGGGATTCTGTGGAGTAGATGACGGTAATATTGAGATGTTGTTCATCTCACCTGATGCACGCGGAAAAGGCATTGGTGCCATGTTAGCGGCTCATGCTATCAAAGAGCAGGGAGCATCAAAGGTCGATGTAAACGAGCAGAATGAACAGGCGGTAGGTTTTTATCAGCATATTGGCTTTAAAGTGATAGATCGGTCACCAGTCGATGGTCAGGGTAAGCCTTATCCGCTGTTGCATATGGCGCTATAAAAATTTAACAAGGCCAGGCACGGCGACGTCTTTTTCATTGCGGCTTCGCCTTCACTACAAAGCCGCGCGTGCTGGCGGCGTTATATGCACAAAGGAGTATAACTTGAATATCGAATATAAACTAAATCAAAATATTACATCATCAGAATTTATAGAGGTTTTAAAAAACTCAACTCTAAGTAAAAGAAGACCTATTGATGATTTGAAAACAATCAAAGGTATGATTGAAAATGCAGACATAATCGTAACGGCTACAATAGATGAAAAAATTATAGGTGTTGCAAGAGCAGTTACTGATTTTAATTATTGTTGTTACCTATCAGACTTGGCAGTAGATGAGCAATATCAAAAAAACGGTATTGGTAAAAAACTCATTTCAAAAGTTCAAGAACAATTAAATGATAAATGTAAAATTATATTGCTCTCAGCACCTGATGCAACAGAGTATTATCCAAAAATTGGATTTACTCAACATAATTCAACTTGGACACTTGGAAGACAAGATAAATTAAACTAAAATTAGAGAATAGGGGTCAGTTGCCACCTTACATTTTTAGTTCATAAGTTTTCTCTTTTATTTAAGTTCTAAAAAGTAAATCTATTTTTTTATTAATTTTTCACTACAATACGAAACTCAAAAATTCAAGGCTAAAAAATGGCAAAAAGTCAAAACAATAACAGTGTAAAAAGTTCAAAAGTTGATTTAGTTAAACTAAGTAGTAATTCTACTCCAAAAGCATTTTCTAAAGACACAGCAGTAAAAGAGCAAGTTGTAAATGCAAGAAAAGCTTCAAGTCAAAACAAAGAAAAAGCAAAGAAAAAAGCTAAAATGGCAAAAAAATCTAGAAAAAAAGCAAGATAGTAGATTGCTATAGTAATATAAGTGAATTTTTCAATAAAATTTATAAAGCTTTTATTAAATTTAAAAATTCGCTATAATGCCTAAAATATAAGGATATATATGCCAAAAGGTAAAAAAACAGTTATTAAAGAAATAAAACTATTAGAAAATGACGAAATTCTAATAAATGGAAGAGAATATGTTATTCTTGAAACAACAAAAGATATTCAAACAGCAAAGACTATGAAAGTATCTTCAAATGGAAATAGAATACTAAGATTTGATGATGAAAACAAAAAAGCTAGAATTGATTTAAAAAGATCAATAGATATTTATAAAATAACTTTTAAAGATGAACAAAGAGCAAAACAGTTTGCTAAAAGCAAAGACAAAAAACTAATCTTAGCAGATGATACTAAAGAGATTATTTCAACTGCAAACTCATCTATACAAGCTCGTTCTATCATCTCTAAATTTCAAGATAAAAAAAGTAAAGATTATGACAAGCAATTAGGTGTAAATACTTTTTATTTATTTGAAGAGTAAACTCTATAACAAATCAAATTACAATATGTAATATTTTTGATACTTTAGTTTTAATTGTTGTATACTTTTATAAATAAAACAGAGGTTACTACAATTAGAAAGAAGGATATGAAAGTGCAAGGTAATATAGAAGTAACATACAAAATAGTAAATAAAAATGATTTAAATTTAACTATTAGTTTAGAAGAACTCTTGAAAAATGAAAAAATAGTAAAAGCTATAAAAAGTGAGTTTGCAAAAGGATATCGAAATATTGATATTAAAACTGATTCAGATTTAAGTGATAAAATCAAAGTTGAAACTATAAAGAAGCATTACTCTTTTAGTGCTTTAAAAGATGATTTTGCAGATATTATTGCTCTTGCTGAAGATCATGCTACAAATAATAAGCTACTAAAAAAAGACTCTTTTGTTGAACTTGTAGATATAAAAACAGTTGAATAGTTTTTTGATTTTAAAAAATAATAATCTCTATTGTTCTTTTAGATTTTATAATAGTCTAACTTTTATAATAGTAAGATTTAGTATATAAATAAGAATTGGAATAATTATGTTAAAAAATAATAAATATATCAATAAAATTAAATATTACTATAAGTTGGCAAAAGAAAAAAAGATTGATAGCTATATGATACTTGCTGGTGCAGCTGGTGTATTACTTGGATTAGTTTGTTCAATACCTATTATAAACAAAATATTTGCTTGGTTTATACTGTTTGGAGTTGTAATAAAACTATATGATTTTTCAGAAGAGATAGAGAGAAATATAGTTCCATACGATTTTAATCGTTTATTGCCACCACCAAAAAAATAATATATTTATGAGTATATAATCTAGTCAATTTTAATTGACTAATCTCTTTATGGTTGTAAAATCTATATTTTACAGTTATTTTCTATCTTAATTTTCAAGTCTTGTATTAAAATTATAAATATATTTATTAACAAAGATTAAATATTTAATTGTTATCATATTCAAAATATTGTGGAGAGATTATGAAGAATATTTTAGTTATTGGTATGGTTATTGTTGCTATTGGTTATATGTTTGTTATGATGAAAAATAATTATGACAATGTAAAACAAACAAATGAAAAAATCAATCAGCAAAAGAAAATAAAATAAGACTTGAAGTAAAGGAGTTTTATATGGAACGTTGGTTTATTTTAGCGGGTTTAGCTCTTGTTTTAGTAGGATTGATTTTGCGTTTTATTCCAAATGTTTTTAGTTGGTTTGGAAAACTTCCAGGAGATGTACATATAGAAACTGAAAGCACAAAAGTAATGTTTCCTTTAACATCGATGATATTAATAAGTATTGCATTATCTTTAGTAATAAGTCTTATTAATAAATACTAATATGAAAGATATAAAGCTTTACTATGATAAAGATTGTCCTTTTTGTTCAAAGTATGCTACTTTTTTAAAACTAAAAGAAAATCATAAACTAACTATTTATAACGCAAGAGATAATAAAGAGTTGATGAATGATTTTTATAAAAAAGGTTTTGATATCAATAGGGGCTTTATTATTTTGATTGATGATTTAGTTTTGATTCAAGGAAGTGATGCTTTAGCTTATCTTGATAATATTGCAAAAAATAGATTATTTATTTTTAGAAGTTCAAAACTAATATTTTTTATATATCCTATTTTTAAGTTTTTGAGAAAAATAATACTCTTTTTACTAAGAAAAAATACAAATATTAGAAGTTGATTTATAGTTAAGTTAATTTGACTATAATTTATGCCTATTTATAAAATAAAGGAAAATTATCATGAGAATAGCTGTTTTTTGTGGCTCAAGTGCTGGAAATAATGAAATATATATAGAAGAGATAAAAGCACTTGGAGAGTTTTTTGCAAAAAATGACATAGAGTTAGTTTATGGTGGTGGTAAAGTAGGACTTATGGGTGCAGTTGCAAATAGTGTTATGCAAAATGGTGGCAAAGTTTATGGTGTTATTCCTGAAAAACTACAAGAAAAAGAGCTTGCTCATACAGGTATTACAAAACTAAAAGTAGTAAAAGATATGCATGAAAGAAAAGCAGAAATGGCAGCAAATGCAGATGCCTTTATTGCTTTTGCAGGTGGAGCTGGAACTTTAGAAGAGATTTTTGAAGTTTGGACTTGGGCTCAACTTGGATTTCATTCAAAGCCTTGTGTATTTTTTAATATAAATGGATTTTACGATAGTTTATTTGATATGATGGATAACATGGTAAAAGAAGGGTTTTTAAAAGAAGAGTATGTAAATATGCTAATTAAAACAGATGATAAAAAACAGATGTTAAAAGCTATTGAAAACTATAAATCACCAAATCAAAAGTGGTAATAAAAAGAGTGAAAAACACTCTTTTTAAATAATAGCTTCACCTTGTGGTGTTGTTCTTACAAGTTCAATTTGAAATGTATCATTTGCTATATTTCTTGGGCTTGTATCTTTATATTTTTTAACTATTTTTCTAATAGTATCTAGCTCTTCTTTTTCAAAAAGTGAACTATCAAACTCTTCTTCAACTTTGATAAATCTTAATTCTGTATGAGTCTTTTTACTAATTGTTTCAATATCTATATACTCAAGAAGTTCTCTAATTAAAAATAGCATTTCATCTTCTTCATCTAAATCTTCATTGTTTTCAATAATTGTAAAGATTTCTTGCATGATTTTAGGAGTTGGTGCTCTTTTTTCTTTGATATAATCATCTGCAAATATTTTTTCACCATTTTTTTGTAAGTTCTCATAATCAACCAAAAATAAAAGTGTTGAAACTTTCTTTTGATTTATAAATTGTGCATCTTTTTCTAACATATATAGTATAAAGTTTGCAATTTTTGTAATATCAAAACCCATAAATTAGATGTCCTCTTCATGTAGTTGCATCTCTTCTAAAACAGCAAGAATTTCAACTGCTTGTTCTTGTGTTAATTCATCTTTTGCAATTGCTCTTAATGTCTCTTCGAAATATTTTTTTAAATCTTTTAAGTATTGAAGTTCTTCTTTGTCTTCATCATTTTTGATGTTTTTTGATACCTCAATAATAGTTTCATCTAACTCTAAAAGTGCATCATCTTCTAATAAATCTTTTAACTCTTTAATTTTTGTTGTCAAGTTTATTCCTTTGTCTTTTTTGAAAGTATAACTAAATAAAAATGATAAAACTAGTAAACATTAAACCCAAAACATAACTTTTGCTAAAATTACAATTATAATAGCTAAAATAAGTGCAATAAGATGAAAGTGCTTCATAAAAGCCATTGGTTTTTTTTGTCTAAATTTACAAGATAGTGAATATAAAACTCCAATAGCAATACCCAAAACTAAAAATAGTTTTATCCAAAGTAAAATTTGCATATTTGTTTGAAAATATCCCAATGTAGAGTTTACATATTTTGAAAACATATAACCACCACTTAGTACAAGTAAAAGTACACAAACTGGATAGATTTTTACACCCTTTGTATAAATAGTCTGTTTTATCTCTTCTGCTTTTTGTGTATTGTATTTTTTATCTAAGATATTCAATACAAAAACATCTGCAAAAATAAAACCTACAAAAAAGATAGCACAAAAAACATGAATAATAAGCGCGATGTTATAAGCCATAATAGCTCCTTTATTGATTTTGATAATTATACTTAAAAAGAAAAAAATAAAAATTGATTTTTGTCAACTTCTTTAGATATAATGAATCATCTAACAAAAGGAAGCAACATGGATACTATTTTAAATTACATTAAGATAAATGAAAATATCTCTACATCAGGTCAGCCAACAGAAGATGAGCTTAAAATGATTGCAAATAATGATTTTAAAGTAGTTATTAACCTTGCATTGTGCGACTCATCTTTAGCTTTAGAAAATGAAGATAAGATTGTAAGTGATTTAGGTCTTACTTATATTCATATACCAGTTGATTTCCAAAATCCAGAACTAGAAAACTTGAAAATTTTTCTAAATATACTAAATGGTTTTGTAAATGAAAAGGTTTGGATACATTGTTCAAAGAACTACCGTGTTACATCATTTATGTATGTTTTTCATAAATACTTTTTAAAAACACCTTTTGAACAAATCGATTTGTCAATGTTTGATTTTTGGACTCCAAATACACAATGGCAAGAGCTAATGAAAATCTCTTTTGAAGAGTTACAAGCATAAAATAAAAGTCTCTTTTATGATAGAATTTGGTACAATTTCCAAGTTTATAATAAAATAATAATTAAATATACAAAAAAATATGGGATATATTTTGAGAATAGAGACAAAAATAGCAAAATTTACCAGCCCTTTGTATCTTGAAAGTGGTAGGATTTTACAATCATATGATATTGCTTATGAAACATATGGAGAGCTAAACGAAGATAAATCAAATGTAATAGTAATATGCCATGCATTAGCAGGGAGTCATCACGCAGCAGGAAGATATGCAGATGAAGCTAAACCTGGTTGGTGGGATAAGTTTATTGGTGATGGAAAGGCTGTTGATACAAGAAAATATTTTGTAATTTGTACAAATAATATTGGTTCATGTTTTGGTTCAACAAGCCCTATGAGTCCAAACTATCCAAGTAAAGAACCTTATAGATTTAAGTTTCCAGTACTTGCAATCTCAGATATTGTAAAAGCACAAAGAAACCTTTTTGATTCATTGGGGATTTATCATGCAAAAGCAGTAATTGGAGGTTCAATGGGTGGAATGCAAGCACTATGCTATGCGATTGAACATCCTGAGTTTTCAAAAACAATCATACCCTTGGCAACAACTGCATATACAAGACCTTGGGCAATTGCAATAAATAAAATAGCAATGGAAGCTGTAAGACATGACCCTGCATTTAACAATGGTCATTATGATAAAAAAGATTTGATAGCAAATGGACTTCCAGGATTAGCAATAGGAAGAATGGCAGGACTTATAGCATATCTTAGTCCAAATGTATTTAATAAAAAATTTGCAAGAAATTATGCACATACAGATGGTTTGTATGAACTTTTTGGACGCTTTGAAGTTGAAAGATATTTAGAATATAACTCTTATAGCTTTCCAAAAATATTTGATCCTTTATCGTATTTGTATATTTGTAAAACAATGAATATATTTGATGTGGGAAGAAACAAAGATAAAATAGAAGACTCTTTTTCTAAAATCAAAGGAAAATTACATCTTATATCATTTTCAGATGATATGCTATTTTTTCCAGAAGAGATGGAAGAGATATATGATATTATGTGCAAAATTGGTAAAAAAGATCAAGTAACATATAAGATGATAGAGAGCCAATCAGGACATGATTCCTTTTTAGTAGAAGTTGATAAATTTGAAGATTATGTAAAAGATATATTAGAGGAAAAAATATGAATGAAGAAAAACAAGAAGAAAAATTAGCATTTGAAGAAAAAATCTTAAAAGCAAAAGAGCTTTTAGAAAAACTAAATAGCCAAGATATAACACTGCAAAACTCTATTGAAGTATATAAATCAGGAGTAAAAGAGCTAGAAGAAGCTCAAAAACTACTTGATGAAGCAAAACTAATATTTACTACAAAAGAGAAAGATAATAACTAAAATTATTATTTAATAAAAACTTAGCTAAACTTTTCCAAGTAAATTTTGGAGAAGTTTATGAAAACTACAATAAAAAACTTAGAAAATATCGATAAACCAAGGGAAAAACTCAAAAAATTAGGTGTTGATGCACTAAAAGATTATGAACTTATGGCTATACTTTTAGGAAGTGGAGTAAAAGGTAAAGATGTCATAACTTTATCAAAAGAGATAATCAAACTATTTAAATCAGACTTTGAAAATATAAGCTTAGAAACCTTACTTCAAATACATGGATTAGGAACAGCAAAAGCATGTCAAATAGTAAGTGCAATAAACTTAAGTAAAAGATACTTAATAAAAAATCAAAATATAAAAATAACAAACTCAAATGATGTATTTGAAGAACTAAAACCATACAAAAACAAGCAACAAGAACATTTTTTAACACTATATCTTGATGGAGCAAATCATCTAATAGAAACAAAAGTTATAACAATAGGCACACTAAACCAAAGCTTGGTTCACCCAAGAGAAGTTTTTTCATATGCAATAGAAAAAAGATGTGCAAGTATCATAGTAGCTCACAATCACCCAAGCGGAATACTAAAGCCAAGCAGTGAAGATATAAATGTAACCAAAAGATTAAAAGAATCAGGAAAAATACTAGGAATAGAACTACTTGATCACGTGATATTTACAAAAGATGGATTTTATAGTTTTCAAGAAGAGGGTGTTTTATGATTATCATATAAAACTGTTTTATTTTATCCAGTACACTACAAACTTTTAGTAAAATATCTACTTTAAAATAATACAATAGGTTTTTTATGGGCGAAGAGAATAAACGAAGATTAGAACAGCAGTTATGGAATATAGCAAATACCCTAAGAGGTAAGATGGATGCTGATGAGTTTAGGGATTATATCCTTGGATTTATCTTTTTTAAATACTTATCTGAAAAGATGGAAACATATGCAAATGAGCTTTTAGAAGAAGACAAACTTATATATACAAACCTTGATGAAAAAAAAGATATAGAGTTCTTAGAAGCTATTAAAGAAGACTCACTAGAACAGCTTGGATACTTTCTAAAACCAAGTGAGCTTTTCTCTGCTATTGCAAAAAGAGGAAATAGTGACCAAGACAATTTTATCTTAGATGACTTGACAAAGATTTTACGAAATATTGAAGCTTCAACTATGGGGCATGAGAGTGAAGATGATTTTGAAGATTTGTTTTCAGATATTGACCTTACTTCTAAAAAACTAGGAAGAACAGAAGAGCAAAAAAATACTCTTATCTCAAAAGTATTAGCTCATCTTGATGAGATAAACTTTGAACTAAAAAACCACGATAGAGATATACTTGGTGATGCTTATGAGTATCTTATATCACAGTTTGCAGCAGGAGCTGGTAAAAAAGCAGGTGAGTTTTATACTCCTCAAAGTGTCTCAAAAATCTTGGCAAAAATAGTTACAACAAACAAAGAGAAACTAAAATCAGTATATGACCCAACTTGCGGTTCTGGTTCACTTCTTTTAAGGGTTGCAAAAGAGGTAAAAGATGTATCAAACTTCTATGGACAAGAGTTAAACAGAACCACATACAACCTTGCTCGTATGAATATGATAATGCATGATGTTCACTATAGAAAGTTTGATTTAAAACAAGAAGACACCCTAGAGCGACCACAACACGAAAATATGAAGTTTGAAGCAATAGTTGCAAACCCACCATTTTCTGCTCACTGGTCAGCAAATTCACTACACTTAAGTGATGATAGGTTTTCTCAATACGGAAAATTAGCCCCTAAAACAAAAGCTGATTTTGCTTTTGTACAACATATGATACATCATCTTGATGACAATGGAACTATGGCAGTTGTATTACCTCATGGAGTTTTATTTAGAGGAAGTGCAGAGGGACATATAAGACAATATTTGATTGAAGATAGAAACTATCTTGATGCAGTTATAGGACTACCTGCAAATATCTTTTATGGAACTTCAATACCTACTTGTATTTTAGTATTTAAAAAATGCCGTGAAGATAGTGATGATGTACTTTTTATAGATTCTTCAAAACACTTTGAAAAGATGAAAAATCAAAACTATCTAAGAGCTAAAGATATAGAAAAAATAGTAACAACTTATAGAAAAAGAATCCAAGAAGACAAATACTCATACAAAGCAAGCCTAAAAGAGATAAAAGAGAACGACTACAATCTAAATATCCCAAGATATGTAGATACTTTTGAAGAAGAAGAGGAAATAGACTTAGATGAGGTTTCTGCTGAGTTAAAAGAACTTGATAAGCAGATAATTGAAAATGACCTAGTGATAAAAAGCTTTTGTGATGAGCTTGGTATTAAAACTCCCTTTTAAAATGAAGAGTGAAAAATGAAAAATGAAAAATTAAGAGTGCCAAAACTTAGGTTTAGGGAGTTTTCTGGAGAGTGGGAAGAAAAACAAATAAAAGATATATTAATTGACTATAGATTAGGTGGTAATTATAGTAATACAGAAAATATAAATAAATATCCTTTAATTAAGATGGGCAATCTAGATAGAGGTAAAATTGTATTAAATAAAATTGAATATATAGATGAAAAAGAAGAAGTTAATCAACTAGATAAAATTAAATATGGTGATTTATTTTTTAATACTCGTAATACTTTAGAATTAGTTGGAAAAGTTGCTATTTGGAGAAATGAGTTACCAATTGCTTATTATAATTCAAATTTAATGTGGATGAAATATGAAGATAATTTTTTTATGAATTATCGGTTTAATACATATCAGGGAATTAAATCGTTGAGAAGTATTGCAACTGGTACAACTAGTGTTGCTGCTATTTATTCAAAGGATTTATTTAAAATCAAGTTAATTATTCCACAAAAACAAGAGCAAGAAAAGATTGCCTCTTTTTTATCCTCTATTGATAAAAAGATAAATCAACTATCAAAAAAAGATGAGTTACTACAAAATTATAAAAAAGCTATGATGCAAAAGATATTTTCACAAAAGCTTAGATTTAAAAAAGAAGATAGAAGTGATTATACTAAGTGGGAAGAGAAAAAGTTAAAAGAAATAGCGACATTTTTTTCTGGCGGAACACCATCAAGTACAAATAAAAATTACTATAATGGTGATATACCATTTATAGGCTCAGGAAAAATAAATTCAGATAATGTTGAACAGTTTATTACTTCTGATGCATTAGAGAATTCATCTGCTAAAATGGTAAATGTAGGAGATTTACTATATGCACTTTATGGTGCAACAAGTGGACAAGTAGCAATTTCAAAAATTAGAGGTGCAATTAATCAAGCTGTTTTATGTATTAGAAGTGAAGAAAATTTAGCTTTTCTATATTTTTGGTTGTCATTCAAACAAGATAATATTATTTCTACTTATTTACAAGGTGGGCAGGGTAATTTATCTGCACAAATAATCAAAGATTTAAAAATAAATCTACCTTACATAGAAGAACAAACAAAAATAGCAAACTTTTTATCCTCTCTTGATACAAAAATATCACAAAATAAAAAAGCCCTAGAAGAGACTCAAAAGTTCAAAAAAGCACTTTTACAAAAGATGTTTGTGTAACTTATGAATATTTGTTCTTAGTAAAATATTGATATAATAATTTTTATTAATATTAAAAAAATATTATGATAAATGACCTATTTTACCTATCTTGAGAAGCCTCCCTTGGAGCCTTGTCAGTAGATGGGAACTTTTGTAAAATTATTATATCTGGTTATTGGATAAATTTCAAAAAAATAGATAAACAAAGAGTAAATAAATGACAAAAACAAAGTATTTATTATATGAATTTAAACAGTATAAAAATAGTAAATATCTCTATTGGTACAAAACTGATAATAAATACTTTGCACAAACAAAACCACCTAAAAATATACTTGATAAAATAACAACTTCAAAAAAAGAGGTAAACAAAGGAGATATTATCTTAAATCCTTGGAAAGAGTGGAATACAAACGATATTCAAAGAATCATCACAAAAGATGGTGTTTGTATAAACTATCTAAAATCTACAGATGATATTTATATTACAAAACAAGAAGATTTGAAACTTCTTGAAGTTTATAGCTTCTTAGTTGAGAATTTTGATATATCTAAGTCTTTTGGTTTTGATGAGATTAAAAAATGGCATAAGATGATATTTGAAACTATATATCCTTTTGCTGGTAAACTTCGTACTGTAAATATGAGTAAAGGAAGTGGAGCAGATGCTTGGCAGTGGCGCTTAGAGTTTTTAAATGCTTTGCCTGATTTTGATAAGTTTTTAAAAGAAGTTACTAAAAAAGAGTATGAAGATATTGATACCATTTCAAAAGATTTATCAAAATTAATATGTGAGTTTTTATTTATACACCCATTTCGTGAAGGAAATGGAAGAGTAAGCAGACTTATATGTGATATTATCTTAGCTAAAAATGGTTTGCCAATGATTGGATTAAATTTGAAAAAAAGTGATAATTATATACAAAGAGTACATAGTGGATATGAATGTGACTATGAACCTATGAAAGAGTTACTGAAACAAAAGATTGAAGAGGAACTTATGAATGAATAAGTTTATAGTGTTCGTTAAGCTCTTTTTTTGTGATTTTAGAACCTTCAACTTTAGCAGAACTATGAACAGAGTTTACAATCATTTTTCTTTTTTTAGTAACAGAAGAGAAGTGTTTGTTACTATTTGCAATAGTTTTTTTCATAAAAATATAATCCTTTCAAGTATCTTGTATTATACTATAACAAAAGTAAATAATCAAGGAAAAAAACTTGATTTAAATAGTTTAGGAATAGAATTTTGAGTACCCAAAGTGAAGCAATATTAGAAGAAAATCTTATCAAACAACTTGAATCTTTAAAATATGAAAGAGTTGTTATAGATGATGAAGAAAAGTTAGAACAAAACCTAAAAAGACAGTTAGAAAAACACAATAAAACAACATTTTCAAATAATGAGTTTAAAAAGATACTAAACTATCTACAAAGTGGAAGTGTTTTTGAAAAAGCAAAAAAACTAAGAGATAAGTATGTTTTAAATAAAGATGATGGTACAAACTTTTATATGAGATTTTTGGACTCTGAACACTGGTGCCAAAATCTATTTCAAGTAACAAATCAAATCAGTGTAAATGGAACTTATAAAAATAGATATGATGTAACTATTTTGATAAATGGTTTTCCTTTAGTACAAATTGAGCTTAAAAGAAGAGGTTTAGAGCTAAAAGAAGCTTTTAATCAAATCAACCGTTATCAAAAACACTCTTATGGAGCAAATAGTGCATTGTTTCAGTATATTCAAATCTTTGTTATAAGTAATGGAGTAAATACAAAGTATTACGCCAACAATAAAAAACAAACATTCAAACAAACTTTCTTTTGGGCAGATAGTGAGAATAACAATATCAAAAATATAGAAGAGTTTACAAGCTCTTTTTTAGAAAAATGCCATATCTCAAAGATGATATGCAAATATATAGTATTAGCTCAAGTTGATAAGATACTTATGGTACTTAGACCTTATCAGTTTTATGCAGTTGAAGCTATAATTGAGCAAGTTACTACCTCTACAAGAAATGGATATATTTGGCATACAACTGGAAGTGGTAAAACTTTGACCTCTTTTAAAACAGCACAAGTACTTGTAAAACTTCCAAAAGTTGATAAAGTTGTATTTGTAGTAGATAGAAAAGATTTGGACTTTCAAACTACAAAAGAGTTTAACTCTTTTAGTGATGGAAGTGTAGATGGTACAGATAATACTTCTACTTTGGTTGAACAATTTAGTGATGATACCAAACTTATAGTTACAACAATTCAAAAGTTAAATACAGCTATTAAAAAAAGAAAATACATAGAACAAATGTCAAGACAAAAAGATAAACATATAGTTTTTATCTTTGATGAGTGCCATAGAAGCCAGTTTGGAGAAACACACCTAAATATAAATAATTTTTTTACAAACAATCAAATGATAGGTTTCACAGGAACACCAATATTTAAAGAAAATGCTATGGGAAATAAGCTAGGCAAAAGAACAACAGCAGATTTATTTGATAAAAGACTTCATAGATATGTAATAACAGATGCAATAAATGATGAAAATGTTTTGAAATTTTCAGTTGAATATATAGGAAAATATAAAGAGAAAGAAAATAGTGAGACAAATATTGATATAGAAGTTGAAGATATAGACACACAAGAGTTACTTCAAAGTGATGATAGAGTTGAAAAGATAGTAGATTATATCATAGCAAATCATGGTAGAAAAACCCACAATAAAGATTTTACTGCGATGATGACAGTAAGTAGTGTTGATATGCTTACGAAATATTATGAGATTTTTAAGAAAAAACAGCACAATTTAAAAATAGCTACTATATTTTCATATGCAGATAATGAAGAAGATAAAAATGCAGATGGATTATACGAATCAGATGGTGCACATATAGATGAAGAACATATAAACAAACACAGTCGTGAAAAGCTAGATGAATATATCAAAGATTATAATAAAATGTTTGGCACAAAATATAGCACCAAAGATAGTAAAACTTTTTATAACTACTATAATGAACTTTCAAAAAGGGTGAAAAAAGGCGAAGTTGATATTCTTCTTGTAGTAAATATGTTCCTAACAGGCTTTGATAGTAAAAGATTAAATACCTTGTATGTGGATAAAAACTTAAAGTATCATGGACTTATACAAGCTTTTAGTAGAACAAATAGAATACTAGATGAAGTGAAATCTCAAGGAAATATTGTATGTTTTAGAAACATAAAAAAAGCTTGCGATGATGCCATAGCACTTTTTTCAAGAAGTGATGCAAAAGATATTATTTTGATGGAACCATATGAACAGTATGTTAAAAAGTTCAATGAAGCCTATGAAAGACTAATAAAAATAGCCCCAACTGTTAGTAGTGTAGATACTTTGATAAGTGAAGATGATAAATTGGAGTTTATTAAAGCATTTAGAGAGCTAATGAGAATAAAAAATATCTTAGAAGGATTTAGCGATTTTAAATGGTCTGATTTATCTATGAGTGAACAGATGTTTAATAACTACTTATCAAAATACTTAGATATGAGACCAAGAAGAGGGGAACAAGGCGAAAAAGTATCTATCTTAGAGGATATTGATTTTGAATTAGAACTTATACATAAAGATGAGATAAATGTAGCTTATATATTAAAGCTCTTAGCTAGATATAAAGATTCAAGTGAAGAAGAACAAAAAAAGCAAAAAGAAAATATCTCAAATATCTTGACAAACAATCCACAACTAAGAAGTAAAAAAGAGTTAATAGAGAAGTTTATCAATGAAAATCTATATGCAATAAATGAAGATGATATAGATGAAGAGTTTGATAAGTTTTGGGAAGAGCAAAAAGACAAAGCATACAAAGAGTTATGTAATGATGAAAACCTTGATTGTAAAAAAGTGCGAAGAGTTGTAGACAAATATATTTATGAGCAAAGAGTGCCATTAAAAGATGAAATAGCAAGTACACTAAAAGTAAAACCAAAACTACTTGAGCGAAAAAAAGTGATACCAAGAGTATTAGATAAGATTGTAAGTTTTGTAGAGAAATTTTATGATGATATAGGAACACAAACTACTATAAACAATGATAATTATTCAAATAGTGTTGAAGAACTAAATGTTGCTCAACCAAAACCAGAGTATAATAGTCAAGTTTTTTATTGATTTATATCATAAAAATTTAATTTTAATGTGTTATTATTATAAACAAATAATAAAAATAAACTTGACTTATTTAATAAGGATTATAACATGAGTGAGATTCATGAGTTTTTTAACAGACAAATAAAACTTTGGGGTGAACAAACACAAGATAGTTTACAAGATAAAAAAGTAGCTATTATTGGTAGTGGTGGACTTGGATGTTCTTTAGGTATTGCACTTGGTGCTTCTGGTATTGGTGAGTTTGCGCTTGTTGATTTTGATGAGGTTGGTGTTCATAATATACATAGACAAATTGGGTTTAAAGTAGGTGATGATGGAAAGTATAAAGCAGAAGTTTTAAAAGAACTTTTAGAATCAAGATGTCCTTATACAAAAGCAACTGCTTATGTTGAGGGTTTTGATGAGTTTGCAAAAAGAGAATTAGAGTTTGATCTAATCATTGATGCAACTGATAACTTACCAACAAGAGCTGCTATAAATGAGTATTGTATAAATCATAAACAACCATGGATTTATGGAACAGTTGAAGAGTTTCATGGTCAAGTTTGTTTTTTCAAAGAAGCATCTTATGAAGCAGTATTTCAAATAAATGACAGAAAACCAAATGGTATTGCTTGTCCTATTGTAATGCATATTGCTTCACTTCAAGCAAATTTAGCTATTAGATACCTAACAGGACTTCCTGTTAAAAAAGATATTTTATACTATTTATCTTTTGATGAAGAGGGTGTTTTAAACACTAAAAAATTCAACCTTCCAAAAAGTTAATTTAGGTTAAATCCTAAGTTAACTTTATATATAAAAATCTTACATAACCAGTTTATAAGCACTATTTAGATATACTTCCCAAATTTTAACTACATTAATGGGGAACTATTTATTATGCCAAAAAGAGAAGATATCAAGACTATTTTACTTATCGGTTCAGGTCCAATTATTATTGGTCAAGCTTGCGAGTTTGACTACTCAGGAACACAAGCTACAAAAACATTAAAAGAGTTAGGTTATAGAGTTGTACTTATTAACTCAAACCCAGCTACAATTATGACTGATCCTGAGTTTGCAGATAGAACATATATTGAACCTATTACAGAAGAGGTTGTTGCAAAGATTATCAAGCAAGAGAATATTGATGCAATTTTACCAACGATGGGTGGGCAAACAGCTCTAAATGTTGCTACTTCTATGTATGATAAAGGTATGCTAGAAGGAATAAAATTCTTAGGTGCAAATCCAGAAGCTATTAAAAAAGGTGAAGATAGACATCTTTTTAATGAAGCAATGATTAAAATTGGAATGGATTTACCAAAAAGTAAAAACGCATATAATCTTGAAGAAGCTATTGAGATTGCAAAAGAGATAGGGTTTCCTGTAATTAGTAGAGCTTCGTTTACACTTGCTGGTGGAGGTTCTGGCGTTGCTTATAATATGGAAGAGTTTAAATCTCTTGCAGCAGCAGGAATTGAAGCAAGTCCAATCAATGAAATTGAGATTATGGAATCAATGCTTGGTTGGAAAGAGTATGAGATGGAAGTTATTAGAGATAGAAAAGATAACTGCATTATCGTATGTTCTATTGAAAACTTAGACCCTATGGGAGTTCATACGGGTGATTCTACTACAATTGCACCAGCACTTACTTTAACAGACAAAGAGTATCAAGATATGAGAAATGCATCTTTTGCAATTCTTAGAGAAATTGGAGTTGATACAGGTGGTTCAAATGTACAATTTGCCATCAATCCAGAAACTGGAAGAATGATTGTAATTGAAATGAATCCAAGAGTTTCAAGAAGTTCAGCACTTGCTTCAAAAGCTACTGGGTATCCTATTGCTAAAGTTGCAACTTTACTTGCAGTTGGTTTTACACTTGATGAAATTCAAAATGATATTACAGGAACAACAGCATCTTTTGAGCCAGTAATAGATTATATAGTTACAAAAATTCCACGATTTACTTTTGAAAAATTCCCTAAAGCAGACTCTACACTATCAACAGGAATGAAATCAGTTGGTGAAGTTATGGCTATTGGTAGAACATTTAATGAGTCAATTCAAAAAGCACTTTGCTCTATGGAGACTGGATTAGTAGGTTTTGATCCAATTTGTGATGACTTAGAAAAAATCAAAGCAGAAATAAGAAGACCAAACTCTGAGAGATTAAGATACCTAATGGATGGTATGAGACATGGTCTTTCAAATGAAGAGATTTTTGAACTTTGTGCAATTGACCCATGGTTTTTAGGTAAATTCAGACAAATTGTAAATATTGAAAAATCAATAAATGAATCAATCTTAACAGATGAGTTAGCAATGAGAAATGTAAAAGCAAATGGATTTTCAGATGCTATGATTGCTAATCTTTTAGAAAAATCAGAAGAAGAGGTTTATGAAGCAAGAAGAGCTATGAATATTCATTTTGAATATAGTGAAGTTGATACTTGTGCAGCTGAGTTTAAAGCACTTACACCTTACCTTTACTCTTCAACAAATGTACATAGCCTACCAAAAATTGAAAAACCAATAAGTGATGAAAAGAAAGTTCTAATTATTGGTGGAGGTCCTAATAGAATAGGGCAAGGTATAGAGTTTGATTATTGTTGTGTGCATGCTTCATTTGCATTAAAAGAGATGGGAATCAAAACAATTATGTACAATTGTAACCCTGAAACAGTATCAACAGATTATGATACATCAGATGTTTTATATTTTGAGCCAATAGATTTTGAACATGTAAGAAGTGTAATAGAAAATGAAAAACCAGATGGTGTAATAGTACACTTTGGTGGACAAACACCTTTAAAATTAGCAAATGCATTAACAAACGCAGGAGCAAATATCATAGGTACAACTGCTGAAGTTATTGACTTAGCAGAAGATAGAAAAAAGTTTTCTACATTTGTAGAAAAAGCAGAACTATTACAACCAGAAAATGGAACAGCAGTTGAAGTTGAACAAGCAATTGAAATAGCAGAAAAAATAGGTTATCCAGTACTTGTTAGACCATCATTTGTACTTGGTGGAAGAGGAATGAAAATTGTTTATTCAACTGATGAGTTAAAACAATATATGGATGAAGCAGTTTCAGTATCAAATGATGCACCTGTATTAATTGATAAGTTTTTAGATAGAGCGATTGAGTTAGATGTAGATTGTATTTGTGATGGAAAAGAAGTATATATTGGTGGAGTTATGCAACATATCGAAGAAGCAGGTGTTCACTCTGGGGATTCTGCTTGTTCATTGCCACCTGTATCAATTGATGATGAACTTATCAAAGAACTTGAAGATAAAACTAAAAAAATGGCTTTAGAACTTGGAGTTGTTGGTCTTATGAATGTTCAATATGCAATTCATAAAGGACAAATTTATCTAATCGAAGTAAATCCAAGAGCATCTAGAACTGTTCCTTTTGTAAGTAAAGCAACAGGTATGCCATTGGCAAAAGTTGCAACTAGAGTTATGTGGGGAGAAAACCTAAGACAAGCTCTTGATGTATATGATAAAAATATAGTTTATGAAGACAATGGTGTATTAAAACCAATATTAAAAGACCATATTGCAGTAAAAGAAGCAGTTTTCCCTTTTACAAAACTTAGTGGTTCTGATATGCTTTTAACTCCTGAGATGAAATCAACAGGTGAAGTAATGGGTATCTCAGATAACTTTGGTGAATCTTATGCAAAAGCACAAAGTGCAGCAAAAAATGACTTACCAACAAGTGGAAAAGTGTTTATTTCATTATGTGATTTAGATAAAGAGTATGCTCCAAGAATTGCACAAGGACTTGTAAATGAAGGCTTTACAATTGTAGCAACAGGCGGAACACACAAAGTAATTAGTGACGCTGGAATTGAGTGTGAAAAAGTTTTAAAAATCAGTGAGGGAAGACCTAATATAACTGACTCTATTACAAATGGAGAAATAGCACTTGCATTAAATACAAGTGATGGAAAAGAGTCATCAAAAGAAGATGGAAAAAATATAAGAAGAACAGTTCTAAAAACAAACACTCCTTATGTTACAACAGCAGCAGCTGCACTAGCTTGTGTAGAAGCAATGAAATCACTAAAACAAAAAGATGGAGTTTCAGTTAAGTCTATACAAGACTTCTTAAACGACTAATGAATTCAAAACTAGTATATTTAGTACAAACAGATACAACAGTTGGCTTCTCATCAACAGATGATGAGAAGCTTTCAAATTTAAAAAAGCGACCCACAACACAAAAAATACTTCAAGTAGTAGATAGTTTCACTACGTTAAAACAATTTACAAGAATTCCAAAAAAACATAAAAAACTAATAAGAAAAGCAAAAAAAACTACATTTATTTATCCAAATACACACTCATTTAGAGTTATACCAAAAGATGATAAGTTTTATGATTTTGTAAAAAAGTTTAAAAATATATACTCAACTTCAGCAAATATCACTACAAAAAATTTTGATAAAGAGTTCGCTATTAATAGTGCAGATATAGTAGTTGAAACAAAAGAAGGCTTTAGTGAAACTACATCTTCATCTATTTATTTACTAAAAAAGACTAAACTTAGGAAAATTAGATAAAACTAGTAAAAGATTTTAAAAATAATTTAAATTTTAAAAATATTTAAGCAAAGTAAAATTAAATCTAAAATATAATTTTAATCTTTATGACCCTGTCGTCTAGTGGCCAAGGACCTCAGGATTTCCTCCTGATGACGCAAGTTCAAATCTTGCTGGGGTCGCCAACCATTTTATGGGCTTCGTAGAAGTTTTAAAGAATAAAAAAGTTCACTAGGTGATACTTCGGGTGATACTTTTTTTAATGAATTTATATTTAAAATTTTAAATTACCCTAGTAAGTACACAATTACCCCTTAATATATTTTACAATTACTCCCTAGTAATTATACAGTTACCCATTAGTAAAATATAGAGTTATCCCCCAGTAATTATATAATTACCTCTACATCTTTATATATTCTATTTCACGGTATCTAAATTATATATTTTGCTACATATACAGAGTTACAATTACATTAGTACATATAAAAAGTACATTTACAGTTAATTTTATTGCAGTAATTTTTATAATTGTTTGAGTATTTTTTACTTTAAATCTTTTAAAGACGATTAGAATATATATGAGATAATAGGGAAAGGGAAAGATAATAAAATGACTTTAGATATGCAAAATCAGCTTCTGATAGTGGTATAGAGTCCATTGAGAATTTATATAATATATGATAAAATTTAATGTTATTAAAATTAAAGGCATTTAGTGAGTCAATTGTATCAACAAAGATTAGCAAAATTAAAGAGGGAACTTTCTATAGAAGTAACTAAAAGAAAAAAGAAAAAGAAAAAGTTCACGCCTAATCAACAAATAATGATTGATTTTATTAATAATGTCACTAAAAATGCAACTTTTTATATAAAAGATATGAAAATAATATTAAGAAAAGGACATAGTGGAGCAGGTTTTCAACATATATTAGAAAAACACTATTGTAATGAATGTCCTGGAAAAATCACATTAAGTGATATTCTAAATATGGATTTAATAATACAAAGAGGCTTAAAACTAAATAGTGTAGGTGTAACAAATCCTGATAATATTGTAATCAATTATAAAAATAGAGATAAAGAACATAATATTATATTGAAATCAGAAAAAGAGAATGAATTAGTTGTTTCTTTTTACAGTATTAATTAAATTGGAAGAGAGACGATATATCTTTAAACCTCCACGGGTAAACTAACGCAGACTATCGTAACCCCTCTTCACTAATAGAAGACATTTCTGTCATCAAATACACTATATGTGTACTTTGTGATAGAAATGATATAGTAAAATTATAGTAAAATATTCATTAATTGTCAATGACTGGATATTAAAGTCAAGTTTTAACTGAATCAAAGAATTAAATAAGAGAAAAGTATGGAAGTTTAATTACTATTAGGTTTTTTAAGAATTTCTTTATCTAAAAAGTTGAGAGAGTGTTCCACTTATATGAAATTCTTTAGTATCTTTATATTCTCCATTTAAAAAATGATCTCTTGCTTGAGCAGGTAAATCTTTATTATTTTGAAGTAGTGAAATATATGTAAATAATTTTGCACTATTTGTTGGATTTAGTTGAGCTTTTTTTAAATCTTTTGTAAATGTTTTGTGTACTTTTATTTCAAGCACCTAAATCCTTTTTTAAATCACTTAAATCAACTTTAGCATATTTTTTAGTTACTTTTTTTTGTTTGTCTTAAAACTAGCTAAGCATTACATAATTTTTCCTAGTTGAATATATAATTATTTTATTTTTTATCTTTATTTCTAGATATAAAAAATATTAAAATAATTGCAACAAAAAAAGTTAAACTAATTTCCCAGTTATCTATAATACTATCAAGACCTGGATTATGAAAAACCTGCATATCTTTAATCCTTTCACTTTATTGTAATTGTATATGCACATTTATTTTTGACTTTTATAATTTAAATTTTATTTTCTAAAAATCATGTATTTGCATTAATAGGTTTGTACTATACCCTTTTTTTTCTTATATTTATTCATATTAGTTGTATTTTAAGTTCTTTTATTTGTTTTGAAATTTTTTGATTTTTAAGTTTTTATAAACTTTAGTAGATTTTAATTAGCAAGATTTTTTTATTTACATTATTTAAAAAAGCATATCTTAATAAATATCTAAATTTTATACAATTTTTATACATATTTATCTATTAGTATTAAAATAAATAATAAATAATTTAAAATATTTATACTATAAATAATAAAATATTGTCTGTTAAGTAGAATTTTTTTAAGTCTAATTAAATTGTTTTTAATAGTGAAAATCATAAACTTTCACTCTTGTTAAATCATACTAATCTTATTAAGGTTATAAATATTTTGATAAATTATACTTTTTAATCTTGCTAAATTAAAAATAATAATTGTGAAAATATAATTCAAAAAGTTACAGAAATTATAAATAAATAATAAAATTTTATAATTTGATATAAAATAAAACAAAGTTTAATTATAATTTAATAATGAAAAAGTTGAGATTTTTACACACATCAGACTGGCACTTAGGTCAAAACTTTATGGGCAAAAGCAGAATAGAAGAGCACAAAGCTTTTTTGTTTTGGCTTTTAAATACAATAAAAGAAAATAATATAGATGTATTACTTGTATCAGGAGATATTTTTGATACAGGAACACCACCAAACTATGCACTTGAACTTTACTACAATTTTTTAAAACAATTATCACAAGTAAATAGTTTAAATACCACAATTATAACAGCTGGAAATCATGACTCAGTCTCCACTTTAAAAGCACCAAAGCAACTACTTGAAGCACTAAATGTGCATGTGGTAGTAAATGGCGATGAAGATGAAAATATAATCATACCTATAAAAGAACCTCTTATAGAAAATGCAGAGACTAAAGCAATAGTTTGTGCAGTTCCTTTTTTAAGAGATAGTGTTATCAGACAATCACTTGCTGGAGAAACTGTAAGTGACAAAGAAAAACTTGCAAACAATGGTATCAAAGCTTATTATGAAAAAGCTTACAATAAAGCAAAAGAAATAAACTCAAACATTCCAATCATAGCTATGGGACACTTGACAACTGTAGGCGGTCGCACAAGTGAAAGTGAAAGAGATATTTATATAGGTGGAACACTTGATATTGGTGGGGATTATTTAGCTAACATGTTTGACTATGTAGCTTTAGGACACTTGCATATAAATCAAAGAATTGGAAACGAACATGTAAGATACTCAGGCTCTCCAATACCACTTAGTTTTAGTGAGTCTAAAAATACTCAAAAAGTAAATCTAGTTACTATAAATGATAGTGCAGATGAAAATGTAAAAGTAGAAGAGTTAGAAGTACCACTTACAAAAAAACTACAAGTTATCAAAGGTGATTTGGAAACTATCAAAAAAGAGTTAAAAGCTATCGAAGATAAGACAACATGGATAGAAGTTCATATAAAAGATGACAACCCAATGTTTGCAAATACAGAAATAAGAGAATTAGCTACAAAACTGGAGCTTATAATTCTAGCAGTTAAAATAGAAAAAAGTGAAAAACAATTAAGAGCAAAAGAGTTAAAAGCTATAAGCTTAGATGAACTAAGTGTGCAAGAGGTTTTTGAAAAAAGACTAGACTTAGAAGAGATAGAAAATAGTGAGTTTAAAGAGCAGTTATCACAAACTTTTAATGAAGTAGTTTCAAATCTTCATGAAAGTGAGCAAATCTAATGAAGATACTAAAAGTAAAACTACTAAATATAAACTCCCTAAAAGGTGAGTTTGAAATAGACTTCCAAGAGTTTTTAAATGATGTTTCTCTTTTTGCCATAACAGGACCAACAGGAGCAGGAAAAAGTACAATTCTTGATGTAATCACTTGTGCCTTATATGGAAGAACAGCAAGACTAACTAATCCAAATGACTTGATGAGTAGACACACAGGTGAGTGTTTATGTGAAGTTGAGTTTGAGATAAAAGGCAAAATATATAGAAGTTCTTGGGCGCAAAAAAGAGCAAGAAAAAATCCAAATGGAAACTTCCAATCTGCAAAGATGGAGATAGTAGAACTTGAAACAAATAAAATACTAGAATCATATCTTTCAAAAGTACCAAAGGTTGTAGAAGAAATTTCAGGGCTTGATTTTGATAGATTTGTTCAATCTATGATGTTAGCCCAAGGAAGTTTTGATGCCTTTTTAAAAGCCAAAGAAAACGAGCGTTCAAACCTACTAGAAAAGATTACTGGAACATATATCTACAAACAAATCTCACAAAGTATCTATGAAACATATTCTCAAAAGAAAAAAGAGATAGAATCTGATGAAATAGCACTAGGAAGTATAGAACTTCTAGAGCCAAACATAGTAGAAGAAAAAACAAAACAACTAGAAACAAACAGAAAAGAAAAACAAGAACTAGATAAAAAAGAGACTGAACTAAAAAAACTATCAAACTACTTAGAAAATTTAGCAAAGCTAGAAGCAGATAGCCAAAAATACAGCCAAGAGTTCGAACAAATAAGCAAAGAAAAAGAAGACAACAAAGAGCAGTTTACAAAACTAGAACTAGCAAACAAAGCTATAAGAATACAAGCTTTGAACCAAGAGAAAAACCAACTAACAAATACAATCACAAATGATAAACAAAGTTTAGAATCTTTGCAAAAAGAAGATAAAGAGTTAAAAGAACAAATCCAAACAAAAGAGCAAGAGTTTAAACTCTCAAAAGAAAGCCTTGAAAAAGAGCAAACAACATACAACGAAAACTATAAAAAACTAAAAGAGTTAAGAACTATAAAAACACAAAGTGATGGTAAAAACTCTTTATATGTAGAAAAAAGTAAAAAAATATCACAACACCTACAAGAGTTAGCAAACTATTTTGAGATAGCATTTGAAACACTTCTAAATGATGAAACACAAATAGACAATTTATACAAAAACTTCTCATCAAATCTTGACACAAAAAAAGAGCAATTAGATACTCTAATAGAACAATACAAAGCCCTAGAAACCAAAACAAAAGATATAAACCAAAAAGAACAAAACACAAGAGCCAAACTAAAAGAGATAGAAGCACTTCTAAAAGCTCTAAGTGATTATGAGATACTGCAAGAGCAAATCACGCAAGAGCAAAACAAGATAAAAGAGTACAACACTAAAATAGAATCACAAACAAAACTAAACGAAGAAAAAACAAAACTGATAAACCAAATAAGTGAAACTCTAAACACACTAAAACAAACAAGAGAAAAAGAGCTTCTTATCAAAAACTACGAGCAAGATAGAGCCAAACTAAAAGATGGACAAGAGTGCTTTTTATGTGGTTCAAAAGAACATCCATATATAAATCACTCTTTAAATATAGATATTGATAAAACAACAGCTAAAATAAAAGAGCAAGAAAACTACCTACAAGAGCAAAACAGTGAACTAAATAACGCTCAAATAAACCTAGCCAAACTTAGCTCAAAACTTGAAAGCTCAAACCTAGAAATACAAAAACAACAAACCACAAAAGAGCAAATAGAAGAGTACTTTAAAACAAATGATTTCAAACTACAAGAAGACTCAAAAGCCACAATACAAGAGCAAGTGCAATTTTGCGAAAACCAGCTAAAAGAGTATGTAACTTTAAGAGAGCAAAAAGAGTCTTTACAAGCAAAAAAAGAGTCTTTACAAACATCTTTAAATAAAGAACTGCAAAAACAACAGCAGATAAACACAAGCATAAATACTATAAAAGAGTTAAAAGAGGAACAATCAAAACTAAAAGAAGAGATAACAAAGCTTCAAACCCAAAGCAAAAATATCTTAGATGTAGAAGATTTAGACCTTTTTGAGAAAAATATCCAAGAGAATTTAGACACTGTTTCAAAACACTTCAACAGTTTGCAAAACCATCTTTCAAGCCTAAAATCAAAAGATGAATCCCTATCAAAACAGATAATCCAACTAAACAAAAAACAAGAAGATGACAAACAAAACCTAGTAAGCATAAAAGAGAAATTTGAAAAAGCTTTAGTAGAGTATGGCTTTAGTTCACAAGAGGAGTTTGAAAAAGCAAACCTACCAAAAGAGGAGTTTGAAACCCTAACAAACCTATGTAAAACTATAGAAGAGAAATACACACAAATACAAACTCTAAAAACAGACACAAACAAAAAACTAAATGAACACAAACTCTTAGAAAAAGAGATAAATCCTACAAATCAAAATAAAGATGATATAAACAAAGAGTTGCAAAACCTACAAAGCACAATAGACCAACTACAAGAAACCATAGGAAGTATCTCAAAAGAGTTAGAGATAAATACTCAAAATATAAAAAAATCAGAAGACAAAATCAAACAACTTGAAAAGAAAAAACAAGCCTTCCAAGTATGGGTAAAACTAAATGATATGATAGGCTCAAGCCAAGGGGATAAGTTCGCCAAATTTGCCCAAGGTATAACCCTAGACCAATTAATCTACCTAGCAAACAAACACTTAGAAATCTTAAGCCCAAGATATGAACTTCAAAGAAACACAGAATCAAACAAACTCTTAGATATAGAGATAATTGACGGCTTCCAAGGAGACGCAGTAAGAGGTGTAAACACACTCTCGGGAGGAGAAAGCTTCATAGTAAGTCTATCTTTAGCCCTTGGACTATCAAGCCTAGCAAGCCAAAAGATAAGTATAGACTCACTTTTCTTAGATGAAGGGTTTGGAACACTAGATAGCGATAGCCTAGAACTAGCACTAAATGCACTAAATCAGCTACAAAGTTCAGGAAAGATGGTAGGTGTGATTTCCCATGTGGAAGCACTAAAAGAGCGAATTCCATTGCAGATAAAGGTTGAGCCTAAGAGTGATGGGACGAGTGAGTTGAATTTTAAGCCAGGAGGAATAAATTGAAATTACTATATATACATATTGAAGAAGACTACAAGCATATAAAAGCTGGTGGTTATTATTTAGATAGAGAATTTATTATTAAAGAATTCATTCCTAGAGGTAATAAAAAGATTGAACTAGAAAGAAACACAAATTATCATCATCCTTTTAATAATAACTTGAATAATATTTCTTGTATTGTAGGTAAAAATGGAATTGGTAAAACAACTTTTTTTGAATTACTTATAGCTCCTTTGTTATGGCGATTAGATGGCGAAGTTTTATTAGGAAAAATTCATTTATTATTCTATGATGAAATCGAGGAATTTTTTTATATCGAAAGTTATATAAATAATGCAAGGTATTGGAATTTAATTGTCGATGGAGAGGAAAAAAATATTTATAAAAATATTTATACTCAAAATAGAAATGATAAGAATCAAAGATATGATATAAATGAATATGCTTTTTCTGTGATGCCTTTTCAAATGAATATAATTTTTCATAGTCTTTCACCTTTTGATAGAATTTATGATTTATTGAAAATGCAATTATTTAGTGCATCAAGTGGACAAATAGGACATTATCAAAAAAGATTAAAATATATAGGCATTAAACAAATTGAAAAAGATGAAACATCCTATGAGTATATGACATTAATAAATTTAATTTCAGTATTGCTTGATGAAAAATCTCAGACAATGTTTAACAAACTAGGTTATGAGTATGGGAAGATAGAAATTGCTATTAAGAATGATGATTGGGGAATAGGTTTATCTTTACCTCCATTTAATAAATTTAGTGGTGAAATGCAAAAAATAATTAAACCTTTATTTACAGAAGATAGTTATTCGGAATTAGAGGAAAAATTATATTTTAATTTAAGTGCAGATAGATTTAATGATTTATTTTTTAAAGAACTTTTGTATAAAAGTATAAAAATTGATACACAAGAAAACTTTTTAAATTTACTGCATTCTGTTTCTAAAGTGAGTGGTGAGGAACTTACATCAGAAAATGTCATTGAATTAATTTATAAATATTTTAAGAATATTAACTCTCCTGAAGATATAAAAAAATTCTCGAATAAAGACCTTTATGAAATTGTAAATATATCTTTTAATAATAAGGAAGATATAGCAAAATTAAATAGATTTGATGATAATGAATATTTATTAGAGATACTCAAAAGTGATATTTTTTTAAATTTATTAAAGTATATTAAAAGATTGGCAAGAAAGGGACTTATCAGTTTTAAAATGAATTTATTTAAAAATGACAAAACTTTTGATTATATAAGATTAAGTTCAGGAGAAAAAACTCTTTTGTCATACTTTGCTAATATTTTAGGACGAATTAGGGAGTTAGATGATATTCAAGCATCTGATTCAACTTATAATAATGTTCAGAATAAGACATATCTAATTCTTATTGACGAAGTAGAATTACACTTACATCCTGAATGGCAAAGAAATTTTATTAAGCAACTTAATGATTTTTTTACTTATGAAGATAATAGTAAAAAATTTCAATTTGTCATTGCTTCTCATTCACCTTTTGTTGTTACTGATATATATGATGAAAATATAGTTTATTTAGGTGGAAAACCTGATTCAAAAACTTTTGGTGGAAATATCTTTGATATATTTAAAGATGATTTTTATGTCAGTAATTCAATTGGAGCTTTTAGTGAAGATATAATAAAAGACTTATCTGAGGTGTTATATGTATTATTTGCTATGAAAAAAGGAAGTCGTGAGAATAACTTTTTTATGATGAGAGATTATTTTGATTTAATGTATGAAACAGATGATAAAGATAAAGAAAATGAAGAGCTTTTAGAGGATTTAAAAAACTATTTAAGAGGAAATGATAATGATAAATTTATTAAAGTTTCTAATAATAGATTTATACCTTTTGAAACTGAAGCATTTACTGAGATGCAGTCCATAATAAATAATATAGGAGAAGATGTTGTCCAAAACCATCTTCAAAATATGTTAGATTACTTAAGAGAATAAAATGACTAAGATTAGTAAAAAATTTGAAACAGAATTATTAAAATATTTTCAAAAAGAAACTTATTGTAGTAATAAAAAACTTTTAGATGTTGATTATGGATTTACCACTATTCCTCAAAGAACAAAAGACTTTCTTAAAAACTTGACATTTGAAAATAACTATAAGATTTCAAGTGATACTTTTCAATCATCTTATGAAAATAATAAACAGATAATAGAAGATTTTTTTATTTCACTTGAAACATCATATGGAACAAATAGTAGAGATATATTTATTAATACTTCAAAGAATGACACAGTTCAGAAAACTCTTGATACTAATGAAGAACAAGTAAAAGTGATTAAGAAGTTTATATTAAAAAAATATTCAAGTATGTATACAAATTTCAGAAAAACTTACGGAAAAAGATATATTGAAATGACAGGTGATAATATTTGTCCTTATTGTTATCGAAGTTATATTAATGTGATTGAATCTGATGAAGGTACAAAGTCAATTACACCTGATATAGACCACTTCTTTCCAAAATCAAGGTATCCTTTCTTATCTGTATGTCTTTCCAATTTAATTCCATCTTGTCTTTTTTGTAATCAAAGGGCTAAAAATGATGAGGATTTTTATCAGTCATCAGTCTATCCACCTGAAAAAATATTTGATGAAATAGAGTTTGATTATGATGTGTATTTAAACAAAATTTATATTAAAAATTATAACTATTTAATGTCAAAACCTGAATATGAAATGCATTTAAATACATTTCTAATACAAGAAACATATGCTACACATACTGAAGTTTTAAAAAGTATTATTAATAAACATAGAAAATATAAAAAATCGAAAATTGAAGATTTAACAAAAAATACAATTGGTTTATCAAGTCTAGATATAAAAAAAGTAGTTTTTTATGAGTATGAATTTATGAATAAAAAAAGAGAATTGTTATATAAGTTAAAAAAAGACTTATATAAAAAAATTGTTAAATGATGCATTAAAGTTTAAAACAATGAACCTATCTAAATCCCTCTACACAAAAGGCATCCAATGCCCCAAAGCACTTTGGCTTAAAAAATATAAGCCAAATGTACTAACACCACCAGATGAACAAGCACAGGCTATATTTGAAACGGGAAATATAGTAGGAGACTTAGCTTGCGAGCTTTTCCCTGCTGGAAAAGAAGTGCCATACACTATAAATTATGATGAGATGATAGCTACTACAAAAAAGTGGATGGAAGAGGGTATATCAAATATCTACGAAGCTACTTTTAACTTTAATGGCATACTTATCATGGTAGATATTTTAAAAGTAGAAAGTGATGGTGTATCTATCTATGAGGTTAAAAGTTCTACTGAAGTAAAAGATATATATCTTCATGATGTATCTATTCAGTACTATGTTTTAAAAAACTTAGGTTTTAGTATAAAAAGTGCAAGTGTAGTACACATAAACAATGAGTATGTAAGAGGTGAGTCTTTAGAGTTAGACAAGCTTTTTAAGATCGTTGATGTCACAAGTGAAGTGCAAAGTTTACAGTCAAACATCCCAAGCATATTAAAAGAGTTTGAAACCTATTTAGAAGATAAAGTAAATGAGCCAGATATAGATATAGGAAAATATTGTAACAAACCTTATGAGTGTGATGCTAAAAACTATTGTTGGAAAGTACAAAGACAGATACCTGAGTACTCTATCTTTAATATTTTCAATTTAGGAAGTAAAAAGCAAGTTGAACTGTACAATCAAGGTATCATAGATATAGAAGATATCCCAGAAGATTTTGACCTCACTGCAAATCAAGCTCAAGCAGTAGAAAACTACAAATCAAAAGTAAGCTACATAGACAAAGAAAATATCAAAGCCTTTTTAGAAAAACTCACATACCCAATCTATCACTTAGACTTTGAAACCTATCAACAAGCCATACCTCAATACAAAGGAATCAAACCCTTCGAGCAAATTCCTTTTCAATACTCACTTCATATTGAGTATGAAGATGGCACTTTGGAGCATAAAGAGTATTTGAGTCAAGATAGTATAGATAGTAGATATGAGTTAGCACAAAAACTATGTGAAGATATCCCAAGTGATGTTACAGTACTAGCTTATAATATGAGCTTTGAAAAAGGTGTGATAAAAAGACTAGCCAACCTTTTCCCTGACCTAAGTATTCATTTATTAGCCATAAATGAAAATATGCAAGACCTAATGATACCTTTCCAAAAGAAATGGTATGTAACACCAAGTATGCAAGGAAGCTACTCTATCAAGTATGTATTGCCTGCATTAGTTCCAGAGTTTGAAAAAGCTTACAAAGAGTTAGAATGTGTACAAAATGGAAGCCAAGCTATGAATGCCTTTGCAAATATGAGTAAGCTAGATGAGGTAAATAAAGAGAAAATGAAAACTTCACTTTTAGAGTATTGTAAACTTGATACTTTAGCTATGGTGAAAATATTAAATAAATTAAAGGAGACATAATGGCAGGAGCATATGCACACTTAACAATAGTGAACAAAGCATGTACTGAAAGTGAATTAGAAGAGTTAGGACTTAGTAATGATGCCCTTATAGCATTAGAAGAATATACAACTTTTATAGAGTTAGGTTCTGTTAGTCCAGATTATCCATATCTGGCAATTACAGAAAAACATAAAAAATGGGCAGACTCAATGCATCTAGATATGAAAACAAAATCTTTTATTTTAAAAGGTATCGAAGAGGTTAAAGCAATAAAAAATGAAGAAGATAAAAGAAAAGCTTTTGCATGGCTTTGTGGACTTACAGGACATATTATTACAGATGTAGTTATTCATCCTGTTGTTGAATTAAAAGTTGGTCCATACGAAGGAAATGAAGCAGAACACAGAAACTGTGAAATGCATCAAGATGTTTATATCTATAAAAAGATTACAGGATATGGAGATATTTCTGAAACTGAACAATTATCTTTGTTTGGTAAAGAGTGTAGTCATGAAGGAGATACTGACAAGTTAAATAAAGTTATCTCTTCAGTATAGGGGAAAATGCTTGAAGAATTAAATAAAGAAGAATACTTAACCAACAAACCAGAATTTGATACGTGGCATAGTAGATTTCATAATTTAGTATCAACAGTAGAAGAGACACAAAACTTTCCTACTATATCAAGACATGTCATAGGATTAGATGGTGGAATAATATATCCTAAATCTGAAGAAGTTAACATTGAAGAGTATATTGAGAATCTAAAAGTTCCAGGTAACAAAACTATGCATTATGATGATATTTTTAATAAAGCTGTATTACAAGTACAACAAACATGGAAGGTTTTAGATGAATCAGTATATGGCAATGGAAATAGTCATTTAGAATATTTTGCAGATTGGAACTTAGATAATGGTAGAACATCGTCTGATGAATTAGAGTATTGGGCATAAAAGGAAATAAAATGAAGAAGATATTAATAAAAAGTTTATTGATTGTTTTTGTAGCTAATTTAATTACTGGTTGCTCTTTTAAAAGTGATGATTTAATTGAATTAAAACCTAAGTTGAATAACCTAACAAAAAGGGCAAATAGTGCAATCAAAAGAAGAGGTATTGAAGTATCTAATGTAAATGAGTATTTGGCTACTAAAAATCCAATTTTGATGGAAAGTTTTAAAGATTATGATTTAAAGATTAAGTATGAAAATGAAGTTACTGTAGTACTTGTATGTAAAGATGAAAAAGCACTTTATGAAGATTTGTCTTGTGATTTGAAAATAGATAATGATTATTCTTCAAAAAATGTAGCATGTGCTTTTAGAGTAAAAAAAATCAATTGTGAAGATTAACTTAAATAAAAAGATTCGATCTCATTAAGACAATCTTGTATCAAATATAAAAAGGAAGGATACTATGGATATAATTGGAATTAAAACTATAATAAATGAGTATAAAAATATTTTTGTTAAATTTAATCTAAATGATATAAAAAACTCTTGTACAAAAATAAATATTAATAGTATAGAGGGACTTGAGTTAAAAGCCTCAGATTTTAAAACTCTTTCAAATATTAAAGCAAATGAAAAAATAAGTTTATTTTTTACATTTATAGATAAGAAAACAAATAAAATTATTGATTCAAGAGCCTATTCTAGAATAGTTAAAGGTAATAAAAAGTTTTATTTAAATGTTAGAGATATTGATAATAAGAAATCTTTATATGAATATGATATATATATGATTGCAATACCTGGAATTAAAAAAAATGAAGAAATTATAAAAAAACTTTCTAAATCTTTTTATAAGCCAATACGTGTATTTAAAATATCAAAAATTTCTTATAAATTAAAGGTCATTACTTTATCAATAATTTTCTTTTCTATATGTTTTTCATACTTGCAAATAGATATTCGTTCAGTATTAATTGAGAATTATGGTTTTGTGGATTCAATTATAGATGAATTTTCTATTACTAGTAGTATATTACAATATTTATACAAAATGGTTGGAATAACTTCTTTAGGAATATTTGTATTTTCATTTTTAACGGTTATTATTATCCTTACTATAGACTTAATACTTCAAGGTTTATTTTTTTTATATAAAATGTTTTTTTATAGAAAAAAAGAGAAGGAAATAGAAAGTAGTTTATTGTTTAGTTTTTATAATTTCAAAGATAACTTGAAGCTGTTTAAAAACGTTAATTTTTTATTTAAAATATTTATGATATACATTGTTTTTATGATAACTTTTGTTTTTCCTATGATTTTTTTTGTAACGTATAATAATGAAAAAAACGATATAAATCTCAGATATTCAATTATTAAAAAATATTTGAATATGTCAGCGTTTCCTAGTTTAGTTAAAATTGAAGAAAGTTGTAAAAACTGTAAAAAAGAAGTTCTCATTGTTGGATATGACCATACTTATACATATTATTATGATTATAGTTATATAGATAAACTTATTAATAGGCAGACTAAGGATATTAATGAAGAAGAAATAGATAAGTCTAAAAAAATGTCTTTTAATGATATATATGCTTATCTACTGAATAATCTCTCAAAAGAAGAACGTAGATTTATAAAAAATGAAGATTATAAAATTATTGATAAAATTGATATATCTGTATATGAACCAAAATTTTTATTTAATTAAAATATAAAAATAACATTATTATAATTTAGAATTTAAATGAATAGTTTCATTCGCAACTTCAGAATCTTTAGTATAAGGGATAGATAAATACTTTTTAACTGTATTTAGGTCAGAGTGTCCTAATGCTCCAGATAAAAAGAAGTAAAAATATTGCGTTATTATCTAATGTGAGACTTTTAAATAAAATTAGAATGATGAATATTGATGATTTTAAGAATATAAAAATTGCAATTTGTAATAAATTCATATTCAATCAAAAAAACTTAATATAATTATAAATCTTATTAAAGTGGTGATATTTATGAGTGGAGATTTTGAGAAAATGAAAATAAAGTTGAAAGATTTAATTGGATTATACTATAATTGATGAACTTTATTTTTTGATAAAGGAAACTAATAAATGAACCTTAACAAAAGATAACTCATGACACTTATATCTAAAACAATAGCCTACATATTAACACTTCCTTTTCTTACTCTTTGGCTACTTTTTTGCTTTATTATTTCACTTATTGGTTCGATGCTTTATAAAAAGAGAATTTATATTGATTTAGATAGGGTGAAAAAAAGAGAGACTATTTGTAGTGTGTTAAATAATAAAAAATATCTAAGCGATGAAGAGTATGAGTTTGAGACTGTTGAGGTGGCTTGTATTTATGATGAGCTTACTTTTAGGGGATACTTGTTTGTTTTAGCTCCTGTGATTTTTTTGCTAAAGCATTTTAGTTTTGCTGATGATTTTGTTTTTTATCTTGTAAAAAAGTGGATGGATTTACATAAGTTTCAAAGAGAACACAAAAAAAGACCTAAGAGTTTTTTCTCATCTCTTATGTCTTTATGTGTTTTACTTGCCTTTTTTGTAGGACAGGTTTTGTATAGGATAAAACCTTAATTACTTACTAGTTGTTTCTAAATTAAATAAATGATACTATTTATAAAAAACTTTAATCACTTAAGGAAATAAATATGAAAATTGGATTTATAGGATTAGGTATCATGGGAAAACCTATGGCGAAAAATCTACTAAAAGCAGGGTATGAGCTAGTTGTTACAAATAGAAGTAAATCTTCTGTTGATGAGTTGGTATCTGCTGGTGCGCTTGGTGCAAGTAGTGCTAAAGAAGTCGCTCAATCTTGTGATGTGATTATTACTATGCTTCCAAACTCTCCACAAGTTAAAGAGGTGGTTTTAGGTAAAGATGGTGTGATAGATGGTATAAAAGCTAGAAGCATTGTTATCGATATGAGTTCAATAGCTCCTTTGGTTTCACAAAGCATAGCTCAAGAGTTAGCAAAAAAAGATGTAGAGTTTTTAGATGCTCCTGTAAGTGGTGGTGAGCCTAAAGCTATTGATGGAACACTTTCTGTTATGGTTGGTGGTAAAAAAGAGGTATTTGACAAGTGTTACGATATTTTGCTTTCTATGGCTGGTTCTGCTGTATACACTGGAAAGGTTGGAGCGGGAAATACTACAAAACTAGCAAACCAAGTTATCGTTGCACTAAATATTGCTGGTATGTGTGAAGCATTGGTACTAGCTACAAAAGCTGGAGTTGAGCCAGAATTAGTTTATGAAGCAATTAGAGGAGGCTTAGCTGGAAGTACTGTTTTAGATGCAAAAGCTCCTTTAATTATGAATAGAGAGTTTAAACCAGGATTTAAAATCAATCTACATATAAAAGATTTGCAAAATGCACTTGACACTGCCCATGAGATTGGAGCTCCTGTTCAGCTTACAGCTAGTGTTATGGAGATTATGCAAGCTATGAAAGCTGAGGGTGAAGATCACTTAGACCATGGTGCTTTGATAAGATATTATGAAAGATTGGCAAAAGTTGAAGTAAAAAGGTAAGTAAAAATACTCTACCTTTTTCCTCTAATGCTATCTAAGTAACTGTATATTGTTACTTTTGAAACGCCCATATATTTTGCGACTTTATCAATAGAGCCTTTTACTAAAAAGATGCCTTTTTCATCCATAAATTTGATGATTTCTAGACTATCTTTTCTTGTTAGTTTTTCTATGTTAGTATTTTCAAAAATCTTTTTTATAAGATTGTCAAGAATACTTACTATATCTTGGTCAAGTACATATTTCTCTGATTCTTTTGTTTCTTGTCCTGATGGTGTTCCTAAAAAGTCTTGCATCTCTTCTTGCAAAAGATGAGAAAGAGTCAAATCATAGTTTAAGCATAGCATACCTATTACTTCATCTTTTTCATCACGAATCAAAGCTGATGAAGATTTGATTTTTTTTCCATCTTCTGTTTCAAAAAAGTAGTTAACTACATAGTCATCTTTAAAATCTTTATTAAGTAATACCATTTTTATTAGATGATCAAAACTTTGACCAACTTTTCTACCAGTAACATCACCATTTGCAGCGTAAACTACTGAGTTTTTAGGTTGTGTTAAATCATGCAATACCACTTCGCAATTTTTTCCAAATGTTTTTACAATCATATTTGCAATGGGTATATAAGCTTTAAGAACTAAGTGCATTAAAAGTCTCCTTGTCAAAGTGTAATATATCAAAAAAATGCTAAATTATTTAGTGGTCAGATTTTAATCCAGCCCCACACATGGATATTAAACAATCACTTAGTTTCTCATTTGTTTTACAATACTCTAAATATGCTGCATATGAAGCAGCTGTTGTATGTTCACAATATACGCCTTTTTTTGCAAGGATTTTTCTACTTTCAACTATTTTATCTTCTGGTGCAATAATTGTTTTTATATTGTATTTATAAATATACTCTAAAATCTCTTCTCCACGCATTGGCACACCAATTGCAATACCTTCTGCTAATGTGGGTTTAAGACTTACTTTTGCAGGTTTTGTTTCTTTGTTTTTTACAGCTTCTACAAAAGGAGGGCAGTATTGGCTTTGTATTGCATAGATATTTGGCATAGATTTGATTAGTTTACTTTCAAGTAACTCTTCTAAAGCTTTAATTACACCTATAAATAAAGTTCCATTTCCAAGTGGTACAAATATGTTTTTAGGGATTCTGTTTAGTTGTTCATACACTTCATAGATATAAGTTTTTGTTCCTTGATAAAAAAATGGATTATAAACATGATTTGCGTAAAAAACTTTTTCTTTTTCTACTTTTTGTCTGCAAATATCAGCACAATCATCCCTTGAGCCATCTGTTATTGTAACTTTTGCATTATGAGATTTTATCATATCTATTTTTTTAGGAGATGTTCCTTTGGGAACAAATATTTCACACTTTATATTTGCTTTTGCACAATATGCAGCAATACTATTTCCTGCATTTCCACTGCTATCTTGAACAACACTTTCTACTCCTATTGATTTGCAATGAGATATTAACATAGCAGCACCTCTATCTTTGAAAGATAGTGTTGGCATAAAGTAATCCATTTTTAGTAAGACATCTTTATCAAACTCAATAATAGGAGTCATTCCCTCTCCTAAAGTGATATCTTTATAACTATCATCTATTATGGGCATAAACTTTCTATATCGAAAAAGTCCCCATGTGTTTTTATCTACTAAATCTAAATTAAATTTTGGTACATGAAAGTGTAATTTCCACAATCCCCCACAATCACACTTTGCTTTGTGTGTTCTTACATCTTCAGTTTTTTTACATTTACTACAAATATACTTCATAATACTCTCCTTTAACAAGCTGCTATAACATCAATTTCAACTTTAAAACCAAAGTGAAGTTTTGCTAAAGCTGTAATTGTTCTTGCAGGTGTATGTTCTGCAAAAAAATCACTATATATTTTATCAACTGTTCCCCATTCATCCAAATCATTAATATAAACATTAACTTTTAAGACTTTTTCTTTAGCTGAACCTGCTTCTTGTAGAATTAATTCTATATTGTTTAGAATTTGTTTTATTTCTTCTTGCATTGTTCCAAACTTTTTTTCTCCAGTTTTTGGATCAATAGAGAATTGCCCCGATATATAGACTCTACTGTCTTCTATTAGTGCTAAAGCATAGTGTCCATTTGCTTTTAGATTTTGTACTTTTCTAATTATTTTCATAAGTTTACCTTTATGTATTTTTAAAAGTATATAATTTTTTATATGTTATGTCAAGTATTTGTATAAAAAATTATATATTAAAGTTGATATTGTCAAGAAAATCGCTATTAAAATGAGTTTTATTTGTTATTTTAAAGTGTGTTATATAAAAAAGTATATAGTTTTTTATAATTAAAGCCTTTATGCTTTTTTTGATAAACTACGCATATTTTAAAATAATTATTTACTAAGGTTTAATCATAATGAATTTAAAAAGTCAGTTGTACTTAATATTTGAAGATCCATCAAAACATAAATATGGATATTTTATACAAGTTGCTATATATATAAATATTATTGTAAGTATTATTGTTATGTTTCTTGAAACAGAAAAAAGCTTAAGTGAATATTTTGATTTATTTAAAACAATAAATATGGTAAATATATTTATATTTACTTTAGAGTATGTATTAAGAGTCTATTCTATAAATAAAAATAAACTAAAGTATATGCTAACTCCTTTGATGATTGTTGATTTGATTGTACTTTTACCTTTTTATCTTACTTTCTTTAATATTGATTTAGGTTTTTTAAGAGGTCTTAGAATAATAAGAATTTTTAAGCTATTTAGATTGGCAAAGTTCAATGAGTTTGATAAGATTATAACAGAAATTTTAAAAGAGAAAAAAGAGGAGTTTTTATATATTGTTATTGCGATTTTTATTCTTTTATTTACCTTAACTCCTCTTGTTTATTTTGTAGAAACAAAAGCTCAACCTGAAGTTTTTACTAGTATGTCCACAACTTTATGGTGGTCTGTTACTACTTTTACAACAGTAGGTTATGGTGATATGTACCCAATTACTACAATGGGAAGAATGCTAACAACTGTTGTTAGTGCTTTAGGAATTGCTTTTTATGCTATTCCTGGAAGTATTTTTACAAGTAGTTTACTAGATAAAATAAATGAAAAAAGAAAAGAAAAAGATAATGAATAAGTAAATATTCTGAGTTATTATCTATGATATGTTATGATTAAGTAATAAAATTAAAGGTTTAGGGTGTTTTACTTCAAATTTCTTATTATTTTTACTATTTTTATGACTTCTTATGTAAATGCTTCAGAAAAAAAGTTAATTTATATTGTTTCTGATATTAGAATTCCTTTTTGGGAGATTATGAGTAAGGGCATTAAAAGTAAGTCATCTAATTATGATTATGATGTAGAAGTATATAGTTCATCAAATAGTGCAAAAATTGAGCTAGAAAATACATTAAAAGCAATTAGAAGTAAACCTGATGGTTTGATTATATCTCCCACAAATTCATCTGCTTGTGTTACTATTTTAAAATTCGCAAAAGAAGCAAATATTCCTGTTGTTATTTTAGATATAGGAACTGATAGTGGAGAGTATTTATCTTATATCTCTTCTGATAATAAAACGGGTGCTTATAATATAGGAAAAGTTTTAGTAAAGAAGATGCAAAAATTAGGCTATGAAGACGGTTCAGTTGCAATTGTTGCTGTTCCTCAAAAAAGAATAAATGGACAAGAAAGAACAAGAGGATTTTTAAAAGCACTAAGTGAAGCCAAAATAAAAAGTGTAGATTTAAAACAACAAATAACTTGGACTCAAGCAGAAACTTATATTTATACAAAAGAGTTTATTAAAAAATATCCAAATTTAAGGGCTGTATGGTTACAAGGTTCAGATAGATATCAAGGAGCACTTGATGCTATAAATGAATTAGATAAAAAAGGTGAAGTTTTATTATTGACATTTGATGCAGAGCCAGAGTTTATAGAGTTGATACAAGATGATATACTTGTAGGTTCAGCCATGCAACAACCTTATTTGATGGGGCAAAAAGCTGTTGAACAATTTTATAACTATTTTAACAAAAAAGAGATAATAAAAAATATCCAAATGCCAATACTTGCTATTTCAAAAGATAATATTAAAGAAAAGTTACCTCTTATAAAAAGAAATGTTTTAGGAATAGAAAAATAGATGAAAAATGTCAAATCTCTTTATGTTACATTTGCTATTAGTATTTTTATTATTGTAACTATTTTTATGAGTATAAGCGCTACTTTTTCGTATGTAAGTACTAAAAATAGTATCATGGAAAATATGAAAGAGAGTTCAGAAAACACAATTAATACTCTAAAGAATAATTTGACTAATCTTATCTCATCATATGCTGTAAATGAATATACAAATCTTTTGTACAATGAGATTAAAAATAAAGATATTTCTGCAATAGTTGTAAGAGATTATAATATGGGAAAAATTGTAGGTAAAGAGGCTTATATTGTTGGAAAAATAAGAATTGATGGTAATATTATTGATTTTAATACAAAAAATAAATCTCATATTTCTTCTTTGAAAACTTGCTACTATAAAAAAGAGTTTAAAATAAAATCTATGATAAAAAAAGATTTGGGTCATATTACTTTATGTGTATCTGATGAAAAGATGAAAGAAGAATTACATGCTATTATTTATAAAACTATAAATAATACTATACTTATATCTTTATTTTTAATAGTATGTCTTTTTGCTCTTTTTCATTATCTTTTGATGAAACCTATTTCAAAAATAATATCAAATTTAAATAATACTGATAAAGACGGAATTCCTGTAAATGAGCTTCCTTTAACTTTTTCAAAAGAGTTAAATTTACTTAATGGTGCAGTAAATAAAATGTTGTATTCAATTAAATCTTCAAGAAATATATTAAAAAAGAGTGAAAGCAGACTAAAGTATTTATTAGAGATGAGTCCTATTGCTGTAAGAATTGCAAAAAATAAAGGTACTAAGGTTGTATTTTCAAATCATACATATGCTTCTTTGATAAAAGAAGATTATGTAATTGATTCAGACCCCTCAAAATATTATAAAGATAAAAATGAATATAAACAAATAGTTGAAAAGATAAAAAATAAAGAAAAAATCTTTAATAGATTAGTTGAATTTAAAATAAAAGATAAAACAGTTTGGGCACTTGCTTCATATATGAGTATTAAGTTTGATCAAGAAGATTCTGTTATTGGTTGGTTTTATGATGTTACACGAGAAAAAAACTTACAAAAAGAGTTAATAAATCAAAAAAATGAGTTTGAAGCAATATTTAAATATACAAAAGATGGATTAGCACTTTTAGATTTGCAAAGCAATTTTTTAAAGTTCAATGAAGCTTATTTAAAACTAACAGGATATACAAAAAAAGAGTTATTAACAAAGTCTTGTATAGGTTTGACAGCTATTGAAGATAAAGTAAGAACTCAAAAAGCAATGGATGATGTTTTAAAAGATGGTTCAAAAATAAATTTTGAAAAAAGTTGCTTAGTTAAAGATGGGCGAACAGTAAGAGTTAGTCTCTCTTTAGTACTACTTCCAGATAAAAAAACAATTCTTTTAAGTGCCAAGGATATTACAGAACAAAGTATTATTCAATCACAAGCAAAATTAGCTTCAATGGGTGAAATGATAGGTAACATTGCCCATCAGTGGAGACAACCATTAAATATAATATCAACAATTGCAAGTAGTATAAAAGTTAAAAATGAGTTTGGACAAAAAGTAGAACTTGATGATTTGTTATTTGATATGACCCATATTATGGAACAAACACAATATCTTTCAAAAACTATAGATGATTTTAGAAACTTTATAAAAGATACAAATGAAAAAGAGGTTTTAAGTATTGTTAATACTATAGAAAAAACATTAGTTATAATTCACTCTTCTTTTTTAAATAATAATATAAAAATTATAAAAGATTATGAAGATGATATTGAAATAGCAGGTTATCAAAACCAACTTATTCAAGCTATTATGAATATACTAAATAACTCAAAAGATGCAATTGTTGAAAATGTGTTAGATGATGATAAAAAAGTAGTTCATATAAGCACTAAAATAGTAAATAAAAATTTCATTGTTTCCATAAAAGATAGTGGCAAAGGAATAGATAAAGATTGTATTGATAAGGTTTTTGAACCATATTTTACTACAAAACATCAAAGTGTTGGTACTGGTATTGGCTTATCTTTGGCTCATCAAATAATTACAGAGCATCACAATGCATCGATTGAGGTTTCAAACTGCACTTTTAATGTAAACTCAAAAGAGTATAATGGTGCTTGTTTTAATTTGATATTTAAAATCTAAAAAAGTTTATATGTTAGTTTTTTTAGAATTTTTTTGAAAGTTTTTGTCTCTTCTTCTGATAATATATCAAAAAAGTACTTTCTTTTTTCAATCATTTCATCTAGACATTTAAGTGTTAATTCTTCTCCTTCTTGTTCAAGTGAGACTAACATACTTCTTTTATCTTGTGCTGATGGTATCCTTGAAATTAATTTTCTGCATTCTAGTTTTTTTAAAACTTTTGTCATTCCACCAGATGAAAAAACAGTTGCTGAGTATAAATCTGTGGGAGATAATGTCTTCCCATTAAAATACAATGCTGCTAATACATCTATTTCTGAGTGACTTAAATCATATTTTTCTTTTATATAGTGTTCTGTTTCATTAAATAGATTTCTATATATCAATGTAATTGGCAATGCTATTGCAAACTGCTCATATCGCGGGTTATTAACTGTTTCAGTAAAGAATTGGTCTAAATGTTGTTTTTCCATTTTAAAATTCTATCTAAAATAAGGTTAAAAAGATAAATCTTTCTAGAAAGATATCTTTAAGCTAATTAATGTTATCTTTCTAGCAAGATAAAAGGAGTTATTTTGAAAAAGATTTATTTTCTATTTTTTATCCCAATTTTACTTATGGGACAAAACTTAGACGAGTTAATAGATTTGTCTATTAAAAATAGACTAGTTGATTCATATAAAAGTGATTTAGAATCATTGAAAAAAGAGTATGACAGTGTAAAAAGTGGTTATTTGCCAAGTTTAAATCTTGGTGTAAACTATTCAAAAGCAAATAAAGAACTTGCTTCAACACCTGATAATAGTACGACACTTAATGCTTCAATTGATTATACATTATATGATGGTGGAAAAAAATATGACAGATATTCAAGTTATGAAATGAGTATAAAAGGTAAAAAAGAGGATTTATCTTCTATAAAAAATCAAATATCTTTAGATGTTACTAAATATTATTATGATTATTTATCATTATTAGCAAAAAAAGATGCAAAAAATAAAGAGATAGAGCAGTTAAAAGCTCAATATGAAAGATTAAGTAGATTTTTAGAAGCTGGAACTACAACAGAAGATGAAATACAAAAAATTATATCAAGAGTACAAAGTGCAAATGTGAGCTTACATGAAATAGAGTTAGAACTTCAAACTATTATTCATAATTTAAAATATATTACAGGGCAAACAGTAAGCATTGATGATGGTTCATTTATAGAGCCTTTAAAACAAGAACAACTTCAAAGTAATAGAGCGGATATAAACTCTTTGAAATTTCAAGTAAAAGCTTTATTTGAAGATGCAAGTGCACAAAAAAGTGATTATTTACCAACAATTAGTGTAAGTAATACTTATACTAATGCAGATATGAATTATGATAATAGTGACTTTAAAGCACCTTATGATGAACAAAATATATTTTCAGTTAATTTAAAATGGAATATTTTTTCATTTGGAGAGACAAAAAATAGATTTGAATCAAAATATAAAAAATATATTAGTGCAAAATCAAAATATGAGTATGAAAAAAATAGAGCAAATGTTGATTTACAATTGGCAAAAAAAGCATATGAAATTGCAAAATTAAAGATTGATTCTGCACAAGCTGGATTAAAAGCAGCAAATAGTGCATATGAAGTAATAAAATCAAAATATCAAAGTGGACTTATTGATAATGTTGCTTTTTTAGAATCTCTTAGTGAAAAATATGAAGCAATAAGTGTATTAAAAAGTGCTTTATATGATATAGAAGTTAAAAAAGCAAATCTTATTTATCATAGTGGAAAAAATTTAAAGGAATATATTAGATGAGAAAAAGAGTTTTACCCTTAATAGTTTTAATAGTTTTAGGTTTTAATGCTTGTAGTGATGATACACAAGCAAAACAACAAGCAAACTCAAAGCAAGAAAGACCTGCTTTACCAGTGAAAATATTTGATGTAAAAAATGAGACACCAACTATTTCAAAAGAGTATCCAGCAGTTATAAAGCCTTTTGAAGAGGTAAATGTAATTGCAAGGGTTTCAGGAACTTTAGAAGAGAAGTTTTTTAAAGAAGGTGAATTTGTTAAAAAAGGTAAGCTTTTATATAAAATAGAAGAAGATGTTTATAAAACAAATTTAAATATGGCAAGTGCAAATGTAAAAAAAGCACAAGCAAACTATAATAAATCATATAAAGATTATCAAAGAGCAAAAAAACTTTTAAAAAGTAAAGCTATTAGTGTTCAAAAATATGATGAATATGTATATATTTATGAAGATTCAAAAGCTCAGTTAGAAAGTAATAAAGCAAGTTTGCAAAAAGCAAAAATTGAGTATGACTATGCAACTGTAAAAGCTCCAATTAGTGGAATAGTAGGGATTAAACAAAGTGATATTGGTGATTATGTTGGAACAAACTCTTCAAACTCATTATTAGTTACAATAACTTCTATAAACCCTGTACATGTAGAGTTTTCATTAAGAAAAGATGATGTAGTGGCTTTTTTAAGTCAAATTAAAGATGGTAAAGTAAATGTTACTTTAGATGTAAATGATAAGACAATTAAAGGGGAAATAGATTATATATCTCCACAATTAGATTTAGATACTGATACTTTACTTTTAAGAGCAAAATTTAATAATGATGAAAATAGTTTAATTGTTGGTGAGTTTACTAAAATAAAATTAAATAATATAACTGTAAAAAATGTACATATAATTCCAGAAAAGGCTATTTTAAAAACTGCAAATGGTGATTTTGTTTATGTAGTAGAAGACAATATAGCAAAACTTAGACCAGTAAAACTTGGAAGTTTATTACAAAGTGGTGTAGTAGTTAAATCAGGTTTAAAAATTGATGATAAAATAATTGTTAGTAATATAGCAAAAGTAAGACCTGACACAAAAGTACAAGAGTTAGGTAAATAGTATGTTCTCTTCATTTTTTATTAAAAATCCAGTATTTGCTGCTGTTGTTTCTATAATTATTGTACTTACTGGAACAGTATCAATGATAAACTTACCAATAGAGCAGTATCCAAAAGTTATTCCACCTCAAATTATTGTATCTGCAACATATCCAGGTGCAAGTGCTGAAACTATTGCAAAAACAGTTGCAGCACCAATTGAGGAACAAATAAATGGTGCAAATGATATGATTTATATGAACTCTGTTGCCTCTGATAGTGGAACTGTTAGTATAAATGTATTTTTTGAAGTTGGAACAAATCCAAATGATGCAAAAATTGATGTAAACAATAGAGTACAAGCAGCACTTTCAAAACTGCCTGAACAAGTGCAAAGACAAGGTGTAAATGTAAGAGAAAGATCACCTAGTATGTTGCAAGTTGTTATGCTTCACTCACCATCAAATGCCCATGATATTAAGTATTTATCAAACTATGCATTGATTAATATAGTTGATGATTTAAAAAGAATTAGTGGAGTAGGTGATGCAACAATCTTTGGAGCAAAAGATTATGCTATTAGAGTTTGGATTGACCCTCAAAAATTAGCAAAACAAAAGCTAACAACAAGTGAAATTATAGATGCAATAAAAGAGCAAAATGCTCAATATGCAGCGGGAAAATTTGCTTCTGAACCTGTACAAAATAAGCAAATGTTTACTTATACTTTACAAACACAAGAAAGAATGAGTAAACCTGAACAGTTTGGAGATATTATAATTAGAGCAAATGAAGATGGTAGTGCATTGACATTAAAAGATGTTGCAACTATTGAGCTTGGTGCTCAAAGTTATAATATGACAACAAAATTAAATAATCAACCAGCCATTCCAATTGGTATATTTTTACAAAGTGGGGCAAATGCACTTGATACTGCAAGAGCAGTAGAAAAAGTATTAGAAGATGCAAGTAAAAATTTTCCAGCAGGATTGGAGTATAAAATACCTTATGATAGTACAGATTTTGTTGAAATATCTATAAAAGAAGTTGCAAAAACATTTGTTGAAGCTATTATTTTAGTTATTGCTATTATTTTCTTATTTTTACAAAACTGGAGAGCAACACTAATCCCAGTTTTAGCAGTACCTGTTTCTATTATTGGTGCATTTGCAGGAATGTATGCACTTGGATTTAGTATTAATTTACTTACACTATTTGGACTTGTTCTTGCAATTGGTATTGTTGTTGATGATGCTATTATTGTTATTGAAAATGTTGAAAGACATATGAGTGAAGGAAAAAGTGCTAAAGAAGCATCTTTTATGGCAATGAAAGAGGTTTCAAGTGCATTAATCGCTATTGTTTTAGTACTTTCATCTGTATTTATTCCTGTTGCATTTATGGGAGGATTAAGTGGTGAAATGTATAGACAGTTTGCTATTACTATTGTAATTTCTATTGCAATTTCTGGATTTGTAGCTTTAACTTTAACACCATCATTGTGTGCAACTATTTTAAAAGATACACATAATAAAAAACCAAAAGGTTTTTTCAAATGGTTTAATGACTCTTTTGAAAAAGCGACAAAAGGGTACTCGTTCTTAGTTAAAAAAACTATTAGATACTCTATTATAAGTGTATTGTTATTTGGTGGACTTATTTTTGTATCTTATGATATGTTAAAAGATTTAAAAACAGGACTTGTTCCGCAAGAAGATCAAGGTACAATATTTTTATTTAGTTACAACCCTCCTGGTGCTTCACTAACTAGAACAGAAAAGCTATCAAATGAGATAAATCAAATTGTATCAAAAGATAACAATGTTGAAGATATAATTTCATTAGTTGGTTTAGATTTAGTTACATTTGGACAAAGAACACATGCAGCAGCTACAATTGTTAAGCTTAAAGATTGGGAACAAAGACAAAACCCATCTCAACATGCAGCAGTATTAAATCAAAAATTCAATAAACAACTAATGGCTACTTCTGATGGTTTTTCATTTGGTGTTTTACCACCTCCAATTATGGGTATGAGTATTTCAGGTGGATTTGAAATGTATGTACAAGATAGAAGTGGTGGAAAAATAGAGGATTTAAGTAAATATGTAAATCAAATAGTTGCTAAAGCAAATAAAAAAGAGCAGTTACAAGGAGTAAGAACATCTCTTACGCCAAATATTCCTCAATATAGAATTTTAGTTGATACAAAAAAGGCAAAAGCAAAAGGTGTTAGAGTTGATGATATTTATAACACATTAAGTGCAACATTTGGAAGTTATTATGTAAATGATTTCAATTTATATGGAAGAACATATAAAGTAAATCTTCAAGCTAAAGGTGAGTATAGAAGAGGTGTTGAGGATTTAAAATTTGTACTAGTTAAAGGAAAAGATAATCAACTTGTTCCTATTAGTTCACTTGTAAATGTAAAACCAATAGTAGGTGCTGATATTGTAGAGAGATTTAATCTTTTTCAAGCAGCAAAAGTATCAGGTCAGCCAGCACTTGGGTACAGTTCAGGAGATGCACTAAAAGCAATAGAAGAAGTTGCAAAAGAGGTACTTCCTCAAGGTTATACTATAAGTTGGGTTGGAACTGCATATCAAGAAAAGCAAATATCAAGTAGTAGTGTACAAGCATTTGGTTTTGGTATTGTTTTACTATTTTTAATTTTAGCAGCTCAATATGGAAGATGGCTAATGCCTATTTCTGTACTTCTTGCCGTTCCATTTGCAATATTTGGAGCAATTGTAGCTACACATTTAAGAGGTTTAAACAATGATATATATTTTCAAGTTGGATTATTGGTTCTAGCTGGACTTGCAGCAAAAAATGCAATTTTGATTGTAGAGTTTGCTTTACAAAAACAAAAAGAGGGCTTTAGTTTAAAAGAAGCTGCACTAGAAGCTGCAAAGATTAGATTAAGACCTATTATTATGACTTCACTTGCTTTTACTTTAGGAGTAATACCTCTTGCATTAAGTAGTGGAGCAGGAGCTGCAAGTAGACACTCATTGGGAACAGGTGTAATAGGTGGAATGCTTTCTGCTACATTCATTGCAATTGTATTTATACCACTTTTTTATATATTGGTTTCAAAGTTTAGTAAAAACCAAAATTAAAATGTAACAAAAAATTTGTAAACATCAAAAAAGAGAATCAATAGCCTTTTCTTGTAAGAGTTTAATCTTACAAGAGGGCTTAAGTGGTTTGACAATTTCAAGTTTAGCAAAAGAGGCTAATATTGGAAAAGGTACTATTTATGAGTATTTTGAAAATAAAGAAGATATTGTTTTAGAATTAGCAAATATACTTCATAAAGAGTATTTAGATGAAGTTTACAAATTAGCACCAAAAAAAAATAGTATTGAAGATAAAATTAAAGTGTTGATTTTGACTTCTTATGAAGAAAAATTTATTGAGTATAGAAAAATTTTCAAAGAGTTAATAGGTGTTTCTTACTACAAAACAAACTGCGCTTTTATGCTTTTTCAAAATCATTGGTATAAACAAAACTATCAATTTTTATATAAATATATACAAAAAGCTATAAAAAATAAAGAGATTAAAGAGAATTCAACTATTTTTATAGATAGTATTTTAAGTACATTTGTAGGATATTTTATTCTTTCTTTTTCCAAATCAGACCTACAAAAGAGCATCAACTCCATTGATTCATATATTAATAATCTTTTTTTAATGCTAAAAAAATAAATTCTAAATTTTAATGATACCTTTTTAGTACCTTTTTTAATTACAATCATTTTAAGTTTTATAAAAGGTTTTAAAATGATTGAGAGTATATTAGCTGAATTAAAGTTTTATGGAAAGTTTCTATCAATTTTAATAGTAGAAGATGAAAAGAAAATCGCTTCAGAGCTTCATGGTTTATTAAAAAAGATATTTAAAAAATGTGATGTTGCATATGATGGTCTTGAAGCATTAGAACTTTATAATAAAAATGCTTATGACATAATCGTAACAGATATAAATATGCCTAAATTAAATGGCTTAGAATTAACAAAAAAAATAAAAGCAAAAAATAAAAATCAATGTATATTAATTTTTTCAGCATATATAGATACATTTGTAATTGATTTAATAGATTTAGGTATTAATGGCTTAATCTTAAAACCTTTTAAAATAGATAAATTTTTCCAAGTATTATCAAAGAATTCAGAAAATATAATGCTTAAAAAAGACTTTCAAAAAGCTGTTAATGGGCAAAAATACAAAAGAGTAGTTAAAAAACAGTCAGATACTATAGTTAAAGTTGACAGTCATAAATTAGTTTCTGGAAAAAATTTTATAGATGATTTAAAGTCTGATAGTATTGCATGGAATTCTATTAAATCACAGTTAGATGAATTGCTTGAACTTATTCAAGATTTTGAAAATTTAATTGAAAAAATTTTTTTAAATGAAATCTCAAATGAAATTTTAGAAGAAATCTCTTTTGTATTAGAGCGAATATCTTTCATACTTAAATCCACAGATATATTATTGAATATTTCAGAAGTAATTCTTCAATTGTCAGAATTTTTATATGCGATAAAAGTAGAAGAACTCTCTTTAGAACAAAAAGAAAAGTTAAAAATTTTAGAATATATTCATGATGACTTATCAAGATTTATTCAATCAGTATTTATAGAACAAGATACTTTAGATATTTATTATTTAGAAGATTCTTTTAAGAGCTCCTTAGAACAATTAAAAATGAATATTTTAAATGAAAAAATAGAAGAAGAAGAAATAGATTTTTTTTAAAGGATGGAAAATGAAAAGAGTAGTTTTTGTAGATGATAGTAAAACAGTACTTGCTTCTGTTGAGTTAGCATTAAAAAATTTAGTAAATGAAGGTGTTATTGAAATCATATGTTTCATAAATCCAAAAGAGTTTTTGCATGAAATTAAAAACAATAATCTTGATTTTGATTTACTATTCACAGATGTAAATATGCCACAAATGAATGGATTAGAATTATCAAAAGAAGTAAAAAAGATTGAAAATACAAAAAGAAAACCAATTTTAGTTCTTACTACTGAAAATTCTGATGAGATGAAAAAAGTTGGAAAAGAGATAGGCGTTACAGGTTGGGTTGTAAAACCTTTTAGTGAGCAAAAAATAATTATGGCTGTTAAAAGAGTCCTAAAAATAAGATAAAGGTTAAAAAATGTCAAAAAAAGTTTTAATAGTAGATGATAGTTTAACAGTTAGGTTATATCATAGACAAATTTTAGAAAAAGCCAATTATATATGTGATGAAGCAGAAAATGGAATGGAAGCTTTAGAAAAAGCTCAGTTAAGTAATTATGATATTTATTTAGTAGATGTAAATATGCCTGTTCTTGATGGATATAGTTTTGTAAAAAGGTTGAGAGAAGGAGAAGGAAGTATAGCTCCTGTAATTATGGTTAGTACAGAAAGTGAAGAGATGGATATGGATTTAGCTTATGAAAGTGGTGCATCTGTTTATTTAGTTAAACCAGCTAGACCTGATGATTTAATTTTAAATATTAATATGCTTACTTTTAAAAAATAAAAGGCAAAAAATGGATGCAGTACTAGAACAGTTTCTAAGTGAAGCAAAAGAAAATTTAGATTTTTTAGATAAAAATTTAAAAAATTTAGAAAATGAAAATCAAGAAGAGTTAGATGCCCTATTTAGAGCAGCTCATACTTTAAAAGGTGGAGCTGGACTTGTAGGACTTGAATCAATAAAAATTATAACTCATTATGCAGAAGATTTATTAGATGGAATAAAAAAGCAAAAAATTAAGTACACTCAAGATATGCTTGAGGTTTTATATGATGCTTTTGATGAAATAGTTGAAATGATAGATTTAACACAAGATGCAGGAGAGCTAATAAGTTTTGATGATAAAAGAGTAAGTGAAATTGCAAATAAAGTAAAAGCTTTAATTGGAAATGAAAAAGAAGATAATCTTCAAAAATTAGATACTGAATTAAATATTATAACATCTGAAAAGATGAATATTGCAGAATTAATACCTTTACATAATTTATATTCTTATTTAAAAGAGTTGCCTTTTTCAATGCCTATTATTAATCAAGAATTTATTGAAGAAGATAATTTTTATCTAATAGATTTTGACTTAGATGAAGAGTGTTGCAATTTGGGAAATGATCCTATTTATTTATCTTCACTTTTAGGTGAGAATGCAATTTTTAGTATTAATACTATTATTTATGAAACTAATGATTTAAAGAAAATTCCAAATTTATGGAAAACAAGATTATTAATGGTAGTAAAATCATCAAAAGATATGCTTGAGGATTGTTTTTATAATATTCTTGATGATATAACTTTTTATCCTTTAAGTATAAAGTCTTTATTTGAACCATCATTTGACTCTTTAAAAGATGAACAATTTGAATGTTTTGTAAAAGACTTAAGAGTTTTTATTAATAGTAATGATTATATTAATTTTGATAAAAAGTTATCAGAAACTACGAAAAAGTTAGATTTTTATACAAAAGAAGGTTTTATTCTTTCAAGATTAGAGACTTTATTGCCATATTTTGAATTTGAAGGAATTGATTATTTAGAGCTTATAAACTTTGTTTCAATACTTTTAAAAATAGATAATCCAAGTTTATTACAAAATAAGGAGAACAGTTCTAGTGAGTTTGAAAAACAAACAGTTATAAATACTTTAAAACAACAGTTAAAGGTATTAGAATTTTCAAAAGATGATATGACATTATCAAGAGTTAGATTACATTCAAAGAACTCTTTAGAGTTTATTAGTATTGAATCAAATCTTCATATTGATGATTCAAAAGAGGACTTAGTAAAAAAAATAGATAATTATATATTAATATTAGAAAAAGGTCTTAGTATTAGTGAATCTACTAATTCAAATGAAAATATAGATAATAAATTATTAGTTGAAGAAAAAGAGTTAGTAAAAGAAGATTTTATTATAAATGAAAATCAAAAACAAAAATCAATAATTCCAAAAACTGTAAAAATTAATCAAAGTGATATTGATGATATGATGAATATTATTGGTGAATTATTAGTAATGAAGAACTCTTTACCTTATATTTCGAGTTCTATGAGTAGTGAAAATGTAGTTGAATCTAAAACACAATTAAATACAAAATATGAAGAGATAAATAGAGTTACAGAAAAACTTCAAGAACTTGTAATGGGAATGCGATTATTACCTTTATCATACATATTTAGTAGATATCCTAAACTTATTAGAGAACTTAGTAAAAAATTAGATAAAAAAATAAAATTTGAAGAGTACGGTAGTGATACAAAGCTTGATAAAATGATGATAGAAAAAATTGCTGATCCTTTAGTTCATATTATAAGAAATTCAATTGATCATGGAATTGAAAAAGATTATGAAGAAAGAGTAGAACTTGGTAAAACAAAAGAAGGACTTATAAAAATTGGTGCAAAAAGTGTAGGTGATAAAGTTCAAATAATCATAGAAGATGATGGAAGAGGAATTGATACTCAAAAAGTTTTGATAAAAGCTTTAGAGTTAGGACTTACAACAGAAGAAAAGATTGAATCAATGACTGAGCAGGAAAAATTACAAATGATTTTTAATCCTGGTTTATCAACAGCTACTCAAATTACGGATATAAGTGGTAGAGGAGTAGGTGCAGATGCAGTTAAGAAAACTATTGAAGAACTAAGTGGCGAAATATATTTAGAAAGTTCATTAGGCTTAGGAACAAAAGTTACTATTGAAATTCCTGTTTCAGTTGCTTTAGCAAATGTTTTTTGCATTAAAATGAATAATATTAATTATGCTATTGCTATGGAAAATGTAATAGAGACTATTAAAATTTCAACAAGTGATATTCAAATGGCAAATAAAAAGCCATATGCAAGGTTAAGAGGAGAGCTTATACCTCTTGTTTTTGAAAAAAGACTACTACCTAAAAATCAAAAAACACAAAAAACACAAAGTGTTGTAATTGTTCAAGCAAATAGTTTAAAGTATGGATTAGTTGTAAATGAATTTATTAATCAGTTAGATGTTGTACAAAAACCACTTGAGGGTGTATTGTCAAGTCATCCAATTATTACAGGAACAAGTTTATTAGGTAATGGTGAGATTTTATTTATATTAGATGTAAATAATATAGTAGATTAGTTTATAGATATTAGGCTTTGTAAGTATTAGTTTTAATCTTTACAAAGTCTAATTGATAAATAAAAAAAGGATAAAAAATGGCTTTAATTACAAGAGGGAATACAAATAAAACTGTAGTTGCATCATCAAGTGCTGATTTAAAAAGAGAAACAGTAAATGATAAAGCTAGAAAAAGAACACTTGCTAGACAACAACAAATTAGTGAGTCTTTATCAACTAGTGCAAGTGATTTATTAAATAGAACACAAGAAGCAGTTAGTGCAGTAGAGCAGTTAAAATCAGCAATGGAGCAAATATCTTCAGCAGCAGAAGAAAATGCAGGAGCAGCAGAAGAGTCATTAAGTGCGGTAAATCAAATACAAGCTAATACAAATAGAATTATTGAAGAATCAACAAAGGGTTCAGAAGATTTGAAAGAGGGACAAAAATCTTTAAATCAATCGGTTACAAATATTAAACAAAGTGCAAATAGATTAGAAGATGCATCAAAAACAGCAACTGAAATATCAAACAAATCAAAAGATTTAAAGAAAGCATCTGAAAATATTGGAACTTCTGTAGACATGATTGCAGATGCAGCAGAGCAAACAAATCTTTTAGCTTTAAATGCAGCTATTGAAGCAGCAAGAGCAAAAGAGCATGGAAAGGGTTTTGCAGTAGTTGCAGATGAAACAAGAGCTTTAGCAGAAATAAGTGCAAAAAATGCACAAGATACTGGTGATGTTGTAGGTAATATTCAAAAAAGTGTAGATGATGTTGAAAAAAATATTGATGAGGTTCAAGAAATAGTAAAAGGTGCTGCTAATGAAGGTAGAGATGTTATCTCAAAAGCACAAGAGTTATCAAAGATTTCAGGTAGTGCAGTAGAAAAAAATAATATTTCAAATGATAAATTAAGAGCATTAATGGATGAAATAAATACAATGCAAAAATCTTCAGATTCAATTGCTAGTGCGGCAGAAGAGCAAAATAGTGCAGTAAATCAAGCAACTTCAGCTATTGAAATGCAAGCTTCTGCATTAGCTCAAAGTGAACAAGCAGTATCACAGCTTAGTGATTTAGCAGATGATTTAAAAAATTCAACTGATGCAATCAAAGATGCACAAGAAGTAGCAAGTGTAGCAGAAGAACTATCAAGTGCAATTGAGAATATAGATAGAAGTATTAGTGAAATTGTAGGAGCTTTAACTCAGATTGAAAATGCAACAGAATTAGCAAAAAACGATGCTACTACAAATAGTGAGACAGCATCAAAATGTACAGACTATGTTAATGAAGCAAATGATTTATTGAACTCTGTAAAAGATGATACAGATAAGTTAAATAATGATTTAGATGAGCTTACTAGCCAAATTGATAAGATAATTGATTATATTAGCAATAGTGTTGATAAGGGATCATTTACTACTGTAGAGATGATTGCTGTTGAAAAAGATGCTAAAAAAATTAATAAAATTTTAAGAAAAATTGAAAATGTTGTATCTCAAACTACAACTTTAGCAGTAAGTGGAAATATAGAAGCTGCAAGAGCAGGTGAGTTTGGAAAAGGTTTTGCTGTTGTTTCAAGTGATATTAGAAACTTAGCTTTAGATGCAGGTTCAAATATTGAAAAAATTGTAGATACCATGGAAGTTTTAGAAGATGAAGTTTCAAATATTGTAAAAGATTGGAAAAATGCTTCATCAAACCAAGAAAAAGAAAAAAATGTATTAATATCAGTTAGAAATGAGTTAAATGAAGTTGTTGAAGATGCAAAGAAAACTTCTGTAGTCTTAGAAAGATTACTTAAATTAAATGATGAAAATAGCGCAGCTTTAACACAAGCAAAAACGGGAAGTGAACAAATTACAAGTGCAGCAGCACAAGCTCAGTCAAATGCAAATGAAAGTAAAAGTGCAGCTGATTTAATTCAATCAACAGTTCAAAAAATGAGTGAGTTAGTAGAAGAGATAGCAGTTGCAGCTGATGAACTTCAACGAGGATAAGGAGTTGTTATGTCTACACCTATAAATATACTATCTGTAAAAATAGGAGAAGGTTTATTTGCTTTTGATGGTGCAAAAGTCGAGCAGATATTAAGAGTGCCAAGTATTACATCAATGCCACTTACAAGTAATTCTATAAAAGGAGTTTCTAGTATAAGTGGTAAAACTACAACAATTGTAGATATGGCAACAATATTAAATAAAGTTGAAGTTGATACTTCAAGTAAACAAGCAAGAGTATTAACTATAAAATATGAAGATAAGGAGTATGGAGTTTTAGTAGATGCTGTTTTAGAGATGGAAAGTGTTGAAGAAGAGAACTATGAAGTTTCAAAAAAAGATAATTCTAAAATTTCTGGCTTGTATAAAAAAGATGAAAAAATCTATCAGATAATTGATACAGATATTGCAATAAGTTCTTTAAGTTTAGTTAATTACTCACCAGTTTTGCTTGATAAATTTGGACAAAATAATCAAGAAGAGGATAATCAAAAAGTAGAAGATTTAAACAATCTTAGATACATTTTTCTTACATTGGGTGAGGAATATTTTGCTATATCATTAGAAGTAGCAAGAGAGATTATTTTTATTCCAGAAAATATTACAGGAATTTCAGAAGCAGGGAATGGAGTAATTGGAATGATTACTTTACGAAATGAACTTATAATTGCACTTGATTTGAAAAAGATTATAAATATTGATGAAAAGCAAAATATTACAAAAGAACAAGAAAAACAGAAAAGATTTTTGCTTTTAAATTATGAGGGAAAATCAGTAGCACTTTTAGTTGATAGTATAAATGAAGTTAAAGATATACCAAGTGAAAAAATTGAAGTATTACCAAGTAGGTTTGCAGATAGTAAAGTTGAATCAATATTTAAAGATGAAAATAAAATTACTTCAATTATATCAACAGTTTTTCTTAAAGATTTAGCAAAAGAGTATGTTATTGAAGAGGAAGAACCTAAAAGAATTGATGATGAGTTAAAAGCAAAGGAGAGTGAAATGAGTGAAATCGCAGCATTTAAGATAAAAGATGAAGAGTTTGCACTTGATATTCAAGATGTTCAAGAGATTATAAAATATACACAAGTAACTCCAATACCTGAAGCACCTGAATTTGTTGATGGTTTAATAAACTTAAGAGGAGCAGTAATTCCTATTGTATCTTTGCCAAATAGATTGGGTTTTGAAAAAGAGATTACTTCAAAAAGTAAAATTTTGATTTGTGATTTAAAAGGTGAAAAAATAGGTCTTTTTGTTGATGATGTTAATGAGATTATGTTTATAAATGAGCAAGATATTAATCAATCTAATAGTGAAGATAGTTTATTTAGTGAAGTTATAATTTTAGATGAGGGAAAAAGAATTATTTTAAAACTAAGAATTACAGAGCTTTTAGATGATAAAACTCTTGATGATATTAAGATAATAAAAGAGAAAGAAGCTTCGTAAAATAAGGAAAAAAGATGGCAAAAAGTATTTTGATAGTTGATGATAGTGCACTTATAAGAAAACAACTTGGGCAAACACTAGATAGAGCAGGCTATGATATAGGTTTTGCAAAAAATGGTCAGGATGCTATTGAGTTTGTAAAAGAGTTTGATTTTGATGCAATTACTATGGATATAAATATGCCAATATTGGATGGGGTAAGTGCAGTAAAGAAGATTATGGAAATTAATCCAACACCTATACTAATGGTGTCTTCTTTGACAAGTGAAGATGCAGATATAACTTTTGAAGCTTTAGATGCAGGAGCTATTGATTTTATTTTAAAGCCAGGAACAATCTCTTTAAAGCTTGAAGAATCAGAAGAAGATATATTAAGTAAAATAAAAGCTGTAACACAAATTCCAAAAAATAGACTTAGAATCAGAAAAGAGGCAACAACACGAAAAATAAACTTATCTAAAACAAATATGGAAGAGAGCAAAGCTATTATTCAGGCTAAAGGTTCAAAGCCTGATGGCTTAGTTCTTATTGGTAGTAGTACAGGTGGACCTAGCCATATAGAAGAAATTGTAAATAATATTCCTGCAAACTATCCCTTTGCTATTTTAGTAATACAACATATGCCAGAAAATTTTACAAATGGTTTTGCAAATAGATTAAATAATTATTCAAATTTAAATGTTCAAGAAAGTAAAGTAGGGGATATTATTCATAAAGGAAATATTGTAATAGCAAAAGGTGGTTATCATATGACTTTAGCAAAAAAAGCAAGTGGTAGTTTGATAATAAAACATCAAGAAAAGAACCATAGATTTTTTACTCCAAGTATTGATGAATTATTTTTAAGTGCTTCTAAGGTGTATGATTGTTCAAAGATTATGGCTATTGAATTAACAGGTATAGGAGATGATGGAGCACAAGGAATGCTGGAACTAAGACAAAAAGGAGCTTATACTCTTGCCGAAGATGAAACAACATCTGTAGTTTATGGGATGCCAAAAGCTTGTTGGGAAAATAAAGCTGCTTTGAAAAAGCTTCCTTTTCCAAAAATAATAGATGAAATCTTAGCATTTCCAAATAAGTTTAATAAGGAAGATTAAAATGGCTTTAAAGAAAAAACAAACAACACAACAAATAGAAAGTAAAATTTTTGAAGATTATATTCAAGCTCAAATAGTATTTAAAGATATAAACAATAGTGAAGATTTAAGGGTAGATGCATTGGAGTTTTTAATTAGCGAACAATCAATAAATCATATGCTTAAGTTAACAAATATGCTATTTGGTGAGAATAAAATTGAAGATCATATTTATATTGATATTATTTTTAATAGCTTTCATGGGAAAAATAAAACAGATAAAGATTATGATGAGTTATTAAAAACACTTCAAAGTACAAATGTGTATTTAAGAAATATGGCTATTAAATATCTTCAAGAATCTAATGAAGAAGCAATTTTTTTTATAGAAAAACTATTAAAAAATGATGATAAAGATATTAGGATTTTTGCATTAAATATTTTAGGAGATGTTAAGTATGACAAAAGTATTGATATACTTCGATATTTTTTAGTTTTAGAAAAAGATATAAATGTAATTATGACAGCTGTTGATTATATAGGTGAAATTGGAAGTATTGATGATATCGCTTTACTTGAATCTTTAAAATTAGAGCATAAAGATAATCAATATCTAATCTTTGGAGTTGATTTAGCTATTGATAAAATAAAAGGATAAATCATGATAAATGAAAAAGACTATATAAAATTAACTGATGTAATATATAGAAGATCAGGAATATCAATTGGCGAAAAAAGATTTAATATATTAAAACCTAAACTAGAAGTATATATGAATAAGCAAAACTATAAAACTTTTAGAGAATTTTTTCATGCAATTAGGTTTGATAAAACAAATGAAAAGATGCAAGATTTATTAAATATTATAACAATAAATGAAACATATTTTTTTAGAGAAAATTACCAGTTTGAAATTTTGATAAATAATGTACTTTATGAGCTAGATAGAATAAGAGCTATTGATAAACCAATTAGAATACTTTGTGCTCCAAGTTCCACTGGAGAAGAAGCATATTCAATTGCACTTCATTTATTAGAAGAAAAATATTTAGTGGAAAAAAGAGATTTTGAAATAGTAGGAATTGATATTGATTCAAATGTAATTAAAAAAGCAAAAAGTGGAACATTCTCTAAAAGAAGTGTTGAGTTTTTGCCTTTGAAAATTAAAGATGAGTATTTTAAAGAAAATGGCTTATTATATAATATAAATGATTTTTTAAAGGAAGTTGTTGATTTTAAAGTAATTAATGTAATGGAAAAAGAAAGAATGAAAAGTTTAGGTAAATTTGATGTTATTTTTTCTAGAAATATGCTTATTTATTTTGATGAAGCAAGTAGAAGAGAAGTTGCTACTACATTTTATAATATGTTAAACCCTGATGGATTTGTTTTTTTAGGTCATGCAGAATCAATGAATAGAATAAGTTCAACTTTTAAAACAAGAAAATATGGACAAAATATAGTTTATCAAAAATAAGGAATAATCATGAGAAAAGAAGGGAATAAATTAGTTTTAAAAGAAGAAATAAATGATGGCATGTTAGAAGATTTTATTAGTAAAATAAATAATAAAAGAATTGAAATAATTCAAATTGAAACTGATAATATTTGTGCATTAGCTTTGCAACAACTATTTTGTATAAATAAAGAAAAAGAAATTATATGTAAAAATAATTTTCTATCTTTGTTTTTTGAAAATATAGAGTATAAATAAAACTATTTATACTCTGGTTCTTTAAGTTTTTTAATATTTGGGTTAAACTCATCCATTATTGTTGGTTCTTCACCCACATCTTCATCTAAAATCCATGGTTCTCTTGCGCTTAATTGTTCATTACCAGATCGTGCTGGTGTGTTTTCTAAACTTAGACTTTTTAATAATCCAGCTATCATAATAATTATAATAACTGAAAAAGGTAATGCAGCTGTTATAACTGCTGCTTGTAAGGTTTCTAATCCTCCTGCTAGTATAAGTACACCTGTTAATAATGTTAAAATTATTCCCCATAAAACTCTATGTACAGCAGGTGGTGTTGTTGAGCCTGCTGATAAGATTGTAGTTATTACTAATGTTCCTGCATTTGCAGAAGTGATTAAATAAGTAGCAATTAAAACAATCATTAAAAATGACATTATTTCTCCAAGAATACCAACTTCAAGATTTTCAAGCATAACAAATAGTGCAGAAGATATATCATTGTTTACAGCTGCAACTATATCTTTTCCTAAAAATAACTCTTCATATAAAGCTGTTCCTCCAAATAGTCCTATCCAAACAATTGTGATAAGTGTTGGTGTTAGTAGTACTCCTGCTACAAATTCACCAATAGTTCTACCCCTTGAGATTCTTGCTATAAACATCCCAACAAATGGAGACCAGGCTATCCACCAACCCCAAAAAAATACTGTCCAAACAGATTGCCAATTTGTATCATGTGTTACATTTGTATGAAAAGTTAATCTAACTATATTTTGTATGTAGTGACCTGTTGCTTCTACTGTTACACCAATTAAGTATTGAGTAGGTCCAAATACTAGTAAAAAAAGCAATACTATTATACTTAACCAAAAGTTCCCAATTGATAAAAGTTTTACTCCTTTATTTACTCCTGAAACTACAGAAATAGTTGCAATAATCATAATTGCAGTCATTACTCCTAGTTGTAAAAATAAAGATGGCTTAATATTTAAAACCTCTTTTAATCCAGCATTCATTTGCTCAACTCCCAATCCTAGAGTTGTTGCAATACCAAAAATAGTACCAGATACTGCAAGAATATCTACAAAATCACCTAAAATTCCATCCACTTTTCTTCCAAATATTGGATATAGTGCAGAACGAATAGTCAAAGGATAGTCATGACGAAAAGAAAAATATGCCATTGTAAGTGCAATAAATGAAAAAATCGCCCAGCCATTTAAACCCCAATGAAAAAAACTAAGACTCATTCCTGTAATTGCAGCTTCTGGGGTCATAGCTGTACCTGTAAAGGGATTATTTTGAAATTGTATTATTGGTTGTGCTACTGACCAAAAAAGGATACCTACACCTGTTCCTGCTGCAAAAAGCATAGAAACCCAAGAAAAAAATGTAAATTCAGGTTGTTCTAAATCTCCCCCAAGTCTTACATTTCTATATCTTCCCATTCCAAGCCAAATCATAAAAGCTAATAAAAATGCCACTAATAAAACATAGTACCACTCTAAAAAAGGGTTTAAAAATTCCCTTATATCTTTTAAGTAAATAGCACTTTTTAAAGGAAAATATCCAGTAATAGCAACACTTAAAAGTATTAAAAAAATACTAAGTATTGACATTTTTTTATTCATTCCTTTAAATATCCCAATATTTGAAATTTCCATAAAAATTCCTTATAGTTAAAATAGAATTTTTTAAGATAACATAAATATCTTAACATATAATTAAGAAATCACTTTTGTGTAACTATGCCTAGGTAATCATATTTTTAAAGCTAGAATTAGCTCTTTTTAGATAAAATTTATCAAATTATACTAAATGGATTTTATATATGATAGTAAATATTACTTTACCAAATAACACTTCTTATGATATTACAATAAATAGGTTAAATGAAATATATTATGATACAAAAGTTGTCATAGTTACAAACCCAACTGTAAGTTCATTTCACTTAGAGTATTTAAAAGAAAAAATTACAGCAAAAGAGATAAGTGTTGTTACTGTACCTGATGGAGAACAGTATAAAAATATGCAAACAATTGATATGATTTTAGATCATTGTTTTGAAAATAGACTTGATAGAAAGTCACTTTTAGTTGCTTTTGGTGGTGGAGTTATTGGAGATATGACAGGTTTTGCTGCTTCTATTTATCAAAGGGGCATTAGTTTTGTGCAAGTTCCAACAACACTGCTTTCTCAAGTTGATGCAAGTGTTGGAGGAAAAACAGGAATAAATAATAAGTATGGGAAAAATCTTATTGGTGCTTTTCATCAACCAAAAGAGGTACTAATTGATCCTTTCTTTTTAACAACTTTACCAAAAAGAGAGTTTGGTGCAGGTGTTGCAGAGATTATTAAGATGGCTGTAACTTTTAATAAAGACTTTTTTAAATGGCTAGAAGAAAATGATTTAACAAAAGAAGAAAATATTAAAATAGCAATTCAAAAATCAGTTGAAACAAAAGCAAATGTAGTTATTCAAGATGAAAAAGAGAATGGCATTAGAGCAGCTTTAAATTATGGGCATACTTTTGGACATGTAATTGAAAATGAAACACAATACAAAACATATTTACATGGTGAAGCTGTTGGTATTGGTATGGTTATGGCAAATGAACTTGCAGTAAAGTTAGGTCATATAAGCCAAGAAGAAGCTTTAAGAGTAAAAAATTTATTAGAGAAATATAATATTCCTACAAGTTACAAAATTGAAGATGTAGAAGAGTTTTATGAGCATTTCTTTTTGGATAAAAAATCTCTTGATAATAAGATTAAGTTTATTCTTCCAAAAAAAATAGGAAATTGTCTAATTACAGATGAAATAAATAAAGATGATGTAATAGAAGTTTTAAAGGTTTTTAATTAATGAAAAAAGGTTTCTTTACTTATATTTTTGCAGCTTTATTGCTTCTTAACTTTTGTGTTTATGCAAATGAATTAGATGATGATATTTTAGATGAACCAAAAGAGTTAACAGCACAAGATTTAGCAAACCAAGAAATAGCTCAAAGACAAGCGGCTTTAAAAGAAAGAAGTATGCAAGATCTTGCTCAAATTGGTGTATTGCAAAAAAGAATAGAAGAGTTAAATGAAAAGTTAAAAGATAATATTTTATTGAAAAGATATAGTAATTATTTAGCTTATAGAAAAATATCTAAAGAGCTTGAGCTACTAAAACAAAGTGCAAAAGGTAAAGGCAAAACAGATGAGCATTATTCTCAATTAAATAATAAAATTAGAATTAAACAAAATGAGTTAGAACTTATATCTGAGTATAAAGGTTCACCAATTGGGAGTTTATTAAGTCCCCCAGAAGTTGAAAAATATGAAGATATAACTAATCCTTTTGGAATAATTAATGCATTGTCATATATAAAAAAACTTGAAAACAATAAAAAAGAGTTTATAACAATAGAAAAAGATATTGCAAATCTTATCTCTTTACTAGAAAAGAAAGTCTTTTTATATTTGGAACTATATAATTTAGATCAAAAAACTCAATATAAAGAGATATTAACTTTTTTAGATAAGCAAAAAAAAGATTTTAATATGGTACTTGAAATAGTATCAACAACAGAAGAGGTTTATACAAGAAAAGTTGAACAAGTAACATTAGAGATAAAATCACAAATTTCAACTCAAATACAGAAAATATTCACAATTTTTATAATTGTTTTTTTACTATTTTTTATATCTTTTTTAATAAAACTAGGTTTAAAAAAATACTTTTCTCAAAATGAGAGTTATTATCTTACAAATAAAATTATCAATTTTCTAGTTGTATTTATAATAGTTTTAATAGTTTTATTTTCATATATAGATAATGTTTCATATGTAGTAACAATCTTAGGTTTCGCATCAGCTGGTATTGCGATTGCTTTAAAAGATTGGTTTATGTCTATATTTGGATGGCTTGTAATTGTAACATCTGGTTCTATTCAAGTAGGAGATAGAATTAAAGTTACTAGAAATGGTCTTGAAGTTGTAGGAGATGTTTTAGATATTTCATTATTTAAAATCACTATTAGAGAGGATATAACTTTAACATCATATATGGTAAATAGAAGAACGGGAAGAATATTTTTTATTCCTAATAATTATGTTTTCTCAGAGATGATTGCAAACTATACACACTCAGGTCTTAGAACTGTTTGGGATGGTATTGATATTACTATTACATTTGATTCAAACCATAAAAAAGCTCAGCATATTGCAAAAGAGATTTTAAAACACTATTCTAAAGGATATACTGATATTACTAGAAAACAGTTATCAAAAATGAGAAGTAAGTATCAATTAAGAGCAACAGGAGTTGAACCTAGAGTTTATACTTTTGTTGAACCTTATGGTATTGTAATATCTTCTTGGTATCTTACTAACTCATATGCTGCATTGGTACTTAGAAGTACAATGTCACCTGAAATTTTAAAAGCATTTATGGCAGAAGATGATATCCATATTGCTTATCCTACTCAAAGTATTAATCTTAATGAAAAAAGAGAAAAACCAGCAGATTTACCAGAAGAGGGCAAAATTATATGATATTTTCACAGACAAAACCAAAAGTATATTTTAAAACTTTTGGTTGTAGAACAAATGTTTTTGATACTCAAGTTATGATGAGTAATTTAGAAGATTTTGAAGTAACAAAAGATGAAAAGCAAGCTGATATTGTAGTTATAAATTCATGTACAGTTACAAATAGTGCAGATTCAACTGCAAGGGGTTATATAAATCAGTTAAATAGACTTCCTAAAAAACCAAGAGTTGTTTTTACTGGATGTGGAGTATGGACTAAAGGTGAGAATTTATTTAAAGAAGATAAAGTTGATTCACTTTTTGGTCATAGTGAAAAAGAGAAAATCAATGAACTTTTGAAAAAAGAAGAGAGATTTTTTCAAGCTGGAGATTTAGAACATATTGATGATACTATTGTTGAAGAGTTTATAGGTAAAAGTAGAGCTTTTATAAAAATACAAGAAGGATGTGACTTTAGATGTAGTTACTGTATTATACCTCACGTAAGAGGTGATGCAAGAAGTTATAAAGAAGATAAGATTTTAGAACAAATAGAAAAACTTGCAAGTAATGGTTTTGGTGAGTTTATTTTAACTGGTACGAATGTAGGAAGTTATGGAAAAAAACAACATACATCGTTGGCTAAACTTCTTAAAAAAATGTCACAAATAAAAGGTGTTAGACGTATTAGAATGGGAAGTATTGAACCTATTCAAATTGATGATGAATTTAAAGAGATCATAAATGAACCTTTTATGGCAAAGCATTTGCATATTGCACTTCAACATACTTCAAAAGAGATGTTAAAAATAATGAACAGAAGAAATAAAGTTTTAAAAGATTTAGAACTTTTTGAGTTTTTAAAAGAGAATGGTTATGCTTTAGGAACTGATTTTATTGTAGGTCATCCAGGTGAGACTAATCAACTTTGGGCTGAAGCTATGGAAAACTTAAAAAGATTTCCTTTAACTCATGTTCATGCATTTACATATTCAAAAAGAGATGGAACACCAAGTGCATCTATGAAAGATATTGTAAAAGGTAATATTGCAAAAGAAAGATATAATGAATTAACATCTATAATAGAGAAGAAAAACTATGAGTTTAGAAAAAATAATACTCAAACATTAGAGGTCTTGATAGAACAAGAAAAAAATGGAAAATACATAGGATTAGATCAATTCTTTAATCAAATTGAAGTTGAAAGTAGTGTTGATTTAACAGGAGATTGGATTTTCCTTGATGATTATGAAAGAAGGCAAGATAAAAATGTCGCAAGATTCAAATAATAAGCTAGACAAAAACTTAAAACTTATGATTTTATCAGCAACCATATTGCTGGTTTTATTTATTTATACTATGTATAAAAGCAGTACTCAAATTGAAGGAAGTTCTTATTATGTAGGACTTCTTTTTTTATTTTTATTGCTAATATTTGCAATATTTTTAAAACTTAAGCAAAATAAGATTAAAGAGTTTTTTGATAAAAAAGGTATTAAAACAAGTGCTTTTGAAAAAGAACTTAGTAAACAAAAAGAGCATTCAATATCTAAAGAAGATGTAGACTCTTCAAGTAATATCAAAGCTGTTACATCAAATCTTTCATTTAAAGATGTTGCTGGTATTTCTGAGATTAAAGGTGAACTTGAAGAAATAGTTGACTTTTTAAACTCTCCTAAAAAATATATTTCCCATGGAGTTAAACTTCCAAAAGGTGTACTTTTAGTAGGTCCTCCAGGTGTTGGTAAAACGCTTATTGCAAGGGCTGTTGCAGGAGAAGCTGATGTTCCATTTTTCTATCAAAGTGGAGCTAGTTTTGTTCAAATATATGTTGGTATGGGAGCAAAAAAAGTAAGAGAGTTATTTATAAAAGCAAAAGCTAGTGCTCCTGCTATTGTATTTATTGATGAGATTGATGCAATTGGTAAAAAAAGAACTGGTACATCAAATGATGAAAGAGAAGCAACACTAAATGAACTTTTAACTCAAATGGATGGTTTTGAGGGAGATAGTGGAGTTATTGTAATAGCTGCAACAAATAAAATTGATGTGTTAGATGATGCCTTATTAAGAGCAGGAAGATTTGATAGAAGGGTATTTTTAAATTTACCAAATATAGAAGATAGAAAACATATCTTAGAGCTTTATTTAAAAGGTAAAAATATCGAGTTTGATGTAGAAAAACTTGCAGATACAACAGCTGGTTTCTCTTCTGCTGCACTTGCTACTTTGGTAAATGAAGCTTTATTAAATATGATAAAAAGAGAATCAAAAGTTTTAGAAGATGAAGATATTGAAATAGCAAAAAATAAATTGCAATTTGGAAAAAAACAAACTAAAATCTTAAATGAAAAACAAAAAGAGATTTTATCTATCTATCAAGCAAGTAAAGCTTTTGTATGTAAAAGTAAAGTTTCACTTTTTGATGAAGATGTACCTAAATTAGAATCGACTTATCCTTCATATAATGAACTTATAGAAAATATCAAAAGATATTTAGCTGGTAGTATTGGTGTTGAAGTTATTAAAAAAGAACAACATGCAGTTAATAGTGATGATTTAAAGCATGCTATGAAGATTGCTTTAAATATGGTTGAAAAATATAAGATGGCAAATGATGCAAATGAACTTATAAATAGAGTTAAAAATGAGTTAAGAGCAGAGCTTTCACATAATGCAGTTGAGATTAATAGATTAAAAGAGATTATGTTAAAAAATGAGGTAATTTGTGAAAATGACTTCTAAGTATTATAATGGATTTTGTTTAAGTAGTGAAAAAGAGCTATTTAATCAATATTTAGTTGAAAATGATTTTACTGTTAGTGGGTTTTCTTATGGTGCAATCAAAGCTTTTAAGCATGCTTTAAAAAGTGAAAAAAGAGTTGATTTATTGCAACTTTTTTCTCCAGCTTTTTTCCAAATAAATGATAAAAAATACAAAAGAATGCAACTGATGTTTTTTAAAAAAGATGCAAAAGCTTATTGTTTGAATTTTTTAGAAAACATCTCTTATCCTAAAAGTATTGATACTTCAAAGTATTTCAATCTTGGAACTTATGAACAATTAGAAGAGTTACTAACTTATGAATGGAAAGAAAAAGAGCTTAAAGAACTTATAAAAAAAGGTACTAAAATAGAAGTTTATCTTGGTGCAAAAGATAAAATAATAAAATCATATGAAGCAAAAAAGTTTTTCAAAGAGTTCGCAACAGTTTATTTTATAAACGATGCAGGACATATACTATAAATACAAAAGGATTATTATGAGTAATACAGCAAAGATTGGAATAATTACAGCAAGTGATAGAGCAAGTAAGGGAATTTATGAAGATATTAGTGGAAAAGCAATAGTTGATACTATGAATGATTATCTTACTTCTTCTTGGGAGCCTATATATAGATGTATAGAAGATGATCAAAAGACTATTGAAGATACTTTAAAAGAGTTAGTAGATAAAGAGGATTGTTGTTTAGTTGTTACAACAGGTGGAACAGGACCTGCTGCAAGAGATGTAACTCCAGAAGCAACAGAAGCAGTTTGCGATAGAATGATGCCAGGATTTGGTGAATTAATGCGTGCAGAGTCATTGAAGTTTGTTCCAACTGCAATTCTTTCAAGACAAACAGCAGGACTTAGAGGAAGCTCACTGATAGTAAATTTACCTGGAAAACCAAAATCAATTAGAGAGTGTTTAGATGCAGTTTTTCCTGCAATTCCATATTGTATTGATTTAATGGAAGGACCATATTTAGAATGTAATGAAGAGGTAATTAAGCCTTTTAGACCAAAGAAAAAATAGATTCCAAAAGAGCATATGTTACTTAAAAATGTATAAAGAGTGTGGCTTAAGTGTAGAAATAATGTTTTATAATTTTTTTGTGTAACTTTATGTAATAATTTTATTTTTATTTGATAAAAATTATGAAATATAAAAGTAATTTAGTTTTTTATAATTACAATAAATATAACAACAGTAATTTTAAATAAAAGGAATGTTTTGAAACAACTACTTACTGCATTGATTTTATCGATTGCTATGTTTTTTATAGCAAGCATAGCTTTTAGTACTCAACACTCAATTTTATTAGCAATAATAGTGTTACTTGTAGTACTATGGACAAACGAGGGATTACCAATTGGCGTAGTGTCACTTTTGCCTATTCTTTTATTCCCTTCCTTTGATATTATGAGTACAAGTGCTACTACTGCAAACTACTCTAAATCAATTATTTTCCTATTCCTTGGTGGTTTTATGGTGGCAATTGCAACTCAAAAAACTAATTTACATAAATATATTTCAAATAAATTATTAACAATCTTCCCTAATACCCCCAGAGGAATAATTTTTTCATTGGCAATTACTTCAGCTTTTTTAAGTTCACTTATTTCAAATACTACAACTGCTTTACTTTTAATACCTATTGCAATGTTTTTGACAAATGATACAAAATTAAAAGTAAGACTTGTACTTGCTATTGCTTATGGTGCTAGTATTGGTGGTATTGTAACACCTATTGGAACACCTCCAAACTTAATTTTACTAGGTTTTATGGATCAGCATTCAATTGAGGCTATTCCTTTTATAAAATGGATTTTATTAACTGCACCATTGGCTTTTTTAATGTTAACATTAATTCCTTTCTTCTTATCTCTTGGCGTTCAGCATCTAAAATTTGATACACATTTAGAAGATAGGGAACATTTGACAAGTGACCAAAGAAGGCTTATGTATTTTCTTGGTAGTTTAATTCTTTTACTTTTTGTAAATTCAAAAATTGAACCTTTTTATTCTGGTTTAGGTTTAAATGAAAAAGGTATTTTATTAGGATATGGTTTATTGATGTTTATGCCTAAGATTGGGTTTTTAACTTGGGAAGATACAAAGAAAATTCCATATGAAATTATTTTCTTATTTGGTGCAGGTTTTTCTATTGCAGCGGCATTTGCATCAACAGGCTTAGCAAATGAAATTGCACACTATTTACTTGATCTAGTAAATCTTCCTGTTATTTTTCTTATAATATTAGTTGCTGCATTAATAACATTTACAACAGAAGTTACATCAAATACTGCATTGATTTCAATTGCTTTACCAATTATTTATTCTCTTGGTCAAGTAGCAGATGTTAATATGACTCTTATTTTGTTTGTATCAACTATTTGTGCTTCATATGCATTTATGCTTCCTATTGCTACTCCCCCAAATGCCATTGCTATGAGTAGTGGTGCTGTTAAAGTAAAAGATATGGCAAAATTTGGATTATTATTTAATATTTTAGGAATTATTTCTATTACAGTAATTGCTTTAGTATATTGGCAGTTTTATTTATAAAAGTATTATAGCCCTTTGGCTATAATACGCAAATGAAAGATATAATAAAAAAACTAGACTTAACAGAGTATATAGAATCCTTCCAAGAACTTTTTTCAAGAAAAAAATCAATCATACTTGAAGGTGATATAAACTTACATTTTAAACTCATAGAAGAACTTTCAAAGTTTGATATAAATGCACCAAAAGAGGTTGCAAATTTAGATAATTCATTAGTTTATATACAAAAACAAGGTATTTTAAAACTTGATGATATTTATGAATTTACTAAAATAATTAGATACTTTTTATATTTAAAAAGATTTAACTTTGAGGGAAAACTAAAAGAGTGGATAGATAAAATCATCATTCCAAGTGATATTTTAAAGTTAGATGATTACTTTGATTCAAAAGGTAATCTAAAAGAGGGTGTTGATGAAGATTATGACAATATTCAAAATGCTATTTATAAAAATAAAGATTTAATTAGACAAGCTTTATATAAAGTCATAAATTCATCAAAATTAAGACCATATTTAGTTGATTCACAAGTGCATTTAGTAAATGACCAAGAGGCTATTTTAGTAAGAGGTGGATTTAATCATGTAATAAAAGCAACAGTTGTACATAGATCAAACTCTGGATTCTTTTATGTAGTTCCTCACAATATTAGTGAATTAAAACAAAGAAGAAGTGACCTTATAAATAAACAAGAAGAGGTTCTATTAAAGTTTTGTAAACAAATTTCTTCAATGTTTGAAAAGCATTTGATGTTTTTAAAATTTATAAATAAAGAGTTTGATAGAGTTGATCACTACCAAGCAAGACTATTTTTTGCAAAAGCAAATGATAGAAACTTTTTATTACCAAGTAGAAACAATAGTTGTAAACTAGTAGAGTTTAGACATCCCGCACTTCATGGAGCAAAACCTATTACTATTGATTTTACAAAATCAGTTATTATGATTACTGGGGTAAATGCTGGTGGTAAAACTATGATGTTAAAATCTATTTTATCTGCTGTTTTATTGTCTAAATATTTACTTCCATATAATGCACATAAATCTTCACAAATTGGAAGTTTTAAAAATATATTAGCAGTATTAGATGATCCTCAAAGTGTAAAAAATGATATTTCAACTTTTGCAGGAAGAATGGTTGAGTTCTCAACTCTTTTTTCAAAGAAAAATGCAATTGTTGGTGTAGATGAGATAGAACTTGGAACAGACTCAGATGAAGCAGCTAGTTTATTTAAAGTAATAATTGAAGAACTTATAAAAAAAGATATAAAGATTATTATTACAACACATCATAAAAGATTGGCAGCATTACTTGCTTCAAATAGTGATGTAGAATTAGTTGCTGCACTTTATGATGAAAAAAATCAAAGACCAACTTATGAGTTTTTACAAGGTACAATAGGTAAATCTTATGCTTTTGAAACTGCAAGTAGATATGGAATTCCTCACAATATAATCAAACTCGCAAAAAAGGTTTATGGTGAAGATAAAGATAAATTAAACGAACTTATTGAAAGAAGTAGTGAACTTGAAAGAGAATATAAACAAAAAATTGAAAAATTAGATAAAGAGTTAGAAGATACACAAAGAATTAAAAAATCGTTGAAAGAACAAAAAGAAAATCTTGATGAGTTAGTTTATTCTGAAAAATCTAAGCTACACAAAGAGTATAAAGACGCAAGAGAAGAAGCAAAAAAAGCTATAAAAGCAAAAATTTCAAAAGAGGGACATAGACACTTAAATGTTGCTCATACAAAAGCTTCTAGTATAAAAACTCAAAAAATAACTGAAATAGAAGAATTAAAAGTTGGAGATAGAGTTAAGTATAGAACTTCAAAAGGTGTTATTGTCTCAATCAAAGGACAACAAGCTTTCATTGAAAATGATTCAGGAATGAAAATGAAAGTTCCACTTAAAGATTTATCAAGAAGTGGCAATATGCCAAAACCTACTATAAAACCAAAAACAACTGTTACAGTTTCAAAACCAGAAACAGGACATGTAAAGTTAGATTTACATGGACAAAGAGTAGATGAAGCTTTAGAAAATTTAGATAAATTTTTATCTGATGCTTTAATTGCAGGTTTTGATGAAGTATTAGTTTATCATGGAATTGGTACAGGAAAATTAGCAGCAGCAACAAAAAAATATCTTGATAAACATCCTAAAATTAGAAGCTATGAAGATGCCCATCCAAGTAGTGGTGGATTTGGAGCAAAAGTTATAAAACTATAAAATAAAAAAGATTATCTTTTTTATTTTATAGAAACAAATGATTTAATTGAACAATCAATTCTTTCTTTTAAATCACTTGTATCCATATTCATATAATCAGTTTGGATTTTATAAACACTTTTGTTATTTAGCTTAAACTCCATAAGAATATATCCCGCATAAAGTTTTGCTTTTTTGCTTTTTTTACCCTTGTCTTCTTTGTCATTTTCATAAAGATATGCATGAATAGTTAGATTTTTTTTAACACTTTTATCTTCATCTTCATAGTTGCTTATTACATCTTTTATCATTTTTTCTAATTTTTGTTCATCTAAAATATCTTTTAAATTACTTTTCATATATTTTGAATAATCAATACTTATTGATAAATCATAGTTTGAAGTTAGAAAAAGTTCTTTTGCTTCTTGAATATTTGCATTTTTATTTATTTTTTCAAAAGTTGTTGTTTTGTTTTGACAAGATACTCTTTTTGTGTTTAAAGGTTTTTTTGTAACTTGTGTATAAACTCCATAACTAGTTGCTATAATAAACAATCCAATAAAAGCATATAATATTTTATTCATAAATATTCCTTATAAAAATTATAATAAAAGTAAATTGATTAATATTATCAAAAAAACTAATACAAAGTCAATAAATATAGACAAATATAATAAAAATTAATATAACTAAATATATATTATCTTGCTATGTCTATTTGTAAATCGAAGCTTGTAAAGCTTTTACTTGTATTTGCTTTATCTGTTTTTTTAATAATAACTCTATTTTCTTTTATACTTTTTTCACCTATTAAGTATTTATTTATATTCTCTATTCTTTGTTTTGTTAAATTTAAAATTATATCATCTGAAATAACTTGTTTTGATATAATCATATCTTTCATATGGTTTAAATATCTATCTTTTTGGAAAATCTCTTTCTCTTTTTTCTTTACTATAAACTCTTTTTTTAGCTCTTTTAAATTTTTACTATTTTTAAATGAAAGATAGATTTTTTCAATTGCAAGTTGATATTTATCCCCTTGTTTAAACTCTTTCATTGTTTTTTCTATATTTTCTTCGGCTTTTAATTCTTTTAGTTTATTTATATCTTCTTGTGTAAAACTAGGATTTATTTTAATTGCTATATTTGGTCTTTTTTCCATGATTTTTGCAATATTATCTAAAGCTTCTTTTTCTGATGGAAGTATTTTTGCATCTGCAAAATGAAAATCTATTGATTTTATCTCATCTGCTTCAATTCCTAACAATGAAGCTAAAAAACTAAATGGAGCACTAACTGCTTTTACTATTAAATTTGTGAAAGCTTGCCATACAATTGGAGCAATAGCAAACTTTGGATCATCTACATTTCCAGATATTGGAATATCTAAATCAATTATTCCATCAGCATCCTCAAGTAAAGCAATTGCTAATTCTAAAGGTAAAGATACTGCATCTTCACTTTTTACTTCATCTCCAAGTTTTATATCACTAATAACAATGCTATTTTTTGCATCAAGATTTGATTTTTTGATATTGTATTTCAAATCAAGATTTAATTTACCAGTTTCAATTTCTTTTCCTATAAATTTTCCAGAATAAGGAGTAAAGTTTTTAATAGCAATATTTTTAAATAGTAAGTTTACATCTGTAAGCTCTTTTATATTTTCATGATTTACAAGTCCTGTGATTTTTGTATATCCATACTTATCAACTTTGCCCTCAAGCTTAAGTTCTGTTGGCTTTGAACTTGTAGTACTAAACTCTGAAAATTCTCCATTTAGTTTTGAGACTAAAGTTTTAAAAGGAATTGGTAAGTTCTTATCTTCAAAATTTAATGATGCATTTTTTATATTAAAAGGACCAATTTGCATATTTAAACTATTTTTAGTTTCTACATTTTTACTATTTTTAGTAACTTCTTTTTTTAATTCTTTTACTTTATCTTTTTTTGGTAAAGTTATACTAATATAAGGATTTTTTAAAATGCTCTTTTCAATGCTTAGGGTTTTATTAGAAAAATTAAAATTTTTTATACTTAAATCAATATTTTTTGTAACTATTTGATTTTTTAATTTATCACTTAAAAAAAGTGATTTTTTATCTAAGTTTATTATATCAATTTGAATTTTTTCTTTCTCTTTTGATAGGTTTTGTATGTCAAGATTTAGATTGTTTATATTAATACCTAATTTCTCTTTTTTATTTTCAAAATTTACTTTTGGCTCTTTTAGTGATGCTGTTTCTAAAAAGATATTACTGTTTTCAAATCTAAACTTTTCAAAAGTTAAAGATAGATTTTCTAAGTTTAGTTTATTTGTTGTTTTTAAATCTTCATAATTAATATTTGTATTTGAAATATTTGCACTTCTTAGGTCTATATTCCATGGATTTTGTTTTTCTTGTGTTTTTTTGTTTTCTTGTTTTGAGTTATCTTGATTTATTAAAGTTGTTAGGTTTATAACTTCATCTTTAGAACTTATGATGTTTGTTTTAAGAGCATCTAAATTTATGCTATTAATATTTATTTCTTGATTTAAATAGTCTAAAGATAGACTATTTATACTAAAGTTTTTAAAACTAATTAAAGAGTTTTTTTCTTGAATTAATTCAAAATCTTTAATATCTAAGTTTAAATCTTGTATTGATAAATCAATCTTGTCTTTAAAGCTTAGTTGATAACCAAAATTTAAATCAAGTGATGTTTTATCTGATATATCAAAATTTAGCATACTTTTTTTGTATGTAATTAGTTCAGATGGTTTTAACCTTTTTAAATTTACATTTGCATACATAGATAAAGGCTCAATTTTAAATCCACCTTTTAGTGTAAGTAGAGTGTTTTTGTTGATTTTCGTTGTTAGTGTTTGAGAAGCAAGGATATTTTTGAAACTTCCTAAATCATAAAAAGTATAATTTAACTCACTTAGTGTGATTGAAAATGGTTCAATATCACTTTTCTTTTCAAAATTTATTGTTGCATTTTCAATAACTGCCTTACGAATTAAAAAATTTATTAGATTATCACTTGATTGTTCTTTCTCTTGATTATTATTAGTTTTTGTTTCTTTTAAAATTTTTGCAAGATTTATAGTTTGATCTTTGTTTTCTACTATATTTATTAAAGCATTTTTAAGTAAAACTTTTTCAAATCTAATGTGTCTTTTATCAATAGATTTAAATATAGAAAAATCAATATAAAATTTATCAAATGATAAAATAGTACTCTTTTTATCTTTTATCTCAAAGCCTATTAAATTAGCTTCAAAAGTAAAAGGGTTAAATTTTAAATCTTGAATAAAAGCCTGTTTTGTGATGTTTTGGTTGATGATTTCTTGAAGTTTTGGCTTTAAAAAGTAAGGTAACACAAAAAAGCCAAGCAAAGAGTATAAAGCAAATACTGCTATTAATATTTTTAAAAATTTATTGTTTTTCATATA